>JBEHXA010000258.1:0-10169 GCA_048498935.1 Myxococcota bacterium
TCCGGCAGCGGCTTCACCTTTGGCTATCAACAAGCCGGCGGACCAGGAGAGCCGTGGCCGCTCTTCATCACTGACACCTCCAAGATGAGTCTCGGTAGGACAAGCCCCGCCTGGGGCTGCATGAGGCGGTTTCTAGTCGCGCTGGTGTGCGTCGTTTCGCTCGTAGCCGGGCAAAGCGAGCAGGCTCAGGCTGTACCGTCGGTATTTCACCCGGACCTGCTCAAGGCGCTCGAGGGCTTGGATCGCGCGCGCGGTCCAGAAGCCTATGCGGCGGTCGATCGCATTTGGAGCCTTTGGGATCGCGCCGATGCCGAGCAGATCGAAGAAGCGCTGCTCGCCTCGGCGAAGAACCCGAAGCTCGGCGCTGACGCCCGCGCTTACGCGGGGGTGCTCAGCGCGTTCGCGCGGGCGCGACGCGGCGATCAAAAGGCGGCCACGGACAAGATCCGCGCGCTCGGCTACGTCGGCAGCTTTTTGGTGGTCGGACCGTTCGACAACGACGGCAAGGCCGGCCTCGATCAGGTGTTCGAGCCCGAGACCGACCTGACCGCGCCCATCACGCCCGGACGCGCCTTCACCGGAAAAGAGCGGCCGGTGCGTTACCGCGCCATCAGCAGCGCCTTTCCGTTCGGCTGGCTCGACGCCAGCGCGCTGGTGCGGCCCGAGACCAAGGTTTGCGTCTACGCGACGACCTTCGTGCGCGACGACAAGCTGCTCAAGAGCACTCGCAAGGTGCGCGCCTATGTGGGCGCGGGCGGTGCGTTCAAGCTGTTTTGGAACGGACAGCTGGCGCTGTGGGACGAGGCGTACCGCGGCCACGACTTCGATCGCGCCGGCGTCGAGCTCACGCTCGCGCCGGGACCGAACCCGCTGCTGCTCAAGGTGTGTGGTGACGACGCAGCGCCGGAGCTGTCGCTGCGACTCGCCGACGAGCAGGGCCTCCCCGACGCAGGTCTGACCGCCTCGATCGACATCGCGGACAGCCAGAAGGCCTCCGAGCGGCTTCGCGCCACGAAGCCAGCGACGGCCGAGCGCGCGCCTCGCAAAGCCGCGCAGGTCACGACGGCGCCGGACAAGGCCCTCAAGCCGAAGGCGCTCGGTCCGGTCCCGCTGTTCGAGCAGCTCACGTCGGGCAAGCAAGCGAGCTCACGCGACCTCGAGGCATACGCCCGTTATCTGGCCGACACGAACGGTGACGACCCGGCGCTGCACAAGGCGCGCGACCTGTCGCAGCGAGCCGCCGACGCCGAACCGACCATCGAGCGGTATTTGCTCGCGAGCCGTCTCGCCGAAGATCGCAACCAGCAGAACGAGTGGCTCGGCAAGGCCGAAGCGCTGGCCAAAAAGTCGTCCAAGACGCCGAAAGAGCTGCTCAACGCGCGCGCCGTGCACCGCCGCAACAGCCCGAATTGGCGCGACGCCTCGCCGATCTTCGATCGCGTGCTGGCCGAAGACTCCGACGACTTGCTCGCGCTGGCGGGGCGGGTCGAGCTCTACAACATGGCGGGCCTGCCGCGCACTGCGCTCGGCGTGCTCGAGCAAGCCGTGCGGCGCTCACCCAGCTCGGTGAACCTGCTCAACATGTACGCGAGCCAGCTGCGCTTGCTGGGTCGCTCCGCCGACGCTTCGGAAGCCGAAGAGCGCTACGCCATGCGCCGCTTCGACGACGGCACGTACCTCACGTCGATGATCGATCTGGCGATCGCGCGCCGCAACCGCAACGAGGCGGAGCGCTGGGTCGAGCGGCTCTTGTCGGCTTACAACGGCAACCAGTGGGCGCTCGGCGTCGCGGCGCGCGCCTATCGCTCGCTCGGACAAGCCGAGCGCGCCACCGCCACCTACAAGCGCTCGCTCGAGCTGGCTCCGGAAGACGTGGGCACGCTGCGCGCGCTGTCGGAGCTGCAAGGTGAGCTCGGCCACCGCGACGAGCAGCTGCTCAGCCTGCGCGAAATTCTGCGCATTCGCCCGCAAGATCGCGATGTGCGCGAGTACTTGGAGCACCTCGAGCCCGCCAAGCCGCGCCCCGACGAGGCCTACGCCTGGAGCTCCGAGCAGTTCTTGAAGCAGCGCTTCGCTCCCACCACCGGTCAGCCGCGGCGCACGCTGCGCGACCTCACGGTCACGACCGTGTTCGACAACGGCTTGTCGAGTCAGTTTCGCCAGGTGGTGTTTCAGCCGATGACCGAGCCGGCCGCAGCCGCCGGGCGCCAGTACGGCTTCGCCTACGAGTCGGATCGCCAGGTGGTGCAGCTGCGCGGCGCGCGCGTGTTCCGCGCCGACGGTAAGATCGACGAAGCGGTCGAGTACGGCGAGGGCTCGGCCGACGATCCGTCGATCTCGATGTACACCTCGGCCCGCACCTTCTACGTGCAGTTCCCGCGGCTCGAGCCGGGCGACGTGGTCGAGCTGCGCTACCGCGTGGACGACGTGACGCCGCGCAACGAGTTCGGCAACTACTTCGGCGAAATCGTGGCGCTGCAGGGCGGCGAGCCCGTCAGCAACGCCGAATACGTGCTCATCACGCCGAAACAGCGCACTTTTTACTTCGATCAGAACGTGCCCGGGCTCACCTACAGCGACAGCGTCAAGGGCAACGAGCGCATCTATCGCTTTGCGGCGAAAGAGATCGCGGCGCTCAACCCCGAGCCCGCCATGCCGCCGTGGCCGGAGGTGCTCGGCTCGGTGCACGTCTCCACGTACAAGAACTGGGACGACCTCGGCCGCTGGTACTGGGGCCTGATCAAGGATCAGTTCGACCTCGACGAGGAGACGCGCAAGCTCGCCAAGAAGATCACCGAGGGTAAGACGACCGAGCTCGAGAAGGTGAAGGCCGTTTACCAGTGGGTGATCGACAACACCCGCTACGTGGCGCTCGAGTTCGGCATCTACGGCTACAAGCCGCGGCGCTGCGTGCAAACGGTGGCGCGCGGCTGGGGCGACTGCAAAGACAAGGCGACCGTGATCGTGACGCTGCTCAAAGAGCTCGGCATCAACAGCACGATCGTGGTCACACGCACGCGCATGCGCGGCGATTTCCGCTCGAAAATCGCGAGCTTCGCCCCGTTCGACCACGCCATCGCCTACGTGCCGTCGCTCAACCTGTACCTGGACGGCACCGCCGAGCACACCGGCATCAACGAGCTCCCCAAGATGGACGTGGGCGCGGTCGTGCTGCACGTGAACGACGGCAAGGCGCAGCTCACCCGCATCCCCGACGCGGACCCGGCCAAGAACTTCGTGCGCCGCGAGCTGCTCGTCGACCTCGACGCCAAGTGCTCGGCCAAGCTCGACATAGAGTACGCCACCGGTGGTTACAACGCGGCCTCGTGGCGCGACGCCTACGGCGCCGAAGCGACGCGCCGCGAGCGCATGACGCGCGACCTGGGCGGCGACTTTCCGGGTGTCTCCATCAACGAGGGTGCGCAAGGGCTCGTCACGTCGGATCTTGCGAACAACGAAGAGCCAGTGAAAATCCGGGTGCGCGCCAGCGCTCCGGGCTTTGCGCGCAACGAAGGCGACACGCTGAGCATGCCCGTGACGAGCGGCTTCCGGCTCACGTCGAACTTCGCGTCGCTGTCGCAGCGCCGCCAACCGGTCGAGCTGATCGCGTTCACGACCATCGACGACACCTATCGCATCAAGCTGCCGCCGAACGCGAAGGTCGTGTCGGGGCCGGTCGAGCGCTCGGCCAGCACGCCGTTCGGCTCCTTCTCGGTGAAGGTCGAGCAGGGGCGCGGTGAGGTGATCGTAAAGAGCAGGCTCGAGGTGAAGGTTTCGCGAGTCGAGCCGAGCGACTACAAGGCGTGGAAGCGCTTCTGCGAGGACGCCGATTCTGCGTTCAGCCCGCGCCTGATGGTGAAGCCATGAGCTCGTTTCGAAACGTCACGTCCCTGGTGTGCGCGCTGAGCCTCGCGCTCGCGTGCCAGTCGAGCGGACAGCAAGGGGCCAAGGCGCCGACCGTCGCGGAAGCGCGCAAAGACGCCGAGGACGACTCGGACCGAACCGGCGCTTGGCTGCTCGCCGAGCTGCTCTCCCCCGACGGCAACGCCAAGCGCGCGACCGACGCGCGCAAGCGCCTCGACGAGCTCAAAGCCGGCGACATGCTGGCCGAGCTGGGCCGAGGCATGGACGACTTTTCGCATGGTCGACTGAAGCCCGCGCCCGAGCACATGATGCGCGCGGTCAAGGCTGCGCGCGTGAGCGAAGATCCGCGCGCCGAGCTGCTCGGCTGGTACGCGGTGCGCCAGGCTGTCGGTTTTCGCTCCAGCGATCCGGGCCTGTGGAGCCGCTGGAAGCCGTTCGTGCAGCAAGTGCTGCGCGATCCGGGCCACCTGGGCTTCCGCGCCCGCGCCGAGCTGGCCGATTGGGCCCTCTCGGAGGCCTACGCGGAGGGCGAGAAGGACCTGGCCGGGCTCTCGCAAAAGCTGCACGGCTGCGTCGAGAACCTGCGCGTCGCCGGGCCGTTCGGCAGCAACGCGGCCGCCGATCTGCTGCGCTCCTTTCCGGCGGAAGCGCCTGGTCCGTGGCCGGCGCGCTTCTCCAAAGATCCCGGCCAGGGCGAGCCGCCCCGCATCCTGAGCACCACCCGCACGGGTTGTAACGTCGAGCCGAACGAGCCGATGCCGGGCGGCATCTACTACGCCGAGACGTTCGTAACGCTGGCAGAGCCGACCGACGTGGTCGTGTGGGCCGGGCGCGCGCTGCGCATCTGGATCGACGACGCCAAGCTGGTCGAGCACGACGTGCGCAAATGGGGCACGTGGACGCAAGTCGCGGCCGGCGCTGCGCTCGGCGCGGGCCGACATCGCGTGCTGATCGAGGTCACCGACCCGAGCGTGGAAATCCGCGTGCTCTTGCGCGACGGCCGCCCACTGAACGCGAAGAGCGATACCGACGGCAGCCGTCCGTATGCGCTGGCGCGGCC
Source organism: Myxococcota bacterium (assembly GCA_048498935.1). GTDB lineage: Bacteria > Myxococcota_A > Polyangia > Polyangiales > Polyangiaceae > PMG-095. The sequence goes on from JBEHXA010000258.1 coordinate 4,925, forward strand.
CGAGCCGATCAACGTCAACAGCCTCACCCGTTACGTGGGCGCTTCGGGCGTGCGCGATCCGAAAGACGACGTGGTGCGCTTCGTCGCCGCTCACCTGGCCGGCGACGACGGCGGCGCTGATGTGGCGGCCGTGCTGATCGAGCCGCTCGTCGCCGATCCGGGGCGGGCCACGGGGGTCGCGCTCAGCGCGGCCGCTCGCTTCACCGACAACGATCCCATCTACGAGAACAGCCAGCGCCGCGACCTGGTGCGGCAGCTCAACGAGCGCGCCGCCGCCCGCGACCCCGGCCTGTGGTCGGCGCGCTTGTCGCTGGCGCTGTGGGAGGCCGAAAAGAGCGGGCTGCCCGAAGGTGCGCGCGTGCTCAAGGGGCTCGGCAAAGAGTTCCCGCAGGTACCGGCGATCTTGGCGTCGCTCACGCGCCTGTACAACGAGCTCGGCTGGTACGCGGCGTACGCGGCCTCGGCGCGCGAGCTCGCCGAGCGCTTCGCCGACGACGCGGACGCTTTGGAAGTGGCAATCCCGGTCCTGGAAGCGGCCGGCGACACCGCAGCCGCCGACAAGCTCGCGCAGCGCGCGCGCCAGCTCAACCCCGACACCGAGGTCGTGCTCAGCCGGGCGCTCGCGCGTCGCGACTACGACGCCGCGCTCCAAGAGCTGAAGCGCATCGGCGCGCGTCACCCGGAGCGCAAGGACATCGCCGAGCGCGTCTACGACGTGATGGTGCGGGCCGGTAACGAGAAAGAGACCTGGAACAAGCTCGAAGCCGCCATCAAGCAAAACCCCAAGAACCAGCAAGCGCGCCTCGCGCTGGCCGACGCCGGGCTCGCAGCGGGTAAAACCGACGCGCTCGTGCGCGCGCTCGTGGCCGCGGTCGAAGGCGGCGCCGAGACCGAAGTGATCGAAGAGGCCCTCGACCTGGTCGAAGGCGCCACCGAGCTCGAGCCTTATCGGCACGACGCGCGCGCCATCATCGCGGCCTACGAAAAGGCGGGCGTCAAGCTGCCCGGCACGGCCGCGCGCGTGCTCGACTACTCGGCGGTTTGGGTGCATTCGGACGGCTCGAGCCGCATGCTGGAGCACGAAATCGTGCAGGTGCAGAGCGCCGAAGCGATCTCGCAGCTCGCCGAGCAAGAGCTGCGGCGCGGACTGTGGCTGCACCTGCGCGTGATCAAGAAGAACGGCCAGGTGCTGGAGCCCGAGCTGGTCGAGGGCAAGCCCACCGCCACGCTGCCGCACCTCGAGGTCGGCGATTACGTCGAGACCGAGCGCATCGAGAGCAACCAGGGAGACGGCGAGCGCGGCTCGCACTATTTCGGCCCGCGCTGGTTCTTCCGCGAAGAGAACATCGCCTACGCGCGCTCCGAGTTCGTGGTCGTGTCGCCGAAAGATCGGCCGCTGCAGATCGAGTCGCGCAACAACGTGCCGGCGCCCGAGGTGAAAGAGACGGGTTCGCTCGTGGTGCGGCGCTGGCGCGTCGATCAGAGCCCGGCCGCGCCGGTCGAGCCGTTTGGGGCGCCAATCAGCGAGTTTTTGCCCAGCGTGCAGATCGGCTGGGGCGCGGATCTGCGCTCCGCACTCCGGGCCATGGCTGACGGCGTGACCAGCCTCACGCCCAAAGATCCGCGCATCGTGCGCATCGCGCAGCGCATCGTCTCGCCCGCCACCCAACCCGCTGAACGCGCCCGCAAGCTGTACCGCTGGGTCGTCGGCAACGTGCAAGAGGGCGACGAGGACGACGGCCGGCGCGTGGTGGTCGGCAAGAACGGCAACCTGTGGCGCGCGTACATCACGCTCTGCGAAGCGCTCGATATTCCGGTCGCCTACGCGGCCGCGCAAAATCGTCTGGCGCTACCGCCCACGGGTCCGTTCTCCGAGCAGGCGCTGTTCACCCAGCCGCTGATCCGCGTCGGCGGCGACAAGGGCACTTGGCTCACGCTGGGCTCGAAGTACGCGCCGTTCGGCTATGTCCCGGCGGAGGCGCGCGGCATGCCGGCGTACCTGCTCTCGAGCGGCTCGCCCGAGCTCACGCGCACGCCGAGCGAAGGCACGCTCGACGACATGGCCTACGAGGGCACGCTGAAGCTGCTGCCGACGGGCGCGGCCGAGGTGTCGCTCACGCTCAGCTTCACCGGCAAATACGCGACCGGCCTGCGCAGCGCGCTCAGCCAGCTGCCGGAAGATCAGCTGCGCGACGTGCTCGAGTCGCGCCTGCTCGGGCGTGAGCTGCGCGGCATCCAGCTCAGTCAATACCGCGTCGATCACTTCGACGACCTCGACAGCCCGCTCAAGATCTACGTGCAAGGGCACGTGCAGGGCTTCGCCGAGCGCTCGGGCGGCTCACTGCTCGTTTCTCCGCCGTTCGGCGCGCGGCTCAGCCAGCTCGCGGTGCTGCCGGCGCGCCAAACGCCGCTCCTGCTCGTGGACGCGACGCACCAGCGCATCAAGCTCACGCTCGACTTGCCGCCGGGCGCCCAGCTCGAACGGCTCGCGCCGCCCAAGGTGGTGGCCGACGGCGAGCGCAAAGTCACCGTGCGCGACGCCCAACAAGGCAGCTCGCTCGTGCTGGATCGCGAAATTCAGCTACCCGCCGGCCGCGTACAGCCCGGCGCCTACGGCCAATTCCAAGAGTTCGCACGCCAAGCCGACGAAGCCCTGTTCCACTCCGTCCGCGTGCGCCTGCAGTAACCAGGGGCTGCCACTCCGCAGCCCCTAAGGATTCTACACGCCCGGCTCGAGGGGAGCCAACGACATGGGACCCGCAGCGGCACGAGCGCTCATCGGCAGCGGTGCCCCGTGTTCGGCTTCGAGAGGGTTTCGCGATGGATCGCGCCGTGGCCAAGGGCATCATCCAGCCAACGTGGCGGCAGGTTGCTCGAGTGAGGTTGAGCCTAGCGGTGTGCTCGCTACCGTCGAGGCGGGGCCCTGCGGGTGCCCGCTGCGCGGGCAGCCTCGACGCAATTCGAGACGGCCGAAGAGCATGTGCAGCTGCTGGAACGCGCGAAGGCGCTCATGGCGCGCGAGCGGCCGGGTATGTCACTGGGCGAGCTACATCTCGAGGCGATGAAGCTGCTCGTCGCTGCGCTCGAGAAGCGAAGGTTTGCAGTGGGTGCCCGGTCGCGCCCGTCACGTCATTCCGCGGCGAAGGAAGTCGCGCCGATCCAACCGGATGGTGAACACAGGACTCAACCGCGCCAGCGCGGCGCTGCTGAGACGGCGGGGATTGACCCGATTAAAGGGACTCACGCCAAAACGGTTCGCGGGCGGAAGCAGCCCCAGGCGTGCGCCCGGAGAGACCGAAGGCCGCTCAGGCAGCTTCTGCAATTCGGGCTGCGGTTGGGCAGCCCCTCGAGGGTTACTTGTTTTTGGGATCCGAGGCGCTCTTGCGGGCGGCTTCTTCGGCTTCTTTGAGGCGGCGCTCGATGCGCGCTTTGACGTCGATCGATTCGTTGCGCGTCTTTTTCCAGGTCTCGTTGCGGGCGATGCGCTCGGTGGCGGTGGCTGGATAGGTGACGGCCTCTTTGTAGTCTTCGGCGGTCTTGGAGTATTCCTTCCAGCGCGCGACGGCTTCGTCGCTCTTGCCCTGGCGCTCTTGCAGCTCCGCCAGCGCGAAGAGCAGCTTGGCCTTGAGCGCGCCGTCGCCGCTGGCGAAGCGCAGCCCGGTAGCGAATGCTGCCTCGGCTTCCTTCGGGTCGCCCTTGGTGAGCTGCGTGGAGCCCATGCGCAGATGGCCGACGGGATTTTGCGGCTCGAGCTGGATCGCCTCGCGGTAGGTCGCGCTGGCGAGGTCGTAGTCGCGCGCCAGGTAGGCGCGGTCGCCCTTGATGATGAGCTCCATGAACGGGCTGATGCCGGTCTTGCCCTTCGGGTCGCGCCGAGCACCGTCGGCGGGCGAAGCCATTGCACCGCTCTTCGGCGCCGCGCTCGGCGCGGCTGCGTTCGATGCCGGTGCGGCGCTCGGCGCGGCCGCGGTGCTCGGAGCGGCCGCGCTCGGCGCCGGAGCAGCAGGCGGCGCGCTGGCCGGCTGGGCGGGGGCCGCCGGTTTTTCCTGCGCGAATGCGCTGCCCGAGGCGGCCAACACGAACGACAACCCGAGCCCAATCGGGAGCTTGCGCATGATTCGAACGAATAACACGCCGCGCGGAGCCTAGACGATGGGCGCGCGCCTCTGGCCCATCCACAGCATTGTGGAGCGCTTGTGGATACAATTTCAATCCCGCGTATTCATTGGACTTTTTGTCCTCACCCATGTTGAAAACTCCAGCTGCGCTCCACAGCAGTCCGGCTGTCCAGTCGTCGCGAAATGCGGCCGGGTCGAGGGTAGAGTCCGGGCTCACGAATGCTGTCCGCTTATCCCTGGGGAGCGCTCGAGCCGGTGACCCGCGCCGCCGAGCGTGTGGCGAGCGACGTGCGCCACCGCGTGCGCATGGACGCGACCGCCGCGGCGCGTGCGCTGGGCGAGCTGCTCGAGGCGCCGAGTGAGATCGTGGTACGCCGCTGCTCGCTCGGGCGTGCCTCCACGACGGACGCGGTGTGGCTCGGCGCGCCGGGGCTCGCGATCGGCTTATTCGTGGAGCCGACGCTTGCTGCACACCTCGCCTCGAACGTGCTGCGTCGCCCGGAGCCGCTCGCGGATCCGCGCGAGTCTCTCTCACCGGCATTGCTCGGGCTCGTCGCCGCTCTCGCGGTCGAAAGCGCGCGCCGCGCGGGTGCCCTGTTCGCCGTGATCGAGCCGCCACCACCGGCCGAGCAGGTGCTGCTCGTCGAGGCAACGCTGCTCGTCGCGGGGCGACCCTTCGCGGTCAGCGCCGCCGTGATCGACGGCCGTCCTGCGCAGCCGCCCACGCCCGAGCTCGCGCGTTTGGGCAGCCTGGCGCTCACGCTGCCGCTGGTGATCGCGACCTGCGCGCTGGAGCGGCAAGAGCTGGCGTCACTCGAGCTATTTAGCGCACTTTTACCCGGTGCAGGCGCGACGGTAGGCCCTGATGGCGTGGGCCGTGGCATGCTCGTGACCCCGTTCAGCGAGCGTGGGATCGGGGTCGAAATCCGCGCTGACGGGCGACTCGTGGTAGGTCAACCAGCGCAGGCGAGGCTCAGCGTGGAACGAGACGAAGCAAGCTCCCCCGACGCAGAAGCACAGACCGTGACCGACGTGCTGCTCGACACGCCCATCGTGGTGCGCGTCGAGCTCGGCGCCGTCACCATGACGGCTCGAGAGTGGGCAGCGCTCTCGCCCGGCGACGTGAT
>JBEHXA010000259.1:0-10145 GCA_048498935.1 Myxococcota bacterium
GTCGTCGGTAGGGCCTTGTCTGCTCGGCAGGGCGGACAGCTCACCGAGGCCGAGCGAGCCCAGAAGGCATGCTTCGAGCGCCGAGCGAGCGGCGGGGTATGCTGCGACGCGGCACTGAAGGGTGGCGAAGCGACTGCAAGCGAGGCGGGAGCGGCGCCCTTTACCGCTGGGGTTGCGCGGCCAGCGCCTTCGACAGAAAGAGGGTCGGGAAGCGACTCCCGCCCAGCTCGAAGTCTGCGAAGCCGCGGCGCGCGTAGAGCCGGCGCGCGCGCTCGTTGTCCTCGCGCACCTCGAGCGTGAGCTTGCAGCAGCCGCGCGCGAGCGCTCGCTCTTCGACGGCAGCAAGCAACAGCGCACCCACGCCATGCCCCTGGTGCTCGGACAGCACCGCCAGGTCGTGCACGTTGAGCAACGGTCGTGCGTGGAAGGTCGAGAAGCCGAAGAAGCACGTGGCGACACCGATGGTTCGACCATCCGCCAGCGCGAGAAAGACGAGCGCGCTCGGGTTGTCGAGCAGAGCGGGCACGAGTCGCTCGCGCACCGCAGCGCCGAGCGGCACGCCGCCGCCCATCGGTCCCCCGGCGTAGCTGTCGAGCACGTCGAGCAGCCCTCGCGCATCCGCTGGATCGCTCAAATTCGCTTCTCTCACCTCGATCGTCATGCCCACTCTCCGCGCGCACCTTAGCAGGGGACGTAGAGGCGAGCCCGTGTTAGTGATGGAGACGCGAGCCACCGAGCGGCGCGCGATCGAAGGAGATGAACGAGCGCTGTCCCAAGTGCGGCCCCTCCCCGCTCACGGCGCTCGAGCAGAGCGACGTGCTCCGCTGCGGGAAGTGCGCGGGCTATTGGGTGCCGCCCAAAGCGCTCGCTCAACCCGAAACCGCCGAGCTGCTCTTGCGACACGACCAGGTGCCGCGCGAGCCGCTCGAGCAAGATCACCGCACCGGCCCCTGCCCAGAAGGGCATGGCCTGCTGCGGCGGGCGCGCGTTACCAACGACCACCCGTACTTTCTCGAACGCTGCCCGCGTTGCGGAGGCATTTGGTGCGACCCAGGCGAGTGGACGCGCCTCGCGCAGGCAGGGCTGCCGCAAGACCTGTCCGAGGTGTGGAGCCCCGCGTGGCGCGACCATTTGTCGGAAGAACAGAACCGCGCCTCGCTTGAAGCCGACCTGCGCGCCAAGCTGGGGAACGCCACGTTCGAGGCTCTCGAAAAGCTGGCAACCGAGCTCGGTGACCGAAACCTTGGAGCGCTCGCGCTTGCCTATCTGCGGGAGCGCCTGCAACATCGTTGAAGCGAGCGCCGCGCCGGTCAGGTGCGGTCGCAAGCGGCGCCTGCTGGGCCTGGCAGCGCTTGCGCTCGGCTGCATGAAGCAGCCCGAGTCGGCAGGCGCGATGAATCTGCCACCGAGCGTCGCTGCGTCCGCGACGTTCGAGCTCGAGGGCGAGCCCTTTTGTTTCGCCGGCGCCAACAACTACTACCCGATCTACAAGAGCGCTCCGGTAGTCGACGACGTGTTCGCGTCGGCTAAAGCGCTCGGCTTTCGGGTGATGCGCATCTGGGCGATGATCGATCGCGGGTCACTCGACGGTTCGGTGCCTAACGTCGACGGCGAGGGGCACAAGCAGGGCGTCTACTTTCAGTATTGGGACCCCGCTCGGCGACGCCCCGCGTACAACGACGGTCCCGACGGGCTACAGCGCCTCGACCAGGTGCTCGCGGCGGCTGCCAAGCACGAGCTCAAGCTGCTCCTCGTGCTCACCAACAACTGGCGCGAGTTCGGCGGCATGGATCAATACTTGGTCTGGTACGGCCGGAATCGACATCACGAATTCTTCACCGCGCCGGAGGTACGTCAGGCATACCGCGACTGGGTCGAACACCTGGTAACGCGCAAGAGCCAGCTCACGGGCCTCGCTTACCGCGATGATCCGACCATCTTAGGCTGGGAGCTCGCCAACGAACCGCGCTGCAAGAACACCGCGGCTTTCGACAGCGACGAGGGTTGGGACCACACGACACTTGCGAGCTGGGCGCTCGAGATGTCGAGCTTCATCAAGTCGCTCGATCGCAATCACCTGGTCTCGGTGGGCGACGAAGGCTTTTTTGCCGACGGCGGCGAGCATTGGACATATCGAGGTCAAGACGGCGTCGATCACCGGGCGCTCAGCGCGCTGCCCGACGTCGACTTCGGCACGTTTCACTTCTACCCCGACCATTGGGGCATGCCGCCCGGCAGCGAAGAGCGTTGGATCGCCGATCACCTGCGCGTGGCTCGCGAGCTCGGCAAGCCGACGGTGCTGGAGGAGTACGGCTCCAAGGTGCTGCGCGCAGCTGGCGCGCGGGGCCCCGTGAGCTTGGGCTGGCCGCGGCGCGAGGAGCGCTATCGCCGCTGGAGCGAGCTCCTGCTCGAAGGCGGCGGCGGGGCAGCGCTGGCGTGGATGCTGGCCGGAGCCGACGACGACGGACAGCGCTATCCCGACTACGACGGCTTCGCCTTTCAGCGTGACGACGAGACCGGGCGCCTGCTCGGCTCGCTGGCACCGCGCTTCACCAGCGCCCCGGCGTGTCGGGCTTGGGGCGAGGCCATGCGGGATCGCGCCGCGGGACCGTTCGTGCGCGTGCGTCGCGCTGCCTCCGCCTGGCCCTGAGCAGCGTTACGCCACTGCGCGAGCAGCTTCGCGTTTTTGCTCGAGCTCGACGCGCTTGAGCGAAAACGAAAAGGTCGTGCCGGCGCTGGGTTTGCTCTCGACCGAGACGTTGCCGCCCATGGCCTCGACCAAGTGCTTGACGATCGACAGCCCGAGCCCGGTGCCGCCCACTTCACGCGAGCGCCCTGCGTCGACGCGATAGAAGCGCTCGAAGATCCGCGGCAGGTGCCGCTCGTCGATGCCCGGCCCATCGTCGCTCACGTTGACCGTCACCAGCTCGGTGCTCACCGAGACGCTCAGCACGACGTGCGCGCCGGGGCCGCAGTACTTGACTGCGTTGTCGATCAAGTTGGTCAGCACATGCTCCAGGGCGCGACGATCGGCGCGCACCTTGGGGAGCTCGCTGAGCGACCGCTCTTCCAAGGCGACTTCCTTCTTGCTCGCGCGCTCGCGAAACAAGCCGAGCACTTGCGAGAAGATCGGGCGCAAATCGATGGGCTCGAAGCTGAGCCGAAAGCCACGGGATTCGATGCGCGATAGATCCAGCAGATCTTCGACCAGGCTCTGCAGGCGGGCCGCGTTGCGCTCGATGATGCCGATGAAAGCTTGCGATGCCGCGGGGTCCGAAGCCGCGCCGTCGATCAGCGTTTCAGCCGCCGAGCGGATGGACGTGACGGGTGTGCGCAGCTCGTGCGAGACGTTGGCCACGAAGTCGCGTCGCATCGACTCGAGCTTACGCATCTCGGTCACGTCGACGAATACGGCAACTTGCTGGCGCTGCTCACCGGGCATGGTGGCGACGCGCGCCAAGAGGCGCCGCGGCTTGATGTTGCCGATTTCTACCTCTTGCGTGGTGGGCTCGTCGTCGGCTGCAGCGGCGTCGAACAGGTCGCGCAGCTCGGCGTTGCGCACGACCTCGAGCAGCGGCTTGCCAACGGCCCCGTTCGGCAGCAACAGCATCTCGCGGAGCGCGGGGTTCAGGACCACGATACGGCGCTTGGCGTCGAGCAGCAGCACGCCTTCCTGCATGCCATCCAAAATTCCGGTGATGCGATCGCGCTCTCCGCGCAGCTCCTCGAGCGTGGACGACAGGCCCTTAGCCAACTTGTCCAGCGTACGACCCAGGTCGGACAGGGCGTCTTCCCCCTCGAGCCCCGAGCGCGCGTCGAGATCGCCCGCCGCCATGCGCCGCGCCACCTCGTTGAGCGCGCCGAGCTCGCGCGCGGTGAGGCGCGCCATGGCGCCTGCCACCAAGAGCAGGAGCGCGAACAGCAGCACCGCTCCGGCGATCAGCGTCTCGCGAAATTGCGTCGCCGCCGCGTCGACACCGGCCAGCGACATCCCAACGCGTGCGACGCCGCCTGAGCCGTCCCCCAACCGAAAGCGCTCCGACGAGTAGAGCCAGCGCCCTTCGATGGTGAACCCCGGTGTGCCCTGACCGCGCTCACGCTGACGCGCAGCGACCACGTCGGACTCGCGCGCACGGCTCAGCGAAGGCGGCGTGCCGCGGGAGCTCGCGATGGCGGTACCGTCCGCCAAGAGCAGCTCGACATGAGCCGAGCCCTCGCGCCCGAGCTCGCCGACGAGCTGCGTGAGCGCCGCCGTATCGCCCGGCATCGGGCGTTGCGCCTCAGCCAGCGCGGCGACCAGGCGCGTACGCGCGGCCAGCTCGCGCTGCACTGCCAGGAGTTGATTGGACTCGAAAGCAGGGCGCGCGCGCCAGTCGACGAGTAGCGCGGCGACGACCACCACCCCGAACGACAACGCTACGAGCCGTGCACGCAGACCTAGCTTCAAGCCGTCGCCTCGTCTGGCGTCCCAACGAAGCGATAGCCCACGCCGCGCACGGTCTCGACGTAGTCGCGAGCTGCCTCGAGCTTCTCGCGCAGACGCTTGACGTGCGTGTCGACGGTACGCGTGGTGATGTCCGCCTGGATCCCCCACACGTCGTCGAGCAGAGCGCTGCGCGATTGCACGCGATTGCGCCGGTCGTAGAGCGTAACCAAGAGCCTGAACTCGAGCGCGGTGAGCTCGATCTCCGCGGCCTCCACCCAGACGCGGTGCGCTTCGCGATCGATGCGCAGCACACCGAACTCGATGCTCGCCTCGCTCTCCACCGGAGCTTTACCGCGCCGTAGGATGGCTTGGATGCGGAGCGAGAGCTCACGCATGCTGAAGGGTTTGACTACGTAGTCGTCGGCGCCGAGCTCGAAGCCGACCACGCGGTCGATCTCCTCGCCGCGCGCCGTCAACATCACGACCGGCACGCCGCGTGTGGCGGGCGCCTCCTTGAGTTGCTTGCAGACATCGGTGCCGCTCAGATCGGGCAGCATCAGGTCGAGCAAGATCAGATCAGGGTGAAGCTCCTTGACCAGCCGCAAGCCATCGCGACCGGAGCGCGTCGTCGTCACCTCGTGCCCTGCCTGGCGCAGGTTGTATTCGAGAACCGACAGAATGTCCTGCTCGTCTTCGACAATCAGAATTCGGGCCATCCGGTCTCTCCGGTATCGGGCGGCTGTGACGGTTCGGTGACAGACGTGTAGTACTACCGGGTCAGCCGCATCGCAACGGCCATGAGGCCGGCGCCTTGGTGGGCTCTAGGTCGCCCGGAACAGCTCCGAGCCCGGCCCGATGCGCAGCACGTTGCCGCGCCACACGACCGTGCGCTTGACGGCCCCGAGCATCCAAATGCCGAGCACCATCAAGTCCTTGCACAGCCAGCACGGCAGCTCTGCCGCGCGCAAGCGGTCACCGCGCACCCGCGCCAGCACGTGGGCGTCCGACGCGAGCTTGAACAGCAAGCCTGCCGCAAAGAACACCAAGAAGGCGGCGCGCGAGAGGTAGGCCGGCGAAGGCCCAGCCATCACGCAACCGAGACCGAGCCAAATGAACGGCAAGGGCATCAACAGCGGCTCACCGAAGTACAGCGCGGGAGCGATCCGACGGCGCATCTGGCTCCAGCGCACGTGGCGGGCGCAGAAGTCACGCACCGAGCGCTTGGCGCTCACCGCCTCGACGACGTACGACGAAAGCGCGACGCGAAAGCCGGCGCCCTTGAACATGCGACCGAGCACGTAGTCTTCGGCCAGCACATTGCAAACGCTCTCGAATCCGCCCAACCGCTCCAAGTCCGACAGACGGAACAGCATCGACTTGCCGATCACGCAAGGGTGCGCCACCAGCACGTCGGCGCCGCACACGGCGCGCGAGATGAAGGCGTTCATGTGCAGGTTATCGAGCTGTGCGCCGAAGCTCTGTTCACCGCCGCCTGCGAGCACGCTCGACACCAGCCCCACTCGCGGGTCGCGCAGCTCGGAAGCCATGGCGCGCAGGTAATCGGGGCCGACCCGCACGTTCGAGTCCGAGATCAGCACGTGGTCGTAGCGCGCGTAGCTCTCGAGCGAGATCAGGTTATTGACCTTGGGGTTGAGGCCCGACGTGAAGACCCCGGATACGACCTTGATGCGCACGCTCGGAAACTCACGCCGAAGCTGGTGAGCAATCTTGAGCGCGGGGTCGTGGGGATCTTCTGCCCCAAGCACGAGCTCGAATTCCGGGTAATCCTGGGCGGCCAGCGACGCGAGGTTCTCGTAGAGCCCGTCGTCGATCCCTTTCAGAGGCTTGAGCACCGAGATACCCGGCGTGGGCCCGGTGTAGTCCCGCCTTCGGCTGACTCGCACCACCGACAGGTGGGTGACAAGAGTCAGCAGGAGCGACACCGCAGCTGCCATCGCCGAAGCGAAAAGCACAGCGTCCATCCGTGTCTCCTTGTTTGTATTTTCGCCCCCCACAGTGCAGGGGCGAAGTGTCAACCGGATGGAGAGGGGGAAAACTTGTGGAAAAGCTCGCGGGCGAGACGCCCCTTTCACCACCGCCGATTCACTACGTGCACGTATCCAATAAGCAGATCAAAAACACGCAGAAATTGCCCTTTCCAAAACTCTTATTGGATACGTGCACGTACCCAATCTCGCGCGCCGAAAGGCTCTCCCCCGCGCCGCACGGCCACTCGCACCACAAGCGCCGTTTCAGCGCCACAGCGCCGTCTCAGCGCCACAGCGCCGTCTCAGCGCCACAGCGCCGTCTCAGCGCCACAGCGCCGTATGGCAACCAGCCAACCAGCTCCCCAAGCCCCTCAGCTAGCCTCAACCAGCGGCGCGTCCGCGAACCTGTAGCCGACGCCGCGCACTGTTTCGATGTAGTCGCGGGCGGCGCCGATTTTTTCGCGGAGGCGCTTGACGTGGGCGTCGACGGTTCGCGTCGAGATGCGGGCTTCGATGCCCCAGACGTGGTCGAGGAGTGACTCGCGGGATTGGACGCGGTTGCGACGGTCGTAGAGGGTGACCAGGAGCTTGAACTCCAGGGCGGTGAGCTCTACTTCGGCACCGTCGACCCAGACGCGGTGTGCGGCGCGGTCGATACGAAGGTTTCCGAATTCGATCGTCGGCACGTCGCTGGACGTGGGAACTTTGCGGCGCAGCACGGCGCGCACGCGCAGCACGAGCTCACGCACGCTGAACGGCTTGGTGATGTAGTCGTCGGCGCCGAGCTCGAAGCCGACCACGCGATCGATCTCTTCACCCCGAGCAGTCAGCATGACCACCGGCAGTGCGCGAGTCTGCGGGTTGTCCTTGATGGTCCGACACACCTCGGTGCCGGGTATGTCGGGCAGCATCAAATCCAAAATGATGAGCTCGGGGCTTTCCTCGCGCACCATCCGCAGGCCGTCGAGACCACGCGCTGCCGCGGAAACCTCGTGGCCGGCGAGCCGCAGGTTGTAGTCGAGCACTTGACGGATATCGGGCTCGTCTTCGATGACCAGAATGCGAGACATGACGATTGCAGGGACGAGCGCAATCGATAGTGAGGTCTTGTGACCTTGCGGTGACAGGTGGGTGCCACCTTGCGATGCTAGGTCGCTCCGAGGAAACGCCGAGGCAATATGAAGATTCGATGACTAGCTGGGGACAAAAACGCACTTCTATGAATCTGCGGTCACAGCCATTTTCCCGATGTGACACGGGACCGTCACCGAATCACAGCAAGCTCCCGCCCACCTACAGTGGCCTTCGAGACCTGGAGTCAGAAAACTACCGACGCGCTGCGCATGAAGCGCCTGCTCGTCGGGGCCGGCATCGGGACCGCGATCATCGCCGGCGGGATCACCGCTGGTGTCCTCTACTCGGGAGAGGCAGCGGCAGAGGTCGAGGAGGAGGAAGCCAAGGTCGTCGAGGTACAGCTCGCCAAGGAGCCTGAGCCCGAGCCCGAGCCGCCGCCCCCGCCTCCGCCAGAGCTCAGGCCGCACAAGCCCAATCCTGGCCCGCGTCTCCAAAAGATCGAGACGCCCACGACCATCGAAGACACCAAGCTTCAGGAAAAGGACGTCAAGCCGTCGACCGGCGGCAGCGACGACCCGTACCAGAAGGGTGGCGGCGACGGCACCGGGACGGCCGAAAAGGCGGTTGTCGAGCCGGCTGCTCCGCCCCCTCCTCCGCCCCCGCCGAAGATAGAGAAGGACAAGCCTCGCCCCGTCAGCGAGACCGACACGCCGCCGGAGCAGATCGGCGAAGCCGCGAACCCGGAGATGCCTGCCGACGCCAAGGCTGCGGGCATCGAAGGCACGGTGGTCGTGCGTTGGGTCGTGACCGAGACCGGCGCCGTGACGGACGTGCGCGTCCTCAAGGGACCGCCGGAGCTACATGCCGTCTGCATCGCAGCCGTCAAGTCGATGCGCTTCAAACCCGGCCGCGACGCGGACGGCGTCGCCCGATCGTTTACCCGAATCAAGAAATTCCGCTTCAAGCTGAGAACGTGAAGAGAGTCTGGAGACCGCTATGAGCTTCAATCTGACCCACATTTGGGCGCACATGACCCCCCTCAACAAGGGGATCGCCCTCCTCCTGTTCATGATGGGAGTGTCTTTCATCGGCGTCACCATCGAGCGCCTGATCGCGTTCTCGCGCTCCGCCAAGGAGTCGCGCGGCTTCGCGATGCAGGCAGGCAAGCTGCTCGAAGAGTGGAAGGTCGAAGAGATCGTCGCGCTCTCCGAGAAGTACAAGTCCTCGGCGCTGGCCCGCTTGTTTGGCCCGATCATCCGCCGCTACATCCACGCCTTCGAAGACCTGGGCGAGGGTGGGCTTTCGCCGGTGGAGCTCGCGCGCAACGAAGCTGGTCGCCGCGCGGAATCGGTCGGTGAAGAGCTGCGCCGCGGCATGAACGTGGTGGCGACGGTCGGTTCGATCTCGCCGTTCGTCGGTCTGCTCGGCACCGTGGTGGGCATCATCGGCGCCTTCGCGAGCATCGGCAGCGCCGGCAGCGCGGGCATCGGTCCGGTGATGGCCGGCATCTCCGAAGCGCTCATCGAGACCGCGTTCGGTCTGATGGTCGCCATCCCGGCCGTTATCTCCTTCAACTACCTGAACGCTCGCATCGCCGCCATCGAGACGGCGCTCGGTCGCTCGGCAGGTGAGCTGCTCGACGAGCTCGAGAACCACCTCGGCCGCTCCGGCGGCGCGAAGCGCGAGAAGCACGCGGCCTGAGCCGCGCTGCTCCTCGACACGAAAACGCATTCAGGAACCGGATCGGAGCAAAGCCGTGGGCGTAGCGCTAGGTGGTGCCAAGACAGCCAAGGGAGCCGCATCTCCCGACATCAACATCACGCCGCTAGTCGACGTGGTGTTGGTGCTCCTGATCATCTTCATGGTGGTGACGCCCGCGATCAACGAAGGCGCCAACATCGAGCTCCCCAAGGTGCTGACGCCCGATCCGAAGGCCAAGTACATCAACCCGATCGAAGTCACGATCGCGCCCGACGGCACCACCGTGGTCGAGAAAGAGACCATCAAGCTCGCTCAGCTCAAAGGCAAGCTGATCGATCTGCACTCCAAGGATCCGGAGCGCGCGCTGATGCTCAAGAGCGATCAGGGCATGAAGTGGGGCAAGATGCGTAACGCCTTCTTCGACCTGCAGGACATCGGCTTCAAGGGCGTGCTGCTCAAGGTCACCGAGAAGAAGACGCCGGGTAAGCCCGGGGGCGGAGCTTAGTCATGGGTGTTGCTCTCGGCGGTGGCAGCAAGAAGAAGGGCAGCTCAGCGCCCAACATCAACATCACGCCCCTCGTGGACGTCGTGTTGGTGGTGCTGATCATCTTCATGATCGTGACCCCCATGGTCACCAAGACCTTCTGGCTGAACCTGCCGCCCAAGCCGGACAAGAACGAAGAGCCGCCGCCTCCCAGCGACAACAAGCCGCTGGTGATGACGGTCGACAAAGACGGGGTAATCCGCATGAACACCACCGTCTTGCAAAAGAACGAGATCAAGGACCGCGTCCCGCGCATGCTCGCGGCCAAGGACCAGAAGGTCCTCTACTTCGATGCCGCCAACGACGCGTCGTATGCGGCGGCCATCGAAGCGATGGATTTGAGCCGCGCGGGCGGCGTGAAGTCGATCGCGATCCTGACCGAGAGCGTCCTCAAGTAACGCTACCGGTCAGC
>JBEHXA010000260.1:0-10067 GCA_048498935.1 Myxococcota bacterium
ATCCGCCGCTGACGAACGGAAGTACCGTCGGCTGGTACGCCTTGCCGGCGTCGGCGGTTTGCTCCGCGTTGTTGAGGGTTGCGAGCTCCACCTTGGTGGGTGGCGTTGCACTAGTGTCGGCAGACCACAAACGGCCCGGCCAATAGCCGCGCTGGGTCGGCGCGGCGTTAGCGAAGCCGAAGCCGTCGCCGTAGCAGGCCTTATTGGGATTGTCGGAGGTACTGCCACCCGTGCGGCAGTATTCGTCAGCGCTGGTTTGCACGTAGATAATGCTCGTGCTGTCGTGCTCGAAGAACGGCCACTTGATCGGGATACCGCCATCGGCCGGTAGAGAGGAGGTCGAATTGTAGTTGCTGACGATGCGCTTCTTGTTCGACCAGGTGCGCGCCGTTTGATTGAAGTCGATGGTGGTCAGGCCCTTGCGCCAGGCTGTGTTGTCGGTGCCGACCGGGTCCGCGTCGCCGTTCACGTACGCGATCTTTTGCCCGTTGGGTGAAATCGTGGCCATCGACATGACTGGGAGCGCGCTCGCCCCCGTATCCACGAAATTCATTGCCGTGGTGTTGATGACCGGCTTGGTACTCGAATTCAATCGGAACACCTTGGCATAGTTCGCGCTACCTCGGGTCACTCGTACTTCCCAGTTACCCATGATTTCGCCGGAATTCGTGGTCGAGGCGACGCCGGGATCACTGTCCGCATCGCTGCGGCGGGTCAGCTTATAGGGAATGGCGGTTTGGCTCGTGTACACGTCCATTTCGAAAATGGAGTAGCCGTACGCGCTGGTGCGTTGGCTGCCGCGCATGCGCACGTAGCGTCCGGAAGCGGTCAGGTTTGCTAGCACGTCTGTGCGAGTGCCCGAGGGCATGTTTGTCCTCGACGCAACGGTGGTCCAAGCCGAGTCCATCGTCGACGCAACGTTGGAGGTCTGAATCTCGTACGCCTTGGCGTTGGCGCTCTGCCAGGAGATGTTGACGCAGCTGAAAGTCTTGGTGCTCCCGAGGTCGAGGTAAATCCATTGTGGATCGCTGAACGCGCTGCTCCAGCGCGTAGCGGCGTCGTTGTCGGTTGCGCTGGCCGCCGGGCTGCCGGCGTTTTCTATCGATGAAGCAACGGAGGTGACGACCGCCGATGTCAGATTGGTGCCCGCGCACGTGTAACCGCCGAGATCCGTCACTGTGTAGATCCCGTTGTCGGCAGCGGTCGCTTGGTTCTTGACCAAGACGGAGTCGTTGATCGCCAGCGTTGCGCCGTCGATGGTGGGCAGCGCCGCAGCCGCGGACAGTATGTTGCCAGTGCGCGTGGCGCCTGCCAGCGCCGCCGTCGTCGCGTAGTACACCGTCGCACCGGTATTGGTGGTCGGTACGAAGAACATCGGCTGCGTCTGGCCGGCGTCGGTTTGGATCGACGACACGGCGGTAGGGCTCGCGTTGTTGCCGGTAGTGTTGCCCCACCAGTTCGGTCCTTGCAGCGCTAGCGCGCCGTCGGGCGTGAGGGCGGCGAAGGCGAAGCCACGGCTGCCCCAGGCGCCGTTTGTCGTCGAAAAGTCGATGTAGTTGGGCGCCTCGCCGACGGACGTGAATTGCGGGCTGCCCGTGGCCGAAATGGAGATACTGTTGACCAAGCCGTTGCCGGCGCCCATGCCGGCGGGCAAGTTCGACGGCCAGGTTTGTAGAAATCGGCTGCCCGCCACGAACATGTTGCCCTGTGCTGAAACCGAATGACACACCGGGCAGCCGCCGTTGCCGTCGCCGAGCGGGTTGAAATTGGTAGCCGTCGGCTTCGACATGTCAATTGCGCGCGTGGTCGAGCCGCCCACGCGCGACGAGTGGGTGTTGTTGCCCACTGGGCAGGCCGTCGTTGCCGCGTTGAACGGATCGAACGTCGTGATGTCGAGATCGGGTTGCGGTGACGCGAGCAGCGTCCCCGTGTCCGGCGTGTACAAGCGGCGCTCATACTGCATGTAGTAGACGGTGCCGCGCAGCGCCTCGCTGGAGAAAGTCACGGGGATGACCATCTCCTTGTACAGCGTGCCGGCGGTGCGGCGCTGGATGATGATTTCGGCGTTGCGGCCCAGGGTCGCTGCCTGATTTTGCGTGGTGCGGCCCAGCGCGGTCCACACCTTTTCGGGAATGGCCCAGGCCGGCGCTTTGGCAGCCTGCGCTGCGGGGCTAGCCGCGTTGACGATCGGGCCTTCTTTGGGTTCTGTCGCGTAGATACGCGAGTACCAGAACGTCGGCATCGCCGAATTTGCCGGGTAGCGCAGCGCCACCTGTACCGCGTTGGGTGTGATTCCGTTCGCCTTCCACTGCGCCACCGGTGGGCTCAGGTCCAGCGGAAGAACCGTGTTCTTGTACGGATAGAGCGTGCCGGCATCGTCGACCGTGCCGGTGTTGCTGAAGTCGTTGGGTGACGTTACTCCGGCATCGGTGATGTTGACGTTGACCTTGACCGTGACCGTCGCGACGTCGCTATCGAGCAGGCTCTGGCCGGTTACCTTGATGTCGCCGGCAACCGCCGAGAAGAGCTTCAGGTTGCCGTCGATGCCGATCAGCGAACGGTCCGGTTGATCGACGCTCCAAGTGGGATCGATCGGGATGTTGCCCACCGTGCAAGCCGCCGCCATCGCCTTCGTTGACGGTGTGACAGTACCGTCGGTCAAATTGATCGCCGTAATCTCGAGGGTCGAGGTGTCCGGCGTGACGTTCACGTCGGGGCAGTTGCTGCTCGTGAGACCGCTGGACTTCGGCGAAAGGCCGGTCGCATCCGCCGTAAAATCCATCCCCGGGTTCAGGTCCTCGGGCGTATCCGCGAGCTTCCGGCAGTAGGGCTCGCACTTGTCCAAGCAGTCGGCAGCGGTCGTTGCCAGGCCTTGAGTCTTGACGCCCGGCGCAGTCGGCGGCGCATCGTAAATTTGAGTGAGTCGTTCGCCGAGGCACTCGCTCCATTCGCCGTCGAGACAGGTGCGTTCGCCTTCGCTGCAGGTGAGCAGGTCTCCCTCTTTGGAGACCGTGATGCCGCACGCAGCGACGGCGCCTTCCTTGGAGCACGGGCAGCCGTCGTTGGGTTGGAGGCAGCTACCCGAAGCCGGAGGCGGCTGATGGTTCGGGCCGTCGTCCGTACCCGGTTGTCGCTTCCCATCACCGCAGCCCGCCGTGGCCAGACCCAGCGCCAGCGGCAGCACACCCCGTAAGAGCAAAGTTCGTCGCGTCGTTGCCATCGAGATAGCCCCGTCGCTTGTTGCACGCCTCGTGCCCGAGAAGATCACGCCCCAGGGTATCGGATCAGCGGCACAAATGCGGAAAAGTTCGGCGCTGCCGAACGGTTGCCTCCGCTAACAGTTGCAGGGTGCGCAATTCTTACGGACTCGGGCCAGGCGTCGTGGGTGTCGCACAGTCGCCCACTTTCGCCGCCTGGCCATGAGCTCGCAGACGCTAAGGAGCGGCCTTGTAGCCGCGCCACAACCAGCGGAGCGCGTTCGGGAAGTCCGCCATGGCTGCCTTCGGCGGGTAGTGGTTGTCCTCACCCGGACGGTAGCGATAGTGGTAGCCGAGCTCGGTGAAGATCATCGCCGCTTTGTCGTTCGCGGCCTTGAAGCCACCGAGGTCCTTCGTGCCCGCGAGGTGGTAGATGCGGAGCGGCTTGGCGGTCGGCGAGGTCTTGAACTCGTCGGGGAACTTGCCGCCGCGGTTCGGGAAGCTGGGGCTCGCGGTCAGCATCTTGTGGAAGCGATCGGACCAGTAGAAGCCCGCGACGATCGACGCGATGCCGCCGGAGCTGTGGCCGCCGATGGCCCAGCCGTCCGCGTCGCTCACGATGTCGTACTTGCTCAAGATATTGGTGGGCAGAAACTCCTCGACCAGGAACTTGCCGTACTGATCGTTGGGCGAGTCGTACTGAACCGAGCGCCCGCCGTCGCCGCCACCGACTTGATGACCGTCGTTGGTGCCCGGGAAGATGAACACCGCGATCGTGACCGGCATCGTCCCCTCTTGAATGAGGTTGTCGAACACCTGCGGCGCGTTGAAGCGTGAGTCGGTGAGCGTGTTGATGCCCGCGTAAAGGTAGCCGTCGTTGAAGACCATCAGCGCGGCGGCGTGGCCTTCCTTGTATTGCGAAGGCACGTACACGTAGTACGTGAACGTCCACTTGTCCCAGTCGGTGTACGTGCCCGTTTGCACATGCTTGAACGGACCGGTCACCGTGCCCTTCGGCGCGTTGTTGATCGGGCCCATCGACTCGGGCGGCAGATCGTAGGGAGGGGGCTGGTCGAACGTGCCGTCGCCTTCGGTGCCCGGATCGGCTTGCGTGCCCATGGTGAGGCTCGTGCCGCCGGTTCCGGTGCCACCCGCGCCGCCCGTGCCTGCCGTGCTGCCCGCGCTCCCACCGCCGCCGCCGACTGAGCTGGCGACGCCGCCTGCGCCACCGCCACCGGTGCCGGGAATCACCGCGCCGCTGCCGCCGCTGCCGCCACCAACGCCCGCGCCGCCGCTGCCGCCCGTGGACGGGAGCGCGCCGCTGCCACCGCTGCCGCTCGTTCCGTTGGCAGTCGTCCCGGCCGTGCCCGGCGTGACCGGCGGAGCCTCACTCGAGCAAGCGTTGAGGGAGAGGCACAAAATGGCCGTGACTGTGCAACCTAAAGCTACTCGCAGCATGAGTAGAACTTAGGTGCCAGTTTCGACCAAAACCATTTGAAGCGAAGACGATTTGAAGGCGTTTCCGCCTTCGGCGTCTTCTTGTTCTGCCAGCGAAGCTTTGGCGACTGTGTCGTGCGGTCTCACACACGCGAGTTGGCGTCCGAACCGAACGACTCGCCGGTCAGAGCGGCTTGGGGCGCGACGGTTCGCGCACCACGACGATGCGCTTGGGCACGACGAACTTTTGCTGCAGCAGGACCAACTCGTCCTTGTTGCCGGCTTTGAAGAGCAAGCTCGGATTGCGCGGGGTAAGGCCCGGCTTGGCGCGCGTGCTGAGCTCCACGCTGCCGGTCTCGCCCGGCGGCAGGCGCACCACGACGTGAGCGACTCCGCTCTCGTCCGTGCGCCCGATCTCTTTGCCCAAGTAGACTACCGGCAGGTCGGAGCCGTTTTCGGCGCGGATGCCGAGCACCAGATCGTGCGTGAGCGCGGTGCAGCGCGCTTCGAGCTGCGGCATGGGTGAGCTTGCGGCGAGCTGTGTGACGCCCACGTCGAGCGCTTTTTCCGGCGAGGTGTAGCCCGTCGGACATTTCACGAAGAGGGAGGCCACGCTACCGGGCGGGCCGCTCAGCGTCGTGACCAGCACGCCCTTGTCGTCGGTCACGCCGAGCTGCTTCTTCGACAAGACGATCGCGGCTTGGGCGACGGGACGACCTGAGTCGTCGACTGCCTTCACCGAGACCTTCAAGCGAGCGAGCGTGCTGGGGCTGGGCGTGTCCTCCAGCAGCGCGCAGCCGCTGCCCGCCAGTAGCAGCGCTGCGCTCGCGAGCCAGCCGACGAGGCGTGTGGGAACGCGCTCATGCGCGCGCGTGTCAGTCGATTTCGAGAGTGTCATGGGGATGCTCGGTGGTTCAAATGTCGATCTCGTCTTCGTCGCCGTCTTCGAATACCCAGGTGCCGTCCGACTTGCGCATGAACCGACCGGGTACCTTCGGCACCTTGTCGGTGTCTTTCCAGTACTTGTTCAGTTGCTTGTGTGCTTCGTCGGCGATGCGTTTGGCTTCGTCCCTGTCGATGTCTGCGGCGCGCAGGGCTTGCTCCATCGCTTGCGCGTACTGCCCGACGGTCGGCTTCTCGTTCGGGCCGTATTTGCCGCCGTCTCGGTACTGATCCCAGAAGTCTTCGAGCGAGCGGTGGAACTTCCAGTGCTGGGTGCCTTCCACGCTCGCCATGCCGTCGAGCGGAATCGAGGCGCCTTCATCTCTGGGGATCTTGCCGTCCTTGACGACGGTGCCGAAGGCCTTGTCCTGATTCAGGTGATGGATCTGGCTGCCTGGCGGCCGGTTCGGGTCGTTCTTCCATTGCTCGTAGGTCTTGACCTCGAGCTTACAGGCGTTGTGAACGAGGACGTGCGCGCGGCCGACGAAGTAGCTGTGCAGCCCTTCGACTTCGAAGTTGTAAACGGTGGTCCGCTCGCCCCACGACTCGACCGCGCGGGCCAGCGCATCCAGCGATGAAGTGGACGCGCTCTCGCTCGCGAGCGCTTCGGGCGCGTGAGTCTCGAGCAGCGCGCCGTTCAGATCGTGCGCGGCCGTCCAACCGAAGCCGCGCACCCAGAACGGGTGCTCGGGCGTGACCCGCAGCTGCTCGCTTTTGCCGACGTCGAACGGAACGTCGACGCCGATGACGGGCGCGTTGGGCGTGACGAAGGTCCGCACCACGCGTGCCAGGCGATCCTCACCGGTCGACTCGTCGCGCGCCCAAACACGCTGTCCCACCGCTACGGCTTCGATCGCCTGGTCGCCGTGCTCGGTCAGCACGAGCGTGCCCTCCGCGAAGCACTTGTCTTGAACGATGGGTAGCGAGAGCTTGGGCTTACCCGGACCGAACATGCTGGTCCCGGGCCGCGGCTGCAGCACGCTCCCCGGTTTCGGCACGGCGCCACGCAGCTGGGCCACCATCTCGGCCTGCACGTCGACTTTGTCGCGCGTCGTTGCGCCGAAGCGCTTGAAGGCCTGGATCGCGCCCAGCGCCACCAGTCCGCAGATCACCAGGTATTCGATGAAGGTCGCGCCGCTGGCGTGGCCCACGAAGGGGCGCCGCAGCGCGCCCAAGAACCTGATCAACCGCCCGATGCCGTAGAGTCGATGTGCGCGCGCCGAATTCACGGTGCCTCCGCGGCCGCGGTCACGGTGGCGACCCGTCCCTGTGCCTCGGTGAGCGTGACGTAAGTTTTCGAATCGAGGACAGCCAGCGACACGAAGAGCTGCACGCCATCCGGTCGCAAGTAGGCGTCGGTGTGCACGTCATCGGCGGCCGGCACCTTCGAAAAACCGCGCTGCTCGAGCTCGCGTCGGTAAAAGGTTTCGAGCTCGGCGGCTCCGCGCTCGCTCTCGTACACGCGCACGCCAAAGGGAAAATCGGCTGCGGCGGCGCTCAGCGTGCGTCGCGCTGCGGGCGGGCGTGGCGCGAGAACGGAGTCGCTGCCGGCGGCGTCGCCTCGAGCCGGGAACATGCGCGCGATGTCGAGCTCCGAGTCGGTCCACAGCGTGATCACGCGAGTGCGCTCGCCCTTGGTGACCGCGTACGTGTAGCGCAAGTCACCGAGCTCCCGGAGGTTACGTGTCTTCGCTAGCTGCGCGATTCGCTGCCTCAGTTCGGCGAGCGTGGTCGGCTTGGCGCCCACGAAGCACGCCAGCATGCCCCCTGCCTCGGACTCGTCGCGCACCACGGCGTTGCGGCTGGCGCGTGGCAGCTTTGCCAGCGTGGCTGCGCCCTCGGCCGGCACCGCGTGCAGCGCGCGGGCGAGCAAGCCCGGGTCGCGCTCGCACTCTGCCTGAAAGCGATCGAGCACTGCGCCGACTGGCTCGTCCGTGTAAACGCTGGAGTGGTGGAAGCGCGCGCCGTTGACGACCAGCAGCTCGGCGCCTTCAGTCAGGTCTTCCAGGCGGCTCAGTTGGCGGCCCGCTGCCATGCCCAGCTCGCCCACATCGGCGCGCACCGAACGCGTCGCCAGAGCGCAAAACGCGATCGCGACGAGCGTGAGGTAGACGCTCAGCCGGAGCATGGCGAGGCTGGGCAATAGCCGGCGAAATAGGCGCAAAATGATCATAGTTTGAACTGACTGGTGACGACGCCGACGATCTCTTTGAAGTCGCCGTCTCGCACCTTGTCGCCGCACGTGACGTGGGAGTTCCAGGTCACGTCCGACTTGAAAGCGGCACCACCGGCCTTGGACTGCGTCGTGACCTTGCCGCCGAGGTTCACGCTGCCGATCGGGTTGAGCATGCTGTTGTCCGAGCCGGTTCCGGGCAGACGGGACACGATGTTCTGCGCTTCCTTCGAGCCGGTGACGGGGCGTGGGTCGCGCGTCGGTTGCTGCTGGTTGGCGAGCCCGGTGCCGGCGTTGTTGCCGTTGCCCAGGTCGGCCTTGGCCCAGCCCGCTGGGTCGTTGTCGGTGCAGCCGCCCATCGAGTAAGCGATCGCCGAAGCGCGCGCGACTCTGCCGAGCAGTAGCTTTTTCAGGTACAGGTCGCGGAAGAAGACCAGCGCCAGGAACGCCAGCACGAAGAACGAGATGATGATGATCGCCTCGACGAACGCGGCGCCACGCTGCCGACGTCGCCGGGCACCACGCAATACTGAGCTGACTCGGAGGGTCGTCATGTTCAGTGCCGGGTGAGGCCGACCGGGTCGGGCTTGACGAACTGCAGCAGCTCGCTTCTCAGCATGGGGTTACGCGGGCTGTTCAGGGTGAGGACCTTCGCTTGGCTCGCGCGCGACAGCATTTGGAGAGCAGCCGGAATCAGCTGCGGCACCTCGATCGCGGTCGGCAGGTCCGTGTACGGCCGGTTGTAGCGGCGCATGCGAGCGCGCCACTTGAAATGCCACATTGCGCCTTCGTTATCCTTGCGTTCTTTGTTGCCGTTGCAGTCGTCGCTGTTCCATTTGCCGGAGCAGTCGAAGAAGTACTCGGCTTGAGCGAAAGCAAAGCCGGCCGCGATGGGCGGCGTGATGTCGGGCGTCGCGCGCTTTTGCGCGCCGACCTTCACGCCGCGCGGACCGATGCTCAGCCGGCCCAGGTCGGCGTTGCCCCAAGACATGATTTGGGTGTCTTTCAGGCCATTGCTCCACTTGGGGAGGACCATCTTGGGCGTCATGTCTTGCCCGCTGTTCGACTGGCTGCTGTTGTTGTTGTTGCCGTTCTTCGCTTTGACGCGGTTGTTCAGGTCCTGCTTCGACTCCTTCTTGCACTGGTCGTAGTTGAAGGCGTCCAGATCTTGCCGAGCGAGGTCGCGGTCACTTTTGAGTCGTTGGACCTCAGCACGCCGTTCGGGCTTCAGGCGGTCGTCACCCTCCATCAGGGTTTGCTCCTGGCCGATCTCGTCCGTGAACACGGAGCACGCGATCCCGTACTCGTCGCACTTCTTCGTCCAGTCGCTGTCGGCCTTGTTCAGCTTGTCGACCTTTTCTTGGCGCTTGTGATCGCAGTCCTCTTTGGCGGCGTCGTCCAAGAAGTCATCGATTTTCGGGGCGCCACCGCCGCTGCCCATGTCGCAAAAATAGGCGCCGCCGCGCTCGACGATCTTGCCCACCATGTTGGTGAAGCGATCGTTACTGACCAGGCTACCGACGGGGCCCGGCAAGGCCCACCCGACCAGCGTGCCGAACGCCTTGCCGGCTTCGAAGCACAGCCTGTCGGCGGTGCCCTCCTGTAGCGGCAAGCCGTTCGCGACCACGTCGACCGACACGCACGCGAACATGTTGGTGACGAGCGGCCCGTAGCGGTTGCCGACTTGAGTCGCGCCGGCACAGGCGGCGGCCGGCGCCACGCGCGCGATACCGATCTCGGCCTTGCTGAGCGCCTTGAGCGCGTTGTCGATGAAGGGCTTGAGCTCGCCGATTGCGCTTTCCAGCTCGCCCGCGGCCTCCATGCAGGCACCGCCGAGCGGACCGAGCCCGAGCCACGACAGCGCGAGGAAGATCGCTCCCAGGATCACCAACGTGAGCTGCACGACCTTCAGCGCCACCCGGATACCGAGGATGCAGGCCATCACCAGGTTGATGAGGACGATCAGGTTCATGCCGCGGGCATGCAGGGCGGCACCGCTGAAGGCAGCGGCGTCGGCGGCCTCTTGCACGCGCTCGCGCAGCAGCAGCGCGTCGCCGATACCGGCCAGGTACCAGAGCGCTCCCACCAGGCAGGCGCACATGAAGATGCCCATGACCATGATGGCGCCGCGCTCGTCACGGAGCGCGGCGGTCGCCACGGCGCCGCTCGGCCCGCGCTCAGGGCGGATACTCATAGCGCGCTCCTTGAAAGGGATAAACGGCTTCTGCCTGGACTTTTTGGGTCGGTTGCAGCTTGAGCGCGCTCGTAACGAGGGCAGCAAGCAGCCGGCGACACTCGGAGTAGGCCACGTCAATCAC
>JBEHXA010000261.1:0-10036 GCA_048498935.1 Myxococcota bacterium
ATTTGGCCGTTCACGACCCCGATCCAGGTGTTCACGATGCCGCGATTTGAGTGTTCACGATGGGCCGATCTCGGTGTTCACGATGGCCCGACATCCGCAACGCTGCTGCTGTTGCCTGGCAGTTCGAGGCTTGTTGGGCGCTTGTAGGGCAAGAGCAGCGCGAATGCCCGCGTTCTAGATGCTTTCTGGCCGTCTTCATCGCCTCTCCTGGCCCTTTTGAAGCGTGCTTAGGCGCAGTTCCACGATGGCGCGCTCGATCCGCTTTGCGGTTGTTGAGTGCTGGGGCCGTGCTCCAAGTACGCTTTGACGGTGCGCGGGTCGCAGCACGCCTGGGCCGCAATTTCTCGCACGTCCTGCGGTGTCAGCTTGGCTGCGCCCATGGTGAAGCAAGACTGCCGCACGCGCGCCGGCAGAGACCCACAGCCGGTTTTCGGATTTCTCTGTGGAACTCCCGTCGACGCCTAGGTGCCCGTCTGGCACCCTTCCTTGGGTACACGGCCGCTCAAGAGTGCCCTGGTCGCGTTCTCTTCGGCCCCGACCACGTCCATGACAGTCGGTCGCGTTGCCCCTGAGCCTTCTACCTGCTGCTTCCTGGAGGCCCCGGGCCACTGCCCGGCCAGCAAAGCGATGATCGCCAAGTCGCGCACGTTGGGGTTTCGGTCCCGCCACCACAGGACCTGATGTGGCGTGTTCTCGAACAGGCTTACGAGGCGTGCGCGTGGGCTTGCGCCGAGCGGCCAGCGAATGTCACCGGGCACAAGGCGCCAGCACCGAAACCGCTCGCGAATGGACAACGAGAAATCGCCGTCGCTGCCTTCGCACTGTGCGGCAAGCGCTCCTGTCATCATCGCGGCTAAGATACGTTTCTCTGGGGCCGACGGGTGTTCCTCAAGACAACGGTCGACCTTGGCGACGGCATCGAGCAACCCGGACAGCAGGCGATACGCCTCATCGTTGTCCGTAGCCCAATCGCTGACCCAACCGTGGAGCTGGGCTTCCAACTCAGCGACGCCGAAACCGGGACTTTCCTTAGCGATCTGTTCGCGGCATCACGTCAACACGGCGCGTTGAAGTTCTGGCCAGGTGTCGAAGCGCGCCGCCCGAGTGCGCAGAACCCGACGTGGGGCACGATGAACAGCCACGTCCACCGGCCTAGCACACCCCAATCTATTTCTGTCCGATTGTGATATTCAACTCGGTCGGGGCGGCGGACGGGCCCCACCAGGAGAGCGCGATGCGAATCGAAGACGAAATCGTAGGGTGGGCAGCTTCTCGACCCAGCTGGCAAAAGGCCGCGCTGCGGCTGGTAGGCAGGGGCGAAACCGTCGACGCAGCGAAGTGCCGTGAGTTTGTGAACCAGCTAGCCGAGGACGGCTGGTCGAAGGAGGAAACGTTTTCGGTCGACGATCTTCCGCCCACCAAAGCGACGGCCAAACCCGTTGCCCTGATTTCGCTTGGGAATCTCACCAACTGCAATGCGCTCGTTGCTGGCCAGACCCTCGACTTTGCGACCCGTGGTCTCACCATCGTGTACGGCGACAATGGGAGTGGCAAGTCCGGTTACGCTCGGCTCATCAAGCGGGTCGTTCGGGCTTGGCACCGGCAGGCCGTTCTCGCGGACATCTTCTCAGCCGAAGACCCCGGCGTTCAGGGTGCCGATGTCGCCATTGATGTCGACGGAGCAAAACGGGAATTCATGTGGCCTAATGGCGCGATTCCAGAGGTTGCACAGATCGGTTTCTATGATGATGCCTGTGGCGAGAGCTTCATAACCAAAGAGCATGAGGTCACCTATCGCCCACCCGCCCTTTCAGTACTGGACGAGCTGATTCGCATCTGTGACGCGGTGCGATTGGAAATCGACACCAGGCTGCATGCAAACGTCGCGACCGCAGTCATCCTTCCCCAGTGCTCCGAAGGTACTGCCGCGGCTGCATTCCTCAGTTCGCTGTCGCATCGAACGACAGACCAAGCCGTCACCACGGCCTGCACTCTTCCACCGGACGTAGACGCCTCGCTCGAGGCGGCGAAAGCTGCCGAACAGAGCTTGCGGCAGAGTGACCCATCCAAGGAGCAGGCCCGCCTTCGCGCTGATGGCGCCCGACTTCTACGTCTTGCGCGACGAATCGCTGTGAATGACGCGATGCTTGGAGCTGCATCGGTCGAAGCGGTGGGAGTGGCACGTCGGGATGTCGCGGTGAAGTCTGAGGCCGTGAAGCTGGCTTCGAATCTCTCATTTGAAGGAGAACCGCTCTCAGGCGTTGGTGGTGCAGCTTGGAGGACCCTGTGGGTCGCCGCCAAGGACTACTCGCAGCGCGACGCCTACGCGAACGAGGCGTTCCCATTCAACGGCGACGACGCGAAGTGCGTTCTGTGCCAGCAGACCTTGACAGCTGAAGCCAGTGCGCGGCTTGGGCGGTTCGAATCCTTTGTCCAGAATAGGGCTCAGCAGGATTACGAGGCAGCGTTGGCCAATCTCGGGAATCTGCGCAAGCAATTCTTAGACCTCACGGTGGCGACGATGGCCGACCGTCTCGACGTAGAACAATTGAGCCCCGAACAGAAGGCTGTGGCCGACGCTTGTCGGGGCGTACTGGACTCTCACGAGCAACGACGGCTGCAATTTGTCGCGTCGCTTGATCCCGATGTCGCCTGGCACGAGCCAGCGCCCCTGGATCCATTCGACGCCGTGAACCTTCAGCAGCTTGCTGCGGCTCTTGAACAGGAGGCGAATCAGGTCAACGATGTAACGCATGCTGCGCGGATTGCTGCCGCTGCGCTGGCCTGTGCCGAACTTGAGGCCGTCAAGAAGCTCGCCGATCATCGTAGCGACATCGAACGTGAAGTCGTTCGCCTGCGTAGCCACGAACGGCTCGAAGGGGCGAAGAAGCAAACTTCGACGACCGCCGCCTCGAAAAAGGCGGCCGAACTTGCCAGGCAGTACGGGACGGTCGTTGCTCGCGATCGCTTCACGCGTGAATGCGAACGGCTACGTCTCGACCGCGTTACGCTTGAGGATCGCGGGGGCCCCAAGGGCGCTCTGCAACACAAGCCTGCGTTTGTCGGAGCAGTGCACGATGCAACACTGCCTCAGGTGCTCAGCGAGGGCGAGCAGACCGCCCTGGGGCTTGCTGGCTTCTTCACCGACACGTTCCTCGATGCGTCGCGTTCTGCAATCGTGTTGGACGATCCGGTGACGTCGCTGGACCACGGCCGCCGAGGGTATGTTGCTGACCGCTTGGTTGGCTTTGCAGCTGAGCGACAGGTCATTGTTTTTACTCATGACCTCGCGTTCGTGATCGACCTTCGTGCCGCCGCACAGCGGGACGGCATAGAAGTAACCGAGCGAACGATTGAACGGCTCGGTTCCGGGAAGCCCGGTGCGTGCCGAACCGAGCATCCGTGGAAAGCGCGCGACGTTGCCGGGCGGCTGGATCGGCTTCTTCAGAAGCTCGCGGAGATCCGGAAGGGCAGGGCAGAGTGGACCCAGGAGAAGACCGAGCAAGAGTGCGCTGACTGGGCAGGCAGCTTGTCCGAGACGTGGGAGAGGCTGGTTGCGCAGGAAGTCGTCGGCCAGGTCGTTGCTCGGGGATCCCTGGAGATTCGTCCGAGGATGTTCCGCATGCTTTCGCGAATCACAGCCGATGATGACACCGAATTCCAGGCTAGCTACGCTCGGATCTCGCGGTGGGCGCGTAGGCACGATAAGGACGTGACGATCAACTACACGGCCCCAGACGATGGTGAAATGAGCGCTGAACTCACGCTCGTGAAAGCTTGGTTCAAACGCGTGAAGGGTTACACATCCTCCGCAGCCTAGACCATGACCACAGGCCAGCGGGCGCCGGACAATTCAACCGAGCGCCCCAGCGGCGAACGGAAGGCCCTTCATGTATTGCGACATGAGCGCCCAGTCAGGCTCGTGCGAATCCTTGCTTGGGAGCTTGATGACGGTCTCCCGCATTCGGTCCATGTGCCATTTTCTGCCGAAGGAGTATCGATATCGCTCGTGACGCAGCACCGCGCAGACGAACAATAGAGCCGCCGCGTCGACACCTGCGGGCGGCACGAGAACCTGGACGTCGTCAGACGCAGAGAACGCCTTCGGTTGGTAGAAGGCGTAGCCCACACCACCCTGACCATTGTACGGAACGGAAATGCTGCCGGCGGGGAACATCGGTTCTCCGTCGACATAGCTGACGATGCCGTTGGTGCGCGTCGTGGTCGCGACGAAGGGAACCTTTCCCTCCTCGCGCTCGCGAGCAATTATTCGACGGCCCTTTCTGATGTCAAAAAGCTGGCCGAGGCGCCATGTTTTCCAGGAGGATGAAGGTGGGAGCTGTGTTCCACTTCCGATTGATCGCGCGGCAAACTTTCCTATCTCCGGGACGACAGCGTCGCTCACAAATTGAGGGATCGCATCCGGTAGCGAAAGCCCCATCAGCGATCGATTCGCTTGCCGGCCGTAGCTATACCTGTAGCGGTTGGCGTAGATGCAGCGCGCCCACCAGAGCTTCTCGCTGAGAGGCATCGGCGATCTCTTTGGTGTCAGTATTGCTACGTGAAAGCCACACAGGAACGGCTCAGGCTGAACGAATGTCGAGAGCACGCCGTTGCCACTGAGGGCAACCGTCAGTTCGCCGCTCGCCGCGGGGGCTACTCCGTCTGGCACCTCCACTCTTGCAGTTACTCCGTTGTTGCCCATGGCCCGGCTTACAAAGTTCACGCCCTGAGGATGATCGGCTCTCGTGAGACGATTCAGCTCCAAGCTGTGCCCATAGCGCATTGAGAACAGGTCACTCAACAGCGGCATGCTCGGCACCTCCGACGTTCTGCCCGAGAACAAACAGCGCATGCTCGCGCAAGATCTTCTCGAAGTCCCCTTTGAGAAGAGTTGAGTAGTCCGTCTCGAGGTACGCCTCAGCGCACCATTCATCGGCCGTTGTTACGCGACGTTTCACGCAGCGCCCTGGCGCCTCCGCCATCCCTCGGAAGTCGTTCAGCCAGCTCGCACGTAT
This sequence comes from Myxococcota bacterium, assembly GCA_048498935.1. Classification (GTDB taxonomy): domain Bacteria; phylum Myxococcota_A; class Polyangia; order Polyangiales; family Polyangiaceae; genus PMG-095. The sequence goes on from JBEHXA010000261.1 coordinate 5,019, forward strand.
GGCTTCCCACCTATTGTAGAAGTCCACGCGCCCCCGATGCTTGATCTTCACGAAGCCATCGTCTTTCCAATACCCAAACCAGGTGGGCGCGTTCGTCGCATCGTGCGAAGCATGAGCGCGCCATACGAGCGCGCAGGTAACTACGCCTACCGGATAAAAAAGCTCATCGTTGAGCGACATCGCTGCGACGAGAGTGTGCGAATCCATCAGTCGTTTTCGCGCGGGATGTTGCGCGATGGCGCAAGACATCGGCACGACCGCAACCCCGATGCCGCCTGGTGCCAGCATGTCCAACATTGCTTTGACGAAATCGAGCTCGTGTTGCTCGGCTCCCTCTTGCGAGTACGGAGGATTGATCAATCCTTTTGTTGGGCGCTGCATGCCCCCGCGTTTCGGTTGGATGATCTGCTGCTGCAGCTTCGAATCAAAGCAGTCGCCACGATGCAGATTGGACCGTCCGTCGCCCCTTAGAACCATATTCGAGACGCACAGCGCAAACATCGCGGGCTGCTGCTCGATTCCGACGAGCTGGTTCTCGCGGATCTTCAACCGCAGTTCTTCACTGTCTCCCGCCTGGCGGTCCATCTCAACCATCGCTGAGATCAAAAAGCCACCCGTTCCGGCGCAGGGGTCCAGAACGGTGTCGTTCCTGCTGACCTGCGCGATCTGAACAAATAGTTCGGTCAGATGGCGAGGTGTAAGAACGATGCCAAGGCCCTTGCCATCGCCGCCCGTGTAGCGGAGAAACTCCGCATAAAATTGCCCGATCACGTCGACGTGAGGGTAGGCAATTGCGAACGGGAGCACTTCGGCCTCGATGCCGCCGATCAAGTAACGGAGGGGTGACGTAACCACCTCTGGTTCGCCTTTGACCCTTATTGTTGCAGGCTTCGTCAGTTCTGGATGGGTCGGTAGGAACGCATACGCTGCCATCATGAGTTCTCGACGCGCACTGTTGCCGATCGCCTTTCGGACACCGCGCTCGATGGCCTGCAAGGTCTCAGTTGGCAGGTCCTGATCACTTGCCACCTTCCAGCCGGCGAGAAACGGTGGGTGACGTAGCGCGAGTAGCACTGCCGAGATTACGAGGGGCTTTTCCCCTTCAGTGACTTTTGCATAGTCGCGTAAGAAATCGTGGATGCGCCGACTGTAGGTGGCGAGGCGCTCCGATGTGAGCTGAACGACAGCAGGGTCAAACCTCAGCAGATCTAGGTACTCGGAAACGGCTTTTAGGCGACTAACTTGCTTCCCGTCTCGCCCCAAGAGGGGCTCCGGTTCCGCAGCACCTTTCAGATACCGATAGGTAGAAACCTTGAGCTGTGACTTCTTGGAGCCGCTCACGGCTATGGCAATCACGTTTCGATGTTTGGACAGATGCTTGGCGTAGTGGAGCACGCCATCGACCGCGAACATGGACACATCGGCCGCTGTTGAAGGCTTGCCGGCGACCTGTCGTGGGCTCTCGTGGTTCTTCGTGTCCGCCTTGCACTCGACCAGGATGACTTCATCAGGCGCGTCAGCGGGCACGCGGACAATGAACTCGGGCCTGCCGATGCCGGTGCCTTGTTTGCTTGCAGCCTTCAGCGCACGGGCAACGACCGGATCGGTGCTGACCTGCTCTTCGACGATCTGGCCGCTCGTTGGGTTACTGCGAAGATGATCGCGTACGATTTCTTCGGTGAGTCGTTCGTTCGCCACTATCGTGCCCCGCTGCTGGGAAGAAGTCCCGCGGCTCGGAGCGCCAGCTGTCTTAGCCATTGAGAGAGTTCAAGGCCATCGCCCTTAGCCGCGGCCTGGAGCGCTGCCTTCTGCTCCGCCGAAATCCGCATCCTAACAACCTCATCCTTGACGGGCTTGGTTGGAGTTGCCGCTCGGTGATGTGCCCGTTTTCGCACCATGGGCACACTGTAGCCACATCGTAGATCCCAGAGCAACGGGCAACGGGGCGATGGTGGCTGCGCCGTGACGTGGCTACAGCGTAGCTACGTTAGTTGCAAACTAGGCGGTGAACGACCAGCGAGAACGCTGGAGGCTCTTGGCTGAGGGCTCCGGCGACCAGGCCAGCTGGGTATGACATGATCTGTCGCATCGGCTGATGCATAGCGCTGGTAAGTGGCTCGCGAACATGCTCAGGTCGCCGGTTGCCCACCTATTGCCCCGGCCCGTGTTCCGTCGCGTCCTCTAGTGTCGCGTCCTGACTTGGTCGAGGCATCAGCGTCGTGCCGCAAACTGCAACGGAACTCGGTCGTTTGTCTGGTTTCGTCGTGTTTGACGCTGGCGCTCCCGATACGATTCGAACGTACGACCTTGGCTTTAGGAAAGCCCTGCTCTGTCCAGCTGAGCTACGGGAGCTTGTTTTGCTTGGTGGGGCTTGGTTTGGGTTTCGGCCTGGTTGGGGCGGCGGAAGGTGTCACAGGAGCTGGGGAGGCTCAAGTGTCGTTTGATTTGGGGCGGTTGAGGGCTTCGGGTTTGTTGGAGATGGGCTTTTTGTCGGCTTCGGCTTCGACGTGGCCGTGGCCTTCGGCTTGGTTGGGGCGCGAGAAGGCGGAGGAGGCGATGATTTCGTCTTCGTCGGCGTCGATGGTGAGTTTGGCGCCGTGGGAGACTTTGGCGGCGGTGGCGGCGAGGTGGCGGAAGCGGGCGTAGAGGTGCTCGAGCTCGCGATCGCTGAGGTCTTCGACGTCGATGAGGCGGTTGCTGGCACCTTCGACGGCGGCGATGAGCTCGTTGAGCTTGAGCTGGAGCGCGCGCATGTCTTTGTTTTGCGCGTGCTGGATCACGAACACCATGAGGAAGGTGACGACGGTGGTGCCGGTGTTGATCACGAGCTGCCACGTTTCCGAATAGCCGAAGAAGGGGCCGGTGGCGGCCCAGACGAGCACCACGAGCACGGCCACCGAGAAGGTCCAGAAGCTGCCCGCGGCCTGGCTGGTCTTGCCGGCGATCTTGGCGAAGAGCTCTTCGACTTCGGACTCGTCTTTCATGCGCGTCATCTTGGATCAGGGACGCGCGCGTGTCGCTTGGCGGTCGGGCGCAGCCGTTTTCCAGACCGTTCCGGAACGGGGACTTGCGCCACGCTCACCTTCAACCGTCGGGGCAAAGCTGTGGAGCGAGGGCGCGGAGCCGCTCCGTGAGATGGGTAGCGACCACGCGGATGCGCGGCGTTGCGCGCGCGTCGCGATGGGTGCCGAGCCAGAGGGTGGGCGTCGGAGCTTCGGGGATCAGGGGCACGCGCTGCAGCTCCGGTAGGGCGTCGCCGACGATGCGGGCCAGGCAAGCCAAGCCGACGCCGGCGCGAGCGAGCGCCAGCATGGCGTCGCGGCCGTTCGTTTTTAGCGGCTGAGTTGCGTTCGGTAGTGCAGCGGCGAGCCAGCTGCGGGCGGCGTCGCCGGTGTCGTCGCTCATGGCCATGAGGGAGTGGCCTTGGCCGTCCCCGTGTGTAGGAGGTCCGTGCAACCTCAAGTAGCCATGCGTCGCGTAGAGGCTGAAGCCGAGCTTGCCGACGGTACGTTGCAGGATGCCGGCTTGCTCGAACCGCCGTGGCCTGATCGCGATATCGGCCTCGCGTCGCGCCAGGTTCAGGTGCCGAGTATCGGCGGTGAGCTCGAGCTGAAGCAGCGGGTTTTGAGCCAGCAGCGGGCCGACCAGCGGTGAGAGCACCGCGGTGACTAGCCATTCAGCAGCCGTGATGCGCACGGTGCCGCGCACGCCCTCGTCGCGGCCGGCGAGCTGCCGTTCGGCGGCCAGCGCGTCTTGCTCCATGCGCTGGGCGAATGCGAGCGCGCGCGTGCCCGAGCTGGTGAGGGTGAGGCCGCTGGAGCTGCGTGTGAAGAGCGTTGCGCCGAGCCGCTGCTCGAGCGCGCTGATGCGCCTGCCCACGGTCGGCTGCGTAACTTGGAGCTCATGCGCCGCCGACGAGAGCGTGCGGTGCCGCGAGAGCACCAAGAAGAAGCGCCAGTCGTCCCAGCTCACCGACGGCAGCGTAGTGCTGTTATGCGAGAATGCATAGGACCTATGCACAAGTAACGCTGGTGCATGGTCGTCTTGAGAGCCAAGTTCGGCGCATGTCTCGACGCGAGCTTTTGAGCTTGATGGGCGGAGCGATGCTCGCCTGTGCGGCTCCGTTTGCCGCCAATCCGAAGAATTCGCCAAAGCCTGAGCGCCCCACGAGCATTCGCGCGGTTGCGTTCGACCTGTTCACGCTGTTCGACCCGCGAGGGGTGGACCAGCGCGTGGCGGAAGTGGTGGGGCCTTCTGCTGCGCCGTTTGCCAGCGCCTGGAAGAGCCGCCTCTTCGAGTACTCGTGGCTTCGGGCGGCCTCGGGTCAATACCGACCCTTCGACGAGCTGGTCCGCGATGCACTGAGCTACGCTGCGACTGCCCATCACGTCGAGCTCTCATCGGCGCAGCGCGCCCAGCTCGAGTCGGCCTTCACTGAGCTGGCAGCTTGGCCAGACTCAGCCGTGACCTTGGAGCAGCTCCGCGCGCACGGCTTGAAGCTGGCTCCGCTCGCGAACTTCTCGCCACGTATGATCGAGCAGCTGCTTCGGCATTCTGGCCTTGCTGCGCACTTCGACGATCAGATCAGCACCGACCGCGCGCACACGTACAAACCGGACGCGCGCGGTTACGCCCTTGCTGAAGCGGCGTTTGCTCTGCCACGGAGCCAAATCGCGTTCTCGGCGTTCGGAGGGTGGGATGCAGCAGGCGCGCGCTGGTTCGGCTTCCCGACGTTTTGGGTGAATCGGCTAGCCCAACCGGCGGAAGAGCTAATCGCCCCCGACGCAGTGGGACCCGATCTGCGCGCCCTGGCGACCTGGATCGAAGCTCGAAGCGCCTAATCCAGCGGCGAAATGGGCCCTGCGGTGCCGGGCGTCGCCTCGGTTTTGAGGGCGGCGATGATCAGGCGCTGGATCTCGGCGAGGCGGTTGGCGCTGAGCGCACCGCCGTTGGCATCGCGCAAGGTGAAGCGATCGCTGGCGACGCCTTGGTCGGTGCGCACTTCGGAGGCGACCACC
>JBEHXA010000262.1:0-10032 GCA_048498935.1 Myxococcota bacterium
GGGGAGCGGCCGCTCTAGGGATCACGAGCTTGCGCAGCCTACCTCAGCCGCCAAAAGCCCTGTCGCCAATCGGCCCGCGAACCGTTCTGGGAGCCCGCTTGGCCGGGCCCGGGCGCCGGTCGGTCGAGGTCGATGCGCGGAGCTTGACCTTCGGCAGCTTGTGGCTAGATTTCTGTCAAGGACCAAGTTCACCTAGCCTCCACGGTCCCCCCATCGCGAAAGCGAGGCAAGAGCCCATGCTTCCTCCCTTCATCATCGACCAAATCAGGCGAAGAGAAGAAGAGGAACGTCGGCGTATCGAGCGCGATCAGCCGCGGGTCGAGTTGCCGGTTGACGCCTATCGCCCCGCACCCCAGCCCAAGCGCGACGATGACGAGGCGGACGACCCCGAGCGGGGCGTCGTGATTCTCGACCTCGGCTGAGCTTTCCAACCCCCGCCTGGCGTTGTACAAGCCTCGGCGCCCGATGCGCCGGCTCGTTCCGTTCCTGATTCCCTGCGTGCTTTCGAGCGGCTGCTTCGGCGGTGAAGGCCTCGAAGTTCCGACCGACGAGATCTACTTCCCTCTGGGTCTCGCCATTGATCGCTCTGGTAAGCACCTGTACGTGGTGTCGAGCGATTTCGACCTGCAGTACGACGGCGGCTCCGTCCAGTCGTACCGCCTCGACGACCTGTACGCTCAGCTGCCCGAGCGTTGCGCCACGGACGCCGAATGCGGCGGTAGCCGTCCCGTGTGCAACCAAGGGCTCTGCGCGGCGTCGCTCGACGATTCGCCGTGCGCGCAAGGCGATCGGTCGCCCGACGAGTGGCTGCTCTATCCAGGGCGCTGCAACTTCATCGACAACAAGCCGCTCATCGAGAGCAGGGTGAAGATCGGCGCGTTCGCGACCGACGCGGTGATTCGCACGGAGCCCGGTCAAGAAGGCGCGGATCCGATTGACGTGCGTGAGCGCCTGTTCGTGCCGGTGCGTGGCGACACCACGCTGCATTGGATGGACCTGAAGAACGGGGGCATCGACTGCGGGCAGAACACGAACAACGGCGCCTGCGACACCAATCACCGTGCGGGCCAGCGTCCCGCCCTCGAGAACACGCGTGACCTGAGCCTGGCGCCCGAGCCCTTCGGGATCGACGCGAACGCTGACGGGTCCACCATCGTCGTGACGAACCAGACGACCGGCACGGCGTCGCTGTTCGTGAATTATTGGCCGGCCAAGGACGAAGAGACTGGTGCGGTTTCGAATAAGGGCCCGCAGCTCAAGTTCGCGCTGTCTTCAAACAGCATTCCGTCGCGTCCCATCGGTATCGTTAGCCTACCGCGCCGCCCCGAGGATGACGCGGTCGGGGCCAGCACTACCGATACCTTCTTGATGACGTTCCGTAACGCCGCACAGGTGCGGCTGCTGCGGTACGCGCCGGATATCGCGTCGAGCCCTGATCGCTCGTACTTGGTGGACGGCGGCGGCGTGGTCATCGACGCCAACTCGGTCGGCGCAGACTCGCGCGGCCTAGCGGTCGATCCCAGCGCTCGACAAAAAGCCACCGCGGCTTGCGGCTCCGACGCAGCCTGCATCCAGCAAGCGGCGTTGATCCCGCTCGACGTCTACGTGGCCAATCGCTCGCCGGCCACGCTGCTGATCGGGCGCACCCAACCCCCGCTCGAGTACCCGTACTTCTTCCAGACGGTGCCGCTCACGGTCGGGCCGTCGCGCGTCGTGGTCGGCCAGATTGAGACGCCTTCGGGTGAGCTCGAGACGCGCGCCTTCGTGGTCAGCTTCGATTCACGGCGCGTCTTCATCATCGACCCGAAGCGCTTGCGTATCGAGGTCGAGATCATGACCGGGCGCGGCCCCCAAGCGCTGGCGCTCGACGTGCCCCGTAAGCTCCTCTACGTCGGGCATTTCACGGATTCGTGGATCGGAGTCTACAGTTTGGATCTCGCTTCGCCCGCCACCTACGGCACCTTGCTCGGTTCGCTCGGTTTCCCCAAGGCTCCGAGGTCGTCCAAGTGAGCGCGAGCTGGCTCGCGAAGCGCCTCTTGGTGCTCGCCGGATTGGGTCTCCTCGGCGGCTGCTCGGAGAACGAGGTCCAGGCGGAGCTTCGCTCGCTCCAAAGCAGCGAAGATGCCGTGTTCGTGTGCCGCGATCTGAACGGCGAGGGTCATCCGATGACGGATTGCCCAGACCTCGACGCCACCGACGATACCGATCCCGCCAAGGCGCTCGGCATCTACTCGCTGGTCAGCCAAACCGTGACCAACGAAGTTGCGGTGATCAACGTCACCGGCGGCCACGTCATCGACACCGATCCGAGCGTGCCGGGCTATGGCTTCTTGCGCGTCGGTGCTCGACCGGCGGCGATGGCTGCGTCCCCTGGTGGCAAGTCGAGCTTCGTAGCCACCGCGGACCTCGGCAAGAACGGCCTGTTCGCGCTCCCGACTCGGTGCATCGGCGCCCCGGAGCCGGGCGAGGTGCAGCGTGACCTCACCAGCTGGCCCGCGTGCCGGTTGAACGACGTGCCCGGCAAGGTGACCGTGGTGCTCGACCCGAACGAGACGACCTGCGACGGCTCGGAAGCGGCGGTGACGGACGAGGCAAAGCTCGCCGACGACAGCGTGTGTTACGCCAGTATGGAGCAAGAGGTCGCGCAGGGCGGCCCGGCGGGGCGCCGCATGCTCGTGGTCTCGTTTCCCGACAAGGGTGAGCTGGCGGTGATCGACGCGCAGTGGCTGCTCAACCGCGAGCCCGGCACGTTCGAGGATTGTCAGATCGAGGCACGCTTCCCGCTCAAGTCCGAAGTTCCGGCCGGGGTGACGCAAACGCTGCCGCCCGACCTCGAGACGACGTGCAGTGAGTTGCCCGCGCCGACCGCGCCTGTCCCCGGAGTGACCGAGTCGCACCTGGCCGGCTTTGCGCTGACTGAAGAGCGCCTGTACGTGGCCGATCAAGGGGCGCCCGTGATCCACGTGGTGGATGTCGCGAAGGGCGCTTGCTCGATGAGCGAGCTGCCGTCGCTTTTGCCGATGTCGTTCACGGACCCGACGCGCGTGGTGACCACGCGGCGCCTGGCTGCCAGCCCGCTCACGCCGTCCGGCAAACGCTACGTGTACGCGATCGACTCGCTCGACCAACCGGGCGCCAGCGTGATGGCGTTCGACGTGAGCCCGGGGTCGACCGATCCGACGCCGATCGTGCGCCCGGGCTCGCCCGAGCTGCCGGGAGAAAAGCCGGATCGGTTGTCGTTCGGCTCGTCGGCGCGCGACATCGCGTTCGCCTACCGTGACTTGCCGTATTCCGATCCGGTGACCGGGGTGGCCGAGTTCGGGGTGCAGTGCAACCCGGATCCGTCGGCGCCTTTGGATTCACCAGGCGCGCTGGCGCGTTCGAGCTCGGACTACCTCACCGGGGCTAGGCCCGGGCTGCTGCGCGGCCTCTTCGCGTTCGTGATGCTGACCAACGGCGTGATCGGCATCGTCGACGTGGAGGACTTCGATGCGCCGTGTCGTCGACCGGTCGCCACGAACCAGAGCTCGACACCTGACTTTCGTGGCTGCGCGAACGACCCGGCCGACATCCCGTACTACACGTTGAACAGGGAAGCGGACGGCTCACGCACCGTGACCGACGAGCTCAGCTGCAACGTCGTCGCGCCGCATCGGTTCCGCAGCAGCGCGCTGGCCATCAACGATCAAGACAACGGGGTGCGTGGGCCTGCGCTACGTGGCTTTCCCCAGCTCACGGTGCCGCCGCTCGCCGCTGGCACCCGGGTGGAGGATCGCCCGCGCCTCCTGGCCGTGCCTTTCCCAGCGGGCCCCGACGGCAAGCCGCAGGACGCCGAGGTGTTCATCGGCTCGACACCTTTCAGCACCGCCCCCGGCGCCAGCGACGAGCTCCCGACGGCCCCGAACGACGCAGACAACGAGCAGTCGGTGGCGCTGAACGCCGTCGTGCTTCCACCGCTTCAGCCGCGCGCCTACCCGCACGACGACACGGTCAAGCTCACCTTCGAAGGCCCGTTCACTGGAGAGCGCAGTGCCGGCTTCTTGCAGCCTGCGACGGACGGCGTCGGCGGTGTGCTCGAGGACGCGACTACGCCGTTCTGCGGGCTGGGCGTGTACGACGTGGCCGCCATGACCGACTACGCTCAGAACGAGCTCGGGCTGGTCGACGGTGAGACGAACAGCGTCGGGATCGAGGAAGATCCGGCCGCGTTCGGCGAGACGCACGCGGACTACGTGCAGATCACGAGTCCGCTGCTCGACGAGGACGACTCGTATTGGCGTATCGAGCGTGCTGACGGCACCCTGGCTCACAACCGCACCGAATGCGTGCAGCTGTTCGGCCCCGACGACGCCGATTCGCTCGCACCCGGGCGCGAGTTCCGGGTGGTGAAGGCCTTCTCGGGGCGCCTCGAGATCGTTTCGCGTGACAGTAGTGTCAGCAGCGTCACCGTGGGAAAGGCCAGCGAGTGCTTCCCCACGGCGATCAAATACCTGCTCCGCACCAGCAAGCAGTGGACGTTGCTCTCGAGCGCGCAGGGCTTCCGGCACGACATCGTCGCGAGCGGAGCCGACAGCGCCTGCGTGCGCAGCTGCGATCCGCGCCGCAAGTGGGGCAAAGGTCGAGTGTTCGAGATCTCGAGCGTGAAGGGCGACGACACCTGCCGCGAGGTCAGCGACACCGGTGACCTGCTCACGTTGCGCGTCGGCTGCGCCGAAGACGGCGAGGCTGCGTGCGTTTACGACCAAACCGCCACCGACCAAGGCGGCGAGAGCCTGCTCGGAGCGGTGCAGCTCGGCGGTCCGGCTTCGGAGTGTATCTTCGATGGGCTCACGTCGCGTTTCGTCGTGTATCGCGGTCGCTCGCCTTCGGTGCGTGATTCCGCGTTCACGTGGCAGACGACCGGCGGCTTCAACCCGCTGAGCATCGCGCTCGGCAACGTGTCGGCAGCTGTATCGCCCCAGACGATTCAGTACGTGCCCCAGATCGAGCGCATGGCGGTCGTCGACGGCGCGAGCCTCGGACTCTCGCTGATCGACATCGACACGTTCGTGGTGGCCAAGCCTTCGCCCTTCTTCTGAGCCGGCGCATGGCGGGACCCTTGACGCCAGTGATGCAGCAGCACGCGGCGGCCAAGCGCGCTTATCCGCGCGCGATCGTGTTCTTCCGCATGGGCGACTTCTACGAGATGTTCGGCGAAGACGCGGTGCAAGCGTCCAAATTGCTGGACCTCACGCTCACGGCTCGCAGCCGTGGCAAGCCCGACGAAGTGCCGATGGCGGGCGTGCCACACCACGCCGCGCACGGCTACATCGCGCGCCTGCTGGAGCTGGGGCGGCAGGTGGCGATCTGCGAGCAGATGGCCGATCCGTCGAAGATCAAGGGCATCGTGCCGCGCGAAGTCGTGCGCGTGATGACGCCGGCGCTGGTCACCGACGAGCAGCAGCTCAGCGCTGGCAGCAACAACTACTTGTGCGCGCTCGAGGTGACCACCGAGCAGGTCGGTGTCGCGCTCTACGACATGTCGACCGGCGAGCTGCAGGCCGGTGTGCTGCCCGACGTGGCGCGAGTCCTCGGAGAGCTGAGCCGCTCGGCGCCGCGCGAGGTGCTGCTCGGCTCGAGCGCCGATGCCGACGAAGCGCGCGCGTCGGCGCTGCAGGCGGCACGCACCGTCGGCAATGCGCCGGTGCACGAAGACACCGAGCTGTCGCCGTCCGACGAGCAAGCGGCTCTCGTCGAGCTGGGGGCCGAAGCGCAGGCTTTGGAGGGACCCTTGCGGCGCGCGGCAGCCCGAGCGCTGCGTTTTGCCCAGCAGTGCTTGCCGCGCGGGCGCGTGCCGGTGCGCCGGGTCGCGCGCTTCGAGCCTTCCAGCACGCTGCTGATCGAGCGCGTGGCGCAGCAACACCTGGAGCTGACCGAGTCGGTCTCGGGTAACAAGCAGGCGACGCTGCTGGGTGCGATCGACGCCACCTGCTCGCCCGCCGGGGCGCGGCTGTTGCGGCGCCGCTTGCTGGCCCCGCTCACGGATGTGGCCATGATTCGGCGGCGGCTCGATCAGGTCGAGCTGTTCGTGGTGCACGCGCGGGTGCGCGAAGAGCTGCGCGAGGCGCTCGCTGACGTGGGGGATTTGGAGCGGCTCGGCGTGCGGGCGTCGCTGGGTGAGTCCACCCCGCGCGATTTGGCGCGCTTGCGCGACGGCTTGGCCGCGAGCGCCCGCGCTCTCTCGGTGCTCGAAGCGGTGCGTGACCCCGAGCTCAGGAGCGTGCTCGAGCTGGGCGAGACGCGCATCGACGCGCTGTCGGAGCTGCAGGCGGCGCTAGCCGCGGCTCTGCAAGAGCGTCCTTCGCCGCTCGCCAAACAGGGCGAAATCTTCTTGCCGGAGTTCGACGCGGAACTCGCCGAGCTCGATGGACTGCGCCGGACCGGCACGGAACGCATGGTCGAGCTCGAGGCCCGCCTGCGTGAGAGCACCGGCATCCCGACCTTGCGGATCCGCTTCACGCGCGTGTTCGGGTGGTACATCGAGGTCAGTCGCGGCAAGGCCGGCCAGGTTCCGGCCGAATTTCGGCGCAAGCAAACCGTCGCCACGGGCGAGCGCTACAGCTTGCCCGAGCTCGACGAGCTCGCCGACAAGATCAGTCACGCCGAGGAGCGTCACCGCGAACGTGAGCTCGTGCTGCTGCGCGAGTTGGTCGAGCTCACTGCCCGCTCGGCCGCGCGCATTTCGGCGCTGTCCGAGCGCCTCGCGGTTTGGGACGTCGCGGCCGCGCTGGCCGACGTGGCCCACCGCCACGACTACGCGCGACCCAAAGTCGACGACTCGGAGGTGCTGTCGCTGCGCGACGCGCGCCACCCAGTGGTGGAGCGGCTGTCGGCGCGCGGCAAGTTCGTGCCGAACGACGTCGAGCTCGATCTGGGCGCAGAACGCCTCTGGCTCGTCACCGGCCCGAACATGGCCGGCAAGAGCACGCTGCTGCGCCAGGTAGCTTTGTGCACCATTTTGGCCCAAATGGGCAGCTTCGTGCCCGCGCGTGCGGCGCGCATCGGTGTCGTCGATCGCGTGCTGTCGCGCGTCGGAGCGAGCGACAACCTGGCGGCTGGCGACAGCACCTTCATGGTCGAGATGCGCGAGACCGCCGAGATCTTGCGCACCGCTACGCGTCGCTCCCTGGTCATCCTCGACGAAATTGGGCGCGGTACCAGCACGTTCGATGGCTTGTCGATCGCTTGGGCGGTGGCCGAGTACCTCGACGAGGCGGTGGGCTGTCGCGCGCTGTTCGCCACGCACTATCACGAGCTCACCGCGCTGGCCGAGCAGAGCCGACACGTCGGTAGCTACAGCGTGAGCGCTCGCGAGCAGAACGACGACGTCGTCTTCTTGCATCGGCTCGTGCCCGGTGCGGCGAATCGAAGCTACGGTGTCGCCGTGGCGAAATTGGCGGGGCTGCCGGAGCCGGTGCTGGCGCGCGCGCGCGGGCTACTGGCGGTGCTGGAGCGCGGTGGCAGCGGCAAGCTCGAGGGCGCCGAGCGGCGCAAGAACCTGCCTCAGCTCTCGCTGTTCGGCGACCGCTCGGCAGAATCGAAAAGCCAAGCCGAACTCATCGAAACCCTGCGCGCCCTCGACCTCGATCGCCTAACCGGTCTCGAAGCCTTGAGCCTCCTGCAGCGCCTCAAGTCCAAGCTCTGAGCAAAGTTTTTGGGGCTGGGGCCCCAAGACACACACGAGACGGCCTCCTGCAGCTCAAGTCCAAGCTTTAGCGCGGGGATCCCGCGGTATCGCGTCCGGTGGGCGCGTGGGCTATCCTGGAAGGTCGAATGCTGGCGTCGTCCCTGGCGAGCAGCGAGGCGGGTCAGGTCGACTCGCTCGAGCAGCTGCAGTCGATCTTCGAGCACGTCGCTGACGGCGTGTTCCTGGTCCAGGTGACGCCAGGCCCCGAGTTCGTGTTCGAGGCGGTCAATCGCAGGACCGCGGGCTGGCTCGGCATCTCGCAAGAAGCGGCGCGCGGCCGGCGCCTGAGCGACCTGGTTCCGGCGACTGAAGCAGCGCGCATCGGCGAGCTGTACCGGCGCTGCGTGGAGACCGGCGAGACGCAGCGCTACGAAGAAACGCCCCTTGCGCTGCAGCCGGACATGACCTTTCAGACTACGCTGATTCCGGTCAAGGACGAGCAGGGCGTGGTGCGCCGCGTGGTGGGTGTGGCGCGCGACATCAGTGAGCAGAAGCGCGCGGCCCGGCAGCTGCTCGAGTCGCAGGACATCTTCGCGAAGGCCTTTCGGCATGGCCCATCGGCGATGCTGATCATTCGCTCGCAGGACGGGCGCTATGTCGACGTGAACGCGGCCTTCGAGCAAATCTTCGAATGTGAGCGGGGGCAGGTGATTGGCGGTCGCTCCGCCGAGCTGTCGCTTTGGCCCGACGCCAGCGAGCGGCAGCGGTTGGTCGAAGAGGTGACGCGTAACGGGAATGTGCGCGATTTTGCGGTCAGCTTGCGCTCGTTCAAAGGGAACCAGCGCGACGTGCTGCTGTCGGGCGATCGCATCGTGCTGGGTGGCGAGCCGCACATCATCGCCACCGTTCGCGATGTCACGGCCACGCTTGCGACCGAGCGCTCCAAGGCCGAGCTGGAGACGCAGCTGCGCCAAGCGCAAAAGCTGGAAGCGCTGGGTACGCTGGCGGGCGGCATCGCGCACGACTTCAACAACATCTTGGGCGCCATGGTGGCGTTCATCGACTTGATTCGGCTGGACGTGGACGACGGCGTCGCGGTGCTCGAACACGTGGCGGAGCTGAAGAGCGCCACGCATCGCGCGCGCGACCTGGTGCAGCAGATCCTGACCTTCAGCCGCGCGCAAAAGCCGACGCGCAGTGTGATGCAGATCGAGCAGCCGGTGCGCGACGCGACCAAGCTCTTGCGCTCGTCGCTGCCCAGCTCGGTCGTGATTGCTTCCGAGTTCGATCCGGAGGCGCCCGCGGTGCTGGCCGATGCGTCGCAGCTGCACCAGGTCGTGATGAATTTGGGCACCAACGCCGCGCACGCCATGCGCGAGCGCGGCGGAGAGCTGCGCATCGTGATCGAGCGCGTCGACATCGCCGAGCCGTCGCGCTCGCGGCCCGATTTGCGGTCGGGGCGCTACGCGCGCCTCTCCGTGCACGACACCGGCCACGGCATGGACGAAGCCACCCTCAAGCGCGCGTTCGAGCCGTTCTTCACCACCAAAAAGCAGGGTGAAGGCACGGGGTTGGGCCTCGCCGTGGTCCACGGCATCGTGCGCGATCACGACGGCGCAATCTGGGTGGACAGCCGGGTCGGTGGAGGCACCACCGTCGAGATCCATCTGCCCGAGCACGTCGGCGAGCGCAGCTCGGTGCACGCACGGCCCGAAGCGCTACCGCGCGGCCGCGGCGAGCGCATCCTGGTGGTCGATGACGAGGACGTGCTCTGTTCGTCGCTTCATATGCTGCTCAGCCGGCTGGGCTACGAGGTGGTGGCGCGCAGCAGTCCGGACGAAGCGCTCGAGCTCTTTCAGGCCGCGCCAGCGTCGTTCGCGCTCGTGCTCACCGATCTCACGATGCCGGGCATGACCGGGCTCGATCTGGCGCAGCGCATCTTGATGCGCACCCCCAACGCTCGCGTCGTGCTGATGAGCGGCTTCAGCGGCACCTGGACGCCCGATACGGTGCGCGCTCTCGGCTTGCTGGACATGCTGGTCAAGCCGCTCAGCGCCGCCATCCTCGCCGAAGGCGTCGCCCGCGCCATCGCCACCCCGCGCTAACGTCCTTTCACGTCACCGTAAGTCTCCCAGAATTTACAGGGAGGCGGGGAGGCGGGGAGGTTTTTTTTCGTTGTTCGAGACGCTCGATGACGAACGAAACCTGCGCAGTCGACGTTACGTCGATGCGCGGCTCGACCGCAAATTCTCGCCTCGCGGAGCTCCCCGCCTCCCCGCGAATCTCGATCGCGCGATGAGACCGAGAGCCGCTCCGGCAGTTTCTGCAATGGGGCTGCGTTGGTGCAGCCCCCTTTGGCAGGCGCG
>JBEHXA010000263.1:0-9882 GCA_048498935.1 Myxococcota bacterium
GCATCGTGTTCGAGCTCGAGCCGGAGTTGTTTCTGGTGCTGCACCTGATGATCGCGGGGCGGCTGCACCTCGGTGAGTCGGGCAAGAAGTTGCCGGGTCGCGTCGGCTTGATGGGTATCGACTTCGAGAAGAGCTCATTGACGTTGACCGAGGCCGGAACCAAGCGCCGCGCCAGCCTCCACGTCGTCGCAGAGCGCGCCGGGCTCGCGGCGTTCTCACGTGGAGGTGTGGAGCCGTTCGAGGTCTCGGCGGCGGACTTTTCCGCGGCGCTGCGCCGGGAGACTCGCACCATCAAGCGAGCGCTCTGCGATCCGACCATCGTGAGCGGTGTCGGCAATGCCTACTCGGACGAGATCTTGCATCGGGCCCAGCTGTCTCCGATGCAGCGCACCACTAACCTGAGCGAGGCCGAGCTCGAGCGGCTGTGGCGCGCGATGCGCGACGTGCTGAGCGAATGGCTCGAGCGCTTGCGGCGCGAAGCGGGCGACGGGTTTCCGGAAAAAGTCACGGCGTTTCGCCCCGAGATGGCCGTGCACGGCAAATACAAGCAGCCGTGCCCGGTGTGCGGAACGGCCGTGCAACGCATCGTCTACGCCAACAACGAATGTAACTACTGCCCGCGCTGCCAGACCGACGGCAGGCTGCTGGCCGATCGCGCCCTTTCGCGGCTATTGAACGACGACTTTCCCCGTACCATCGAGGATTTGGAAGAGATTGCAGCTGCGCGTGCGCGCGGCGTAAAGTGACTCCCGTGGACGGACAGACGGTCGTACACAGCGCCAAGCCCTGCCAATTGCAGGTGGTGGACTTCGACTTCGAGACCAAGGTCGAGCGGAACATCGAGCTGGGGCAAGCTGCCGCCGCGATGGAGAAGGGCCACTTCATCTGGATCGACGTGGAGGCCAATGACGCCCTCGAGGCACGCCGGCTGCTCAGCGGGCTGCGCTTCGTGTCCGACGAGATCGTCGAAGACGCGCTCACGGCCGAAGCCGCAACGCGGCATGCTCGCTACGACAATTGCATTCACGTCGTGGTGTCGGGTTGCCATCAACGCGGCCAACACTTCGACCTGGAGCGCGTGGATATCGTGATCGCGCAGACCTTCATGATCACGATTCACAAGGGGCCGGTCGCTTTCTTGAGCGCGGTCCGACGTGACTACAAGCAAGACTTTCAGCGCTTCGCCAAGAGCCCGAGCTTTCTCGTCTACGAGCTTTGGGATCACTTGCTCGAGAACTATTTGGCGATTCAAAAGCAGATGGAAGAGCGGGTCGAGGGCCTACAGAACGAGCTGCGCGCGACCCAGGTGGATGACGACGTTTTCCGTCGCATCTCCGAGCTGGGTGCGGATTTGCTGCACTTTCGCAAGATTTTGCTGCCGGCACGCGCGGTCTTGACCGACCTCTCGACGCGCCGCACGATCTTCATCAGCGAAACTACGCAGGCCTTCTTGGCCAACATGGTCGGAACGGTCGAGCACGTGCTGCAAGACCTGCTCGTGGATCGCGATATCCTTTCCGAGTCGCTCAACCTGTACATGTCGCTCGTCAGTCACCGCACCAATGAAGTGATGAAGCGCTTGACGGTGGTCAGCGTGGTCTTCTTGCCACTCACGTTCTTGTGCGGCGTCTACGGCATGAACTTCGAGCACCTGCCCGAGCTGCGGTGGCACTACGGCTATCCGTTTTTTTGGGCGGTCGTGGCAGCGATCGTCATCAGCTTGCTCGGCCTGATGCGCCGGTCCAAGCTCCTCTGAGAACCAGCATGCCTTTCAAGAAGATCCTGGTCCCCGTCGACTACTCCGACCCCTCGCGCCGCGCGCTGGAGCTGGCGGTGACGCTCGACCCGAATGCGCACATCACGGTGGTGCACGCCTGGGATCGCCCGAGCTACGTACCGGATGAAGTCGTGGCCTACCACGATGGCTCGCGGCGGTCGTTGAGCGAGCTGATCCGCGAGAACGCGGAGCGCGAAATGACGGAATTTTTGGCGCGTTCAGCGACCGGTACGACCAAGCTCGAGCAGCACCTGCTCTCGGGCGAGCCGGTGACGGTCATCCTCGATGAAGCAGCCAAGCACGGCTACGACTTGATGGTGGTGGGCACACGCGGTCGTTCGGGCATGACGCGGCTCTTGCTCGGCAGCGTGACCGAGAAGCTGATTCGGCTTTCGCCCATTCCCGTGCTCACCGTGCCGCCGGCTCACTAAAAGCCGGGGTTCCGGATCGGCGAGACGAACGGGCCCTTGCGTGCGCTGGCGCTCGGCTTGGGTGTCGCCAACACATTGGTGCGCTTCACGGGACCGGGCTTGGGAACGCTCGGCGCGGCGCTCGGCGCAGCGCTCGCAGCAGGAGCAGGTTCGACGGGCTCCGAGGTGGATGCCGGCGCGGAAGGGGTCGGTGTGACCACCGGCTCGCTCACGGTCGAGGTCGGGACGGCAATGCTCGACGGAGCCTCCACGACAGACGCGGCGCTACGCGGCCCTTCATCGCGCCCGAAAGCGAAGCCGACCCCGGCACCCACCAGCAAGATTGCGCCCGACGCAGCCAGGAGCAAGTTGCGGCGGCGCGCGCGCTCGGCGCGAACGATCGACGGCGGTGGTTCGGTCGACGACGCTCCCGGCAACGAGCGCCCGTCGGCGCTCGGCGTCATTTCGCGTCCAATCCCCTCCAGCACCGTGGCCGGTTCGTCCGACGCCGACTCTGGCAGGTTGAGCTGCGGCGCCGATTTCGCCATTTCGCGACGGTCAGCCGCTTCGAGCGCTTGCTTGATGGCCTGGCGTTGGCGCTCGAGTCGATCCGGTAGCAGCCGCCGAATGAACTCCGATACTTCTTCGTCGGTGCTCTCGCGCATCGCGCTCGGCAGGGCGCGCGTGAGCCCGATCAGCATGTCGTTGGCCGATGGGTAACGCTTGGCGGAGTCCTTGGCCAAGGCCTGCATCACGCACGCCTCGAGCCCGGGCGGATAGCCGGGGATGATCGTGGACGGCAAAATCGCCGGTTCGTCCGAGCTGATGCGAGTGATCGTCTGTGCCTGATCGTCGCCCCGGAACGGGTGCTTTCCGGTCGTCATCATGTAGAGCAAAATGCCCATCGCGAAGACGTCGGTGCGTCGATCGATCTTCTCGCCGCGCAGCTGCTCCGGCGACATGTAGGCAATCTTGCCCTTGAGTTGCCCGGCCTCGGTGACAGTGTCGAGACGAGCGGTCGCCTTGGCCACGCCGAAGTCCACGACCTTGACCACGCCGTCGTAAGTGACGAGCACGTTCTGCGGAGAGACGTCGCGGTGCACTAACCCGACCAACACGCCGTTTTCCTCACGCAGCTCGTGCGCAGCATGCAGGCCGCGGCAGGCTTGGGTGGCAATATGCACTGCGATTGGAAGTGGGATGCCGCCGCGCGTGGCGGCATATTTCATGATGATGCTCAGCGCTTCGCCGCTGACCCACTCCATCACGAGGTAGAGGATTCGGTCTTGTTCACCGAGATCCATGATCTCGATCACGTGCGGATGGCGCACCTGAGAGGCGAGGGTTGCCTCATCCAGAAACATTCGCTCGAAGCTCGGGTCATCGACCAGGCCCGGCAGCATCGTCTTGATGGCGACCAGCTTCTGGAAGCCCCGCGTCCCTTTGAGGCGCGCTGCCCACACGCTCGCCATGCCGCCCTTGGCCACCGGCACCAAGAGCTCGTAGCGGCCGAGCACCTGCCCCGGCGAGACGTCATCGAGCATGGACAACGCGAAGCTTATCACCGGCATGGCGCTTGCGATCGAGCCTCAATCTTGGACAGCCTGGCCGGCCGTCTCGTTGCACGCGCCAGCGTGGTTTGCTGCCCAGCGCTTTCGGCGTGCGATGTCAGCGGCCGCCGGGCCGCCACAAACACCGACTCCGCCCTACATTGGCATCCAGTGCGTCAGTGCGTCGTGGCGGAGGGGCCGGCGTGGAGCTCGACTCGTCCCTCCGTGCTCGCGCGCAGCGCCAGCACTTCACCTGCGGCTGCTCCGGATGCCAACACCGGCGAGTGTGTGGTGAGGATCCACTGCACCGAAGGCAGTACGGCGCGCAGCATCGCTGGGAGCCGCATGGCGACGGTCGTGTCTTGGTGCAGATCAGCTTCGTCGATTAGCACCACGCCCTCGGCGATGCGCGGATCGCGATCGGGATAGGCAGCCCATAGCGTGCGCACGGTGAGCGCTCCGAAAGCGACCAGGTGCCGCGCTCGAGTCGGCAGCGCGTCGAAGGCCACGCGCGAGCCGTCACCACTGCGAAACATCGGCTCCCAGCTCGAAGGATCGAGCCCGAGGTAGCCGAAACCTGCGAGGCTGACGAGCGGGTCGACGACCTTGAGCATGGCGGGCCCGAGCGTGCTCAGCTGCAGCTCGCCTTCGGGCGGGTGCTTCTCGGCGAGCGCGCTGGCAATTTCTGCGTACGCGAGCGCTTGCTTGGTCTCGCGCGAAAGGTCGGAGCGCGTAGCGTCGTCGAGGCCGGCGGGTTGCTTCACGTCGTAGCGAGCCACGCCGCGGCTCGGCGAGGAGATGGCGATCGGCTGCTTGGAGAACCAGCGCGTGGCCGCGATGGATAGGAAGGCGAAGCCGCCCTCGCCGGCGACGCGATCGAACAGCGCTTGCTCGCGGCGCCGCGTGAGCTCGTGCTCCTCCGAACCGCCCAGCTTGATGTTGGGGCTGGCGACGCGCAGTGGGTGCGGCCGCTCCGGATCATCCTGCCCGAGCAGCCAATCGGCGACCGCCCAGGCAGCCGCGCTTCCGTCGCTGGGGCGCTGCCGGTCGCTGCGCGGTTGTTGAACGGTGGCGTGTCCGGGGCGCGAGCTGCTGATCGCCGCGAGCAGGCTAGTCTTGCCGACGCCTCCGCCTCCCTGAATTACCACCAGACGGCGCGGCTGCTCGTGCTCATCGGCGAACGATAGCTCGAGATGATCGAACGGACCTATGCCGTGCAGTTCAGCACGCAGCAAGTACATGCTGCCGCGAGTCTACTCCGTAAACGTTGTTTCGGCGCGCTTCTTGATGGCCTGATTCATGTAGACGAAACCGCGCGCCGTCAGCGTGAGCGTATTGCCCGCAAAACGCAGCAAAAATCCCGAGAAGTTCTCGCCTTGAACGAAGCGGCAACGGCGCGGCCCCAGCGGCGTCACGCTGAAGAAGTGCTCGGCTTCGAGCAGCGCAGGGAGCAGGAACGCGCCGCGCCAGCGCAGCTCGCAAGCCTCCGCGTCCGATCGCAGCCCGATCAGCCGAGGCTTGAGCTGATAGCTGCTGCCCTCGGGCAGACTGAGCTCGACGTCGAGCTGCTGTCCCACCGCGAGCTGTCCGGCGATAGACGTGATGAAGGGGTTCCACTCGGGGTAGCGAGCAAAGTCACAGAGCACGGCGTAGACGTGCTCGGCGGGCGCCTGGATCTCGACCTCGGTCCTGAGCTCGGTTTTGGCCATCTAGGAGCCTTGGACCTATTTGCCCGAGAATGGCTTGGGCTCGCGACGTTTCTTGACCGCGGCCATGGCGTCTTCGACTGCTTTGTCTTCGCGCAGGCAGGCGTAACAGTCTGCTCGCTTGTTCGGTCCGCAGCCGTAGCGACGTGACAGCTTCGCAAGTAGCGCGAGCGAGCGCTTGTCGCCCTTGTCGAGCACGCGCGGCAAGAGGTCGCGGTTTTGCTCGCAGGTTTCGGCCAGGCGAAGCTCCAGCGCTACCGCGAGCTCCGGCGAAGACTTGGCACGCACTTCCTTGCTGAAGACCAGTGAGCGAGCGAGCTCGGTCGCGCTGTTGCGCGCCACGGTGCCGGTCCACACCTCGTACAACAGGTCGGCGCTCAGCGGTCCCGGCGCCTCCGCCATCGCGCTCAGCGCGTCTGCCGCAGTGAGCGGATCTTCGGCGGCGCGGCGCAGCTCGGCGAGCGTCGCTGCGTCCTTGAACAAACCCGGATCGCGCCCTAGCTTTTGCCGCAGCTCGGCCACGCGCGCGACCTCGCGCTGACGTCGCGCCGATGCGAGCCGCAAGGCTTCGTCTTTGGTGAGCTCTTCGGCTCGTCGCGCTTCGAGCGTTTCGGCGTCGGTCGCGTTGGCCGGCAGTGCCGGCGCGGGTTGCTCCGGTTCTGCCGCCTGCTCGGCAGCGGAAGCGAGCGCGCTCGGAAGCGGGCTGGCGGGAGTCGGCGCGGCTGCGCTCGCGGAGGGCGCCGCGCTCGCGGTTTCTCCCGGGCTGGAAGCAGCAGCAGCCACGAACGCGCTCCCGAGCAGCAGCAAGATCACCATCGGCGTGAGCAGGCTCCAGAGCGGCACTTCACCACCGGCAAAGCGCACACGCTGGCGCAGTGCGCTCAAAAGTGACGGTGCCGTAGGCAGCGACGGCGCTACCAAGTGGCTGAGATCGCGCGGTGCCGAGAACGCACCGCGCGGCGGAAAGTTCGGAGCCACCTCGGCGGGCTCGGGGTACGCGGGCTCGGGCTGGGGCTCGGTCGCGAACGAAGGTAGGGCTACCTCCGTGCTCGGCTCGGAGTCGGGAGTGCTGGGGGCGGAGCCGAAGCTGGGCAGCGGCGCGTCGGAAGGAGGGGGCGGCGGCGCCGAAGCGCGCGGCGGAGGCGGCAAGCTCGGCGGCGGCGGTCGTGTTCCGGGTGGCGGCGGTAAGGGTGGGAGCGGCGGATGATGCGAGTCACTGAGCGACGCGCGCTGCATCGCCTTCAACCGCGTCTGAATGTCGGTGTCGATCTGCGTCACAGCCGGCGGGCCCGCCTCCTCGTAGTTCGGCAAACGACGCGTCTCGGGCGTCTCGGATTCGACCGGTCCACTACCGGGCTCACCCGCGCCAACTGGGAGGATCTCCACTGGTTGGACGGGCGGCGGCGTCATCGACCAACCGGAGTCCACCAGGGAAGCACGCAGGTCTTTGGGGTCAGGACCCCGTCCGCTCATATGTGCCTCAGGCTAGCACGACGGATCGTCCCGTCGTCGAGCGCTCTTCAACGACCCTCAGGACGATGTGGGCATGACGCCTTCATAGTCTCTGCGGTCCGCGATGCTCACTTCCGGCTCGGGTCGTTCTTCCGTCAGCTCGGGTCCGCACAGGACCGCTTCGGCGTCCTGCGGGACGCGGCGGATGACGTGGTCGTGACCCACGCACGCGAGCGTCGTGTAACCCTCGGCGATCAGCTCTTCGCCGTCACCGTCGAGCTCGGGGCGGAGCAACCGGTATTCGAAGCGCATCTGTACTCGCTGCAGGTCCGAGAGCCGAGTCTCGATGCACAGCAGCTCGTCGAAACGGGCAGTGCGGCGGTAGCGGATGTGCACTTCCACCACGGGCAGGTGAATGCCGAGCGAAGTCCAGGAGTGGTAGTCCAGGCCGCGGCGCCGCATGTACTCAACACGGCCCACCTCGAAGTACGAAATGTAGGTCCCGTGATGGACGATGCCCATCAAGTCGGTTTCGCCGAAGCGGACCCGTACCATGTGGCGGGATACGCAATGGCTCGGAAGATCACCTTTCAAGAGGCGCGGGAAATTACATAATCCGCCTCGGTTTTCGCAAGCCCTAGCGTGACGTTCGTCATACTAGGCTGCTTTTGTCGCCGTTTTTGCACGCATTTTCCGGCTATGCTGCCACGCGATGCTCCGCACGTTGCTCCTTCGGGACGGCACCGAGCCGTCCTGGGCCCAGGGTGAGGAGCTGGCCCGGCCGCCTGAAGCGGGGGAGCGGCTGTGGCTCGACGTGGAGGCGCCGACCCACGAAGAGCTGCTCCTCTTGCGGGAGCGCTTCGACTTGCACCCCGTGGCCATCGACGACTGCGCGCGGATCGACCAAAGGCCCAAGCTCGAAGAGTACGAGCGGCAGCTGTTCGTCGTGCTCCACCGATTGGTCCCGACCGATGGCGGGGCTGTCACCAGCTTGGAGCTGCACGCGTTCATCGGCACCGACTACTTGATCACGATCCACGACCAGCCGATGGTCGAGGTCTCGACAGCGCGCGATCGCGTCGTCAGCGATGCCAAGCTGCGCGAGCGCAGTCTCGTTTACGTCTACTACCTGATCTGTGAGCGGCTGGCGCACGAGAATTTCGACGCGCTCGATCGGTTGGTCGACGCCATCGAAGCCATCGAAGACTCGGTGCTCAAGCAAGAAGACGAGGATGCTCTGCCCGAGTTGTTCGCGACCAAGCGCAGCCTGGCCGCGACCCGCCGCTTGATCGCGCCGCAGCGCGAAGTGGTGGCACTGCTGCTCGAGCCGGGCACTCCTTTCGTCGATGAGCGCGCGCGGCCCTACTTCAGGCGCGTGCTCGATGCGCTGACGCGTATGTCGGAGGCCATCGACACGCAGCGCGAGATCTTGAGCAACGTGCTCGACGCACACCTGTCGCTGGTCTCGAACCGCACCAACGACATCATGAAGAGCTTGACGCTCCTCAGCGCCATCTTCCTGCCGCTCGGCTTCGTTACCGGTTTTTTCGGCCAAAACTTCGCGCACCTGCCGTTCGACAGCGCGGCCCTCATGTGGTTCGGGCTCGGTGTCTGCGTTCTCCTGCCCGTCGGCATGCTGCTCTGGTTCAAGAGCCGCAAATGGCTCTAGGAAGGGGATTTTCGTTGCCCGCCCCCCCGGCCTCCGTCTACTCGCGCCGAGTTAGGTCTGTCCGCACGTCGCCCGACTCGCAGGAGCCTCTCTCGCCCATGCGATTCCATGTCGTATGTGCGACATAGAAACCTCAATCAAATCGTGGCTCGCTTCCGGAACTGACGCTTTGTCGCAGATGCGACACACAGCGTTGTGATGGTCCGCCCGCGCCGCAGATGCGACACCGCGAGCGTCGCGATAGTCCCCCGCGTCGCATCTGCGACAAGGCGTCAGATTGGAAAATCGGCGCCCGAATTTGTTGAGGTTTTTGTGTCGCAAGTGCGACATGAATTCACGGCGCCACCGCCCTCGGCATGACCGCCGACGCGGCTCGCATTTTCTCTGTCGGACCCTCGCGTCCGGCGAAGCCGGCGCTTGAGGGCCCCCGCTCGCGCGCAGCGAAGCGAGCACGGACGGGCCGCTCGGTGACTCGCGTTGCCGGGGGAGCAGGTTAGAACTTGCCGAGGAGCTGAGCGCCGAGAGGGGCGGGGGCGAGCGCAACGGAAGGAGCGCTGCTGGGGCCGCTGGTCAGGACCAGTACCGCGCCGCCCGCGACGGCCGCTACGCCAACCGCGAGCGTTACGTTGGCGAGCGTCGTGTAGACCTTGCCTTGATCGATGTCGCTCTGCATTTCGGGCGGACACACGCGATCCGTACAGGCGTCGTCCAGCGTCGAGATCTTGCCGGCGCGGAGCGCGTAGAAGATGCCCGACGCCGCCAGGCTCGCGATACCCACGCCGCCGATCACGTAACCGGGCACGCGACTGCGCCCTGGCGAGGGCTGCGCCGCGCCCGGTAGGGGCTCGGGCGTCGGCTCGGCTTCGAGCACGATCTCGATCGTTTCGCTCTGTTGCTCGGCAACGCGCAGCGATTTGCGAAACGGCTTGAAGCCGGGTGCTTTGGCCTCCACCGTGTGCGGACCCGGATCGGTCGGCATTGGCGTGCCGATCACTTGGTCTCCGAGCGCCACACCGTCGAGCGCGATGCTCGCGGCCTCGGCGCCGCTCCCGCGCTTGACGGTCAGCTTGGGAATGCGCTGGCTCAACGCTTCGCGCCGCGCCTCGACTTCTTCGGCCACCTGATCGGCTCGTTCGGCGCGAGCATCGGCGGCCGCGAGCTCGTAATCACCGAGCGCTGCCACCAGTCGTCCGAGCTTTTCCTCACAGAGAGCGATGTTGAAGCGCACCTGCGGCGTCGCTTTCACGGCAGCCACTTCCTTGAGCAGCGTCAGAGCGCCTGCCCAGTCGCCGGCGGTTTGCAGCGCGAGCGCTTGCCC
>JBEHXA010000264.1:0-9874 GCA_048498935.1 Myxococcota bacterium
CCAAGACGGACTGGTTGCACAGCCTGGCCGCGCTGGTGGCTCAGGTGCCGAACGTTTCTCCGGCAACGCTCGTCGTGGGGCTGTCGACGCTGGTCGTGCTGTTGCTGCTCCAGCACTTCGTGCCACGCCTACCGTCTCCGCTCCTGGTCGTCGCGGGTGGTATCGGTGCCTCGTACTTTTTCGATCTGCATGGCCACGGCGTGGCGGTCGTGGGCGCTATTAGCGGTGGCTTGCCCAAGCTCATGCTGCCCCAGCCGGGCCTATTCGAAGGGCTGTGGGCACCCGCATTGGCGATCGCACTGATGAGCTTTACCGAGACTGTCGCGGCTGGTCGCGCGTTAGCGGCGGCTGGGGAGCCTCGTCCCAGCGCCGATCAGGAGCTGATGGCAACCGGCGCCGCTAACCTGGTGGGGGGTCTGTTCGGCGCCATGGCGGGCGGCGGGGGTACATCGCAGACGGCCGTGAACCGGAAGGCGGGGGGTCGTACTCAGGTCTCTTCGCTTACCGGCGCGGTGATGGCGCTCGCCACCTTGTTGTTTCTCGCGCCGGTCATGCGCCTCCTGCCGCAGGCAACTCTCGCTGCGGTCGTGGTGGCCTTCTCCGTCGACTTGATCGGTTTGGCTGGTTTCCGCGAGGTGCGCGCGTTTCGAACCCGAGAGTTTCGCTGGGCACTGTGCGCGTGCGCCGGGGTCGTGTTGCTCGGAACGTTGCAGGGCATCGTCGCAGCTGTCGTGCTGTCGATGCTGGGGCTGCTGCATTCTGCCAACAATCCGCGCGTCTACGTTCTGGCGCGAAAGCCCGGCACGGACGTCTTTAGGCCCATTT
Organism: Myxococcota bacterium; assembly: GCA_048498935.1. GTDB lineage: Bacteria > Myxococcota_A > Polyangia > Polyangiales > Polyangiaceae > PMG-095. Next base: position 826 of record JBEHXA010000264.1, read on the forward strand.
CGGACGAGCATCCGGGGGATGAAACGCTGCCGGGACTGCTCATCCTGAAGACGGAGGGTCGGATCTACTTCGGTAATGCCCAGAACGTCGGGGACAAGATGTGGCCGCTCATCCACGACGCCTCGCCGCGCGTATTGTTGCTCGATTGCAGCGCCTTGCCGAGCTTCGAGTTTACCGCGCTAAAGATGCTGAGCGACGCGGAGGCACGTTTGAAGGACGAGCAAATCGAGTTGTGGCTCGCCGCGCTGACGCCGCAAGCGCTCCAGCTGGTCCAGCGTTCCCCGCTGGGCGCTCGCCTCGGACGCGAGCGCATGCTGACCACGCTCGTACAAGCCGTCGAGCACTACCAGTCGAGTGCTCGTGGGTCGGAAGGGACAAGGTGACAATCATGGGCAAGAAGCATCACAAACACGAAGAAGAGGGACATCAGGACGAGGGCACGGGCGTCCGTGAAAAGCTCGACCGTAAAGGCTACGAGAAGGAGCTGTCGCGCCTGCACGTCGAGCTCGTCAAGCTTCAACGCTGGGTCGTGCAAGAAGGGCTCAAAGTCGTCGTGGTCTTCGAGGGCCGCGACGGAGCGGGCAAGGGTGGCACCATCAAGGCGCTCACCGAGCGCGTGAGCCCGCGTGTGTTTCGCGTCGTAGCCCTGCCCGCTCCCACCGAACGCGAAAAGTCCCAAATGTACATGCAGCGCTACGTTCCGCACTTTCCCGCGGCGGGCGAGGTCGTGATCTTCGACCGCAGCTGGTATAACCGGGCGGGTGTCGAGCGCGTGATGGGGTTTTGCGAGGAGGAAGAGGTGCGCTGGTTTCTCCAAACAGTGCCTCAATTCGAGTTCGGCATGACGCGTTCTGGCATCGTGCTGCTGAAGTACTGGCTCGAGGTGAGCCCGGAAGAGCAGGCGCGGCGCCTGGCCGGGCGCATCGACGACGGCCGCAAGACGTGGAAACTCTCGCCGATGGATCTCAAGTCGTACAACCGTTGGGACGACTACACGCGGGCGCGCGACGAGATGTTCGCGGCCACTGACACGGAATGGGCGCCCTGGCATGTCGCACGTTCAGAGGTGAAGAAGCACGTGCGGCTCAACGTCATCAGTCACCTTCTCGCGCAGCTCCCGTACGAAGAGGTGCCCAACGACGGGCCGACGGAGTTGCCCGAGCGCAAGATCGGTCGCTACACGTCGCCTCCGTATCCATTCAGGTACGTGCCGGAACGCTTCTAGGTATCTCGTCCTCGGCGCCCCCAAGCGGGGGCGCGGGGGGCGAGATGTGCGGCGCTACAGCGAACCGATGGCGTCCCGCAGAATGCGCGCGCTGCTTTCGAGGCCGGCGGCCTCGCTCGCGTCGAGCGATAGCGGCAGGGCCGCGAGAACCCCGTCACCACCGACGAGGTGCGGGAGAGCCAGCGTGATGCCTTCACAGCCCGCCACGTGCTCGATTCGCGCACAAACGGTCAAGATCGCGCGGCGATCGTGGAGCAACACGTCCACGATATGGGCGACGGCACTGCCGATACCGTAGTAGGTCGCGCCCTTGCCGGCGATGATGTGATAGGCGGCACGGCGGACCTGCTCGTCGATGCGCGCCTTGTCTTCGGGCGTGAGCGGTGGGCCTTGTACCTGCGCGAATCGATCCAAGTCCAGGCCGGCAATCGTCGTTTGCGACCACACCAGCACCTCGGAGTCGCCGTGCTCCCCGATGACGTAACCGTGCACGTGGCGCGCGTCGACATCGAAGTGGCGGCCCAGCAGTGCGCGGAGCCGAGCTGTGTCCAGGGTAGTCCCCGAGCCGATCACCCGCGTCGGAGGTACGCCGGATTCAGCCGCGAATTGGGCGGCCAGGTGCGTCATGATATCGACGGGATTGGTGACCACCAGTAGCACCGCAGCTGGCGCGTGGCGCACGACCGACGGCACGATCTGACGAAATACCTCGGCGTTGCGCCGTAGCAGGTTCAGCCGCGTTTCGCCTGGCTGCTGGGCCACGCCGCCGGCAATGACCACGACCCGGGCGTCGGCCAAGTCCTCGTATTCACCGGCGCGCACGGTCAGCGGGTGAGCGAAGGGGACAGCGTGATAGATGTCGTTGGCTTCGGCCTCCGCGCGCTTTCGGTCGAGGTCGACCAGCACGATTTCTCGGCCAACTCCGTTCATCACCAAGGCAAAGGCCGAAGCCGAGCCCACCATTCCACAGCCTACGACTCCGATCTTCATAGCCGCCTCCGCTTCTTCTGTGCTCGGAAGTAACGCAAGGAGCATGCCCGCTCGAGCTGAGCGCGGGATGCGCGCGTCGGGCACAACTCGAGCTGAGCGATAGTCATTCACGAGCGCAGTGCTTGCGCGCGGTCGCAAATCCCGCGCTTGCAAGCCCGCCCGAAAGAGCGGCGACGGTGCTCGATGCCAGCTTCTGTACTCGCGTTGATATCGAGATGAGCGGGCGGACAAGCTATCGGACCGCCCTTCGAGCGCGGCACGCGTCGACTGCAACGCGGCATACCGTATGCACGTCACCGTGCATCAGCAGCACCGAAGCAGGTGTCGAAACGCCACCGACTTCCGCCGTCTGCTCGCTCCGTCGTCTACCCGTTCCGCTCGCATCAAGGAGAACACGATGAATCGCTTCATTTGGGCACGCGCTCTCTCTGGCCTGGCGCTCGCAGTCCTTTACGGGTGCCAGCAACAGGCGACGCCCGCTGCCGTGGCGCCGTCTCCGGAGCTGCCGCCGCCGCCGGAGGTGACCCGGGAGATTCATCTGACGCTTGGGAAGTATCTGCAGCAATGCCCCTACGCATTGATCCGCTTCCCGTATGACGAGAGCAAACCGCTGCCGCAAGACAACCCCGAGATAGAGGCATTGGCGGCGTGTCTGAACTCGACGCCTTACGAAAATGTTCGGCTGCGCTTGATCGGCAGGGCGGATCGCGTGGGCTCAGACCCCTACAACCTCAAGCTCGGTCAGGCGCGTGCCGACTACGTGAAGGATGCGTTGGTGCGCCATGGCGTCGATGCGAGCCGTATCGAAACCGAGAGCGCGGGCGCCGAGCGGGCGGGCGAAGGGGCGCCAGGCTACGATCGGCGCGTCGACGTGGTTCAACTGGTCACGGTCAACCCCATTTGAGGGCCTGAGCGCGGACCGCTCTCCCGCAAAGAATTCGTGGGCCTCTGTCACCCCCGCAGGATCTGCGCGTTGATGCGGAGGGCGTGTCCAGCAAAATAGTGGGGCTTTTTGTGCTTGATGCGCACGGCACATCGCTTGCTAGGGCGATGGGCTTCAAGCCTGAAAGGCCCTACGTTATGTCGAGCTCCTCACGTTGCCCCGATGAAGACTTGCCGTGTGACTTTCTCGCGTTCTTCGAGCGGGGGGTCGCGTTGGAATCCGGCCCTGCGCTCGCGCGGCTCGGAGAAGAGCTAGCCTCCTATCAGCCGGGCCCGGTCGCTCGCTCGATGGCGATCTCGATGGGACGGTATCGCGATGCCAAGCTGGGCAAGACGACTTTCGATCCGCTGGGCCGCACCGCGGCAGCTTGAAGAGCGATCTACAGCGCCGCGCCCAAGCTGAGGCCTACGCCCATTTCGGTGAGGCGCCTCTCGCTGGCCCCGAGGCTGCCGCTGCGTTCGGTTGCTTCGACGCTCAACGTCAGGCGCGGGCCTATGCGAGGGCCCGTCGAGAGCCAGAGCTCCCCGTGCCGTCGCTGCTCGTGATCTGGGAGTGGATCGCCGTTCGGCGTATTGCCGTGGCGTCCCCAAATGTAGATTGCCGTTACGCGCTCACTCCGAGCTTTGAAGCCGAGCTCTACGCCATCGAGCTCGAGCCGGGCGCTAGGCGAAAGTGCGACCCCGGCGACGTAGTTGTACCGTTGTTGATCCGCTATGGTCGTCAGACCAGACGAGCCTGCGCGCGCGCGATGCACTTCGAGGGCTAGGGCGTCCATGCCGCCGAACGTCGCCCCCGCGTCCAGCTGTAGCGCGAAGCCGTATCCGGCACGACGGCCCACTAGGCGCATGCTCATGGCAGGAGCATCGAGCAAAAATACGCGATCCGCAGGCTTTGTAGGCTCGTAGCGATGCAAGCTGTACTGTGCTCCGACCAACACTCCGAGCGTCGCGCGATCCCCGAAGCCGAGGGCTCGCGTGCCGTCCAATAGACGTCGATATTCGGCGCCTGCCAGGGTAGCGCGGGTATCGATCAGCGCGTCGGCAACCTTGCCTGCCCCGTAGGAAAAGCCGAGGGTCATGTCGCTCAAGTTGCCGTCCGCGAACGTACGCCAACCGGTCACTGGATGCTCGGTGTCGGGCAGGTTCACGATAGAGGTCTCGAGCTTGCCGCGAACCACGCGATACAGCTCACTTCCAGAGGTCCGGAGCTCGGCCGCCCCGAGCGAGAAGCGAAACCGATGCTGGCTCTTGAGGTCGAAGCCGAGCTGGTCACAGCGCTGCGGACGCAGCGGCGTGACGCCATCGAGCTTGTCGTGAACGGTCTGCAGGGGGCCGAAGGCGAAGCCGAGGGCACGGTTGACGCTGGTCGCGCAACCTCGATCGAAGAACGCGCCGAGCTGCGCGGTGGTCTCACCGAGGGCCATGCCGGAAAGAGGCGTCACCCACAGGTCGTTGATGCTGACTTTTTCGCGAAACTCGACGACCAGTTCCCAAAACGCCGAGCTGGCAAACGCGAAGCCGAGTGACTCTAGAACGGTCATTCGGTTGTTGCGTGGCGCCAGGTAGTAGAGCATGCCGGCGATTGGGTGATAGGCGAAGTTCGTTTCGAAGCGATTCGTGTCGAAGGCGTACGCCACGCCCGTGAGCTTGTCCTCGAAGCTGCTCCAGCTGTAACTGAGATCCCAGTCCTCCGAGTTGATGTTGCGGTCCTTCCAATACTGCAAGGATTCACCGCCTAGGATGATCACCTCTTCGATGGTCGCGCGAAGGTAGTTGGGCTCTGGCGTGAGCCGGTAGTGGTAGGTCTTCAGTGACGCCGGCTCGTTAGTCTCTGCTCGGGCGACGGAGGCAGTCGAGAGGAGTAGGCCGGCTACCACACCACGCACGAGCACGAGGTGCGCTTGCCTCCGCAGCCGGGCGAAGGCCCTAGAGCTCACCCGCCACTCCAGCCAGCCAACCGCCTGGCGTGCGCGTCACCGAAGGCATCAGCGTGGGGGCGTACGCGGTGCGCCGCTTGCCCGGATCGCTCGGCATGCCACGCGTTGCCCACCAACTGACGCCGAGGCCGACGGCAGCTCCGAGCGCGGTGGACCCCAGGCTCAGCTCCGTCTTCGCGTTGCCACCAGCGAAGAGGTTGTAGCTGCCGGCTCCGATCAAGCCGCCGCCGATGCCGGCCAGATCCACGAAGCGCACCCGTGCGACGCTGGGCGCGACCATCGGTGCAAACACCAGGCCGCCGACGAGCCCGACGTTGTAGCCGACCGTGCCGACGACGAAGGACGTCTCGGTACGCCGGTCGGTACTCGGCTCGAGCGCGGCCGCCGAGAAAGAGGCCAGGACGCCGCCCCACAGCGAGGTAGACGCGGTGAACGAAACGCGGCCTGGAGTGGGTTGGCGGAGCGCACCGACGACACCACCGACGACGCCTCCAAGCGTGGCTCCGCTCCAGAGAACGGTGGCCACCATCTCGCTGTCCCAGGCGGAGTCGTCGCCCAACCGCGCCGCGCGCGCGTGGTCGATGCCGACCGCCCAGATCCCCTCACCGAAGCCCAGGTAAAGGCCGGCCGAGATGGACTGGGGGACCCCGAGCCGGAACGGCCGATAGCCGTCGGCGAGCGCGACACCTCCGACCGCGGCGGTGGTGATCGCCGCAAATGGTAGAACGGCTGCGCCGAGCGACTTGGGCTTGACGATCAGCGCCATCCACGCGCTGGTGCCCAGGCCGTAGAGGACGGCGGTGGTGTAGAGCAGCGTGAGCTCGTCGCTCGTACGAAGTGCGGGTTGTGGCCGAGTCAGAGCCCGCAACTTCAGCCGCGTGAGCGCCTGCAGCTCGCTGGCGAGTAGGCGATCTTCCGGGTTGTCCGCCGTGGCGGCCAAAATCTCGAACTCGCGCGCCGCTTCATCCGGACGCTCGTCGAGCAACGATTCTCGAGCTCTGTCGTAGCGAGCCTGCCAGGCCGGAGACCGAGGGGCCGCGTTGGCGGTCGAGGTCACCGTGAGCGCGAGGCAAACGACGCTCAGTCCCAGCGCTAATCGGGAGCCGGTTGGAAAGGGGGTGGTTCGTCGTGCCATGTCATTCCTCTTCAAAGCTGCGTGGTGCCTTCGATGCCGAACGTGAGCTCGGAGGCGTTCACGCTCACGGAACCCATTCGTCCAAAGCGCTCGGCGCGCTCTGCGAAGGCCCGTAAGCTCAAGCCCGAGATCCCGGTGAAGCCGCCGCCCGCGCCGAACCGCGCGAAGCCGTCGGAAAGCGGCGGCGCCGCGCGCTCGTCCACGTATCCCAACGTGAGAGCCGCGAAGTTTGCATCGAAGCGAAAGTCCCCGACGCAGATTTCGGCTTGGCTGCGCACCCGCCCGCCCGCACCGAAGTAGTAGCCGAAGGTTTGCAGCACGCGTGGCAACTCGGCGCTGCCGCGGTACTGCTCGAGCGCTATGGGATGCACCCCGCCGTACTCGGCGCCGGCGTCGAAGGTGAGTCGCAGGCGACTGGCTCCGAGGGTGCTCCTCGTTTCGAGGAACCAACCCACGGGCTCCACCAGCGCCATGCGGTCGGTCACTCCGGGCTGTTCGCGGCGGTAGTCGTGCAGTTGATAGCTGAAGCCGACTCTCAGACCCGTCGCAGTGCCGCCACCACGCAGCGCGCTTCCGCTACCTCGCGCGAAGCGCGCATAGTGTCCGAGCAGCACGACGTGTGGTTCGAAGAGGAGGTCGGAAAGTCCATGTCGCGACAAAGCCGCCGAAATGCCGATGCCGGAGAGCTCTGCATCGGAGAACCATTCGTCTCGCTCGGCTGCGCCCACGTATCCCGCAAGGCGCGAGAGCCGCTCGGAGAGGCTGAGACGAAGCTCGCCGGCCGTCGTCTGCAATGGCAAGGTCCCCCCCTCCCGAACCGTGGCCAGGCTCAAGCTCAGCGGGAATTCGTGCCATTCGCGCTCTGGGACACCTGCCGTCACGCGCGCCAGCCTCGCGCCGTCGAGCGCGTCGTTGACGGTTTTGATGGGCCCGAACAGCGTGCCGAGCGTCCGATGCCAGAGAGTGCGCGACGACCGATCGAAGTATGCGCCGAGCTGGGTGAACGACTCGCCAATCGCCAGCCCCGCGACTGGGGTTACGATGAGGTCGTTCGCGCTAACCCTTTCGCTAACCTCACCGAAGTACTCCCAACCCAAGGAGCTGAGAAACGTGATCCCGAAAGCTTCGCCGATCCCGAGGCGATTGCCGCGTGCTGCCCAGTAGTACCCGGTGCCCCCGAATGGGTGGCCCCGAAAGTTCGTCCCGAAGGCGTTGATGTCGTGCTCGGGCGGGCTGGTCAGCTTTTGCTGGAAGGTTTCCCAGCCGTAGTCAGCGTCCCAGTCTTGGCGTGCGGCGGTCAGGTACCACAGGAAGCCAAAGGCATAGAGCGCCTGGATCTCCAGCACGTCGCGCAGGTAGTTCTTGCGCGTGGGCACGGTGTACTCGAACGTCTCAGCGGCCGTATCGGCGCGGGGCGGCTCGCCGAGCGCCGAGCTCGACATCAACAGGAACGCCATCGCAACCGCTACGCTCGTGGAGCGACACGGAACCGTCCGTGCCATGATCATCAAGGAGGCTCTTCTGCAGCCACCGTGCCGACTCGGCGTACGTTAATTTTTGCGCCATTTGCCGTGTTTGCGCGGAGGATTTGCGCGTGCGCGCAAGTCCTGCGCGGGTCGCAACTCGCTCGCTCGTCGCAACCAAGCGCCGAGCGGATGCGCGGTCGCGGCAACTGCTCTTGCGCGACGACTTCGCAAAGCGGATCGGGGCCTGCGTCGGGCAGCACGTGAGACAGATCGCGCTTTACCGGGCCGGCGTCACTATTCCGAAACGCGGTCGCGAATCGGTTCTGCTTCGGTGTTCACGACGAGGCGCACGAAATCGGACTCGGTCAAGATGCCGACGAGCCGGGCGCCGTCGAGCACGACCAAACAGCCGACCTTGTGATCGAGCATGACCTTAGCCGCCTCCACCAGCGAAGTATCGGGCGTGGTGGTGAGGACGTCGGTCTTCATCGCTTCCTTCACGACCAACGTGTCGAGCGCCTTGTCGCGCGCGTGGGAACCATAGCCGAGCGCGCGTAACAGCCCTCCGTGGAACAGGTCCCGCTGACTCAAGATGCCGACCAATGAGCCGTCGTCGTCGAGGACGGGAATGTGCCGGATTCTGCCGAGCCGCATCACGTCGTCCACGGTACGCAGACTTTGATTGCGGCCGATCGTCGTCACGTTCGTGCGCATGAGATCACGGACTAGTTGAGTGGACGAGCTCATCGAGCAGACTCCTCGACAGATAAGAAGCAACTTCGATGCCAATGACAGCCAATGAGGCTTGCGAAAGAAAGCCGCCCGATCTGCCGGGCCTGACAGGTACGAGCGCGCGAGCGGCAGCGCGGAACGCCCGGATCGACGCGCAGCGATTGCGCGTCCCGGCAAGAGATGCGCGTGGGCGAGCCGGATGTATCGAACGGATCGCGCGCCTCCATGCGATCCGTGCCGCATGTCAACCTTTGGAGTGACGGGGCATACAATGTGCCTGGGTGTTGCTTCGAACACCGTCGCCTAGCACTGGCACTCCTGCTGTCGCGACTCGCCGTCGCTGCCAGGGGCGACGAACCGAGAGGACACCATGAAGACCCCGTTGTCATCGTACGGAACGCTGCTGTTGGCCTTGGCGAGCTACCTGTACGGCGCGCAAGCGCATGCGGCGCCTGCGGAAGCGCAGGCCCAGCCGACCACCACCGCGCCGGCGCCGACACCGGCTCCCGCCGACGGCTCAGCCCCAGTGTCGGCACCTGTCAGCTCGGCGTCCGGTCCCGGCACGACCCCGACGGCGCCGCCGCCTACGGTCACGGCGGCGGCGGCAGGCGGACCTGCGGCC
>JBEHXA010000265.1:0-9873 GCA_048498935.1 Myxococcota bacterium
GCTGGTCAGGTCGACGTTGCTCGCGAGCTTGAGCTCGTTGAGCGCCTGCAAGCGATAGAAGTTCGTCGAGAACTGCAGGTTGCCGCCAAAGCCAGGATCCTGCGCGGCCGGATCGGTGATTATCACCTCGAAGCGATCGTTCGAGCCGAAAAAGCGCAGGCTAGTGCGCGAGCGGCCGTCATCGTGCTCCGCGATCAACTGATAGTCAGAGTAGACCGGAGCGCTGGTGACGCTGGAGCCGGCGGTCTCGAGCGCTGGCGTGAGCCACTTGTCGAACCAGCTGTAGCGGCCTGCCGCTGCGAAGCTCCAGTTCTTCATCGGCAGCGGGCCCTGCACCATCGCGCGCAAATCGATCAGGTCGACCTGCGCCATGGCGTGAAAGCAACCCTGCTTGTCGGTGCGCTTGCCGTACGGACCGTTGCAGCCCGTGTCGGGCTTGCGCAGCGCCACGTCGACGACGCCGCCCATCTTCTGCCCGTAGCGCGCGCTGAAGTTGCCGGGGTAAAAGTCGATCTGGTCGAGCAGCTCGGTGGGGACGACGCTCGACAGGCCACCGAAGTGATAAATGAGCGGGACGTCCGACCCGTCGATGAAGTACGCGGTCCCTTCGGGCGCCGAGCCGCGGACGATCAATAGACCCGCCAGACCTGGCGGGCGCGCCACACCAGGCAAGCTCTGCAGCGAGCGCAAAGCGTCGCCGCTGGTCCCCGGAATTCGGCTGATCTCACGGCGCTCGAGCGTACGGCGCGTCACCTCGCGCGGCGGCCGATCACCCTTCACCACGATTTCGAGCCCGTCGGAGACTGGCGCAATGCGATACACGAGGTCGAGCGCTTCGCCCACGACCACGTCCTCGTCGCTTTCGTACGGGTCGTAGCCGGTCGCGTTGACCTTGAGCTTGTATTTGCCGGGAGGTAGCCCCGGAAACACGAAGCTGCCGTTGGCGTCGGCCGTGGCGCGCAGCTCCTTGCCGTCGGGCTGCACCACGACCACCTCGGCGCCCGCCAGCGGAGCCTGACTGCCGGCGATGAACAGCGTGCCGTGCACTTCGCCCACGGTCGGCGGAGGGGGCGGCGGCGCCGCGACCTCCTTCAGCGTGAAGGAGTACACGTACTTAATTTTGACCGCGAATGGCGCGCCGTCCCGTGTGGCAGGTTTGAACTTGAACTTCAGCGCAGCGGCACTCGCCGCTTCGTCGAAGCCATTGCCGATCGGCTCGAGCACGTCGGCCGCCGTCACGTTGCCCTGCTTGTCGATCGTCAGCTTCAGCACGACGTCGCCCTGGATCCCGGCGCGCTCTGCCTCGGCCGGGTAGGGCGCGTTCTCGAAATGCTCGATCTCGGGCATCACGACCACGGGCTGCGGCGCCTCGGGGGTCTGGTCCGGGGCTTTCACGACGGCAGTCGCAGGGCCTCCCGGGACCGCACCGGTCCCTTGCTGCTGCGCCGCAGCGAGCTCAGGCGTCAGGAGCAATACAAGCGGCAGAACCTGCTTCATCGTCCAGCACGCAGACGAGCCGCGCTGCCTCCCTCGACCACTCCGATCCAAGGCGCTGCTCACGCGCCCGATGTAGTGCGATTCCTCAAAACTGACAAGGCCTTAGCGGCCAGCGAGCCGCGCGCGGAGGCCGAGCTCAGCGCGGTGCTCCGTCATCGAGGTCGATGGACGCGCCCAGCAAGTCGGCAGCCGCCGCGAGCGAAATGCGTCCAGCGCGCTGCAGCGCCTCGAGCTCGGGCCGGATTGCATAAGCCGCGCGCACGCGCTGGTAGCCGGACCAATACACCAGCTCACGCCCCAAACCTCCGCCGCGATGCGCTCGACATGCCAGCTCGAGCGCAGGCGCCGGCTCGGAGCCGCTCGCGAGCAGCACGTCCACACTCTGCCAAAAATCGGCTCCCTCGCGCACGCTCGTCGCTACGAGGTAACGCCGTGCCAGCTCCGCGAGGCGTTCGTCACTCAGCAGGCCCGCTCGATCTTCGAGCAAGGTCGCACGCCCCTCTTCGTCGTCGGAGGCCCGGGCGGCGGCAGCGGCGAAGACGCCGCCCAGCGCGGCGCCCGAGATGCGCGGCGCCAAATGGCCGCCCACCTCGTGCAAGGCGATGCGGCGCCCTACGGAGCGCGTGAGGCGAGCCCCGGCACGAACGCGGACGACGCCCTCGGCAACCGCAGCGAGCGCGACCAGCCCCGCGTCGAGCTCGACCCGCACCGGCAACCGCTCGGCCGAGATGAGCTGAGAAATCAGGCAAAATAGGCTATCTGCGTCGCGCTCGTCGTCGGTCGCGTGCAGGCGCTCCGGTTGCGGCTCGCTGAGCGGCGAGGCCAAGAGCTCGAGCGCTGCACGGCGTAAGTCGACGTGGCGTTCGGGGATCGGATAGCGCCGCGCGGCGAGCTCCCGAAACTGCGGCAACCCGACGTGCTCGGCGAGTGCGGCTTCAGTGGCGAGCTCCCCGGCGCGCTCGAGCAGCAGCCGAGCTTCGACGTCGCCCGTGTCGAGCTGACCCGAAAGCGCATCCAAACCCTGGCGCACATCCGTGAGACGCGCTGGAGGCTCGTGCTGGAGCTGGAGCTCGAGGCGTTTGCCATGCTTGAACCCGGTCAGCAGCCGTGCCAGCTCCGCTTGCAAGTTGGTCGGCCGCGCGCGATCGAGCAGCGCGATGGCAGCCTCGCAGCGTTGCAGCTGCTTGGCGACGCCGGCCGTCGCTTCCGAGAGCGGATGGCGACGGCGCAAGGTCACAGTTTGTTGGCGGCGATGTTGGCGAGCTCGCTGCGCTCGCCCTTCGCCAGCAGCATGTGCCCGACCAGGGGCTCGCCGCGCAGCCGATCGGCCGCGTAGGAGAGACCGTTGGTGGAGCTGTCGACGTAGGGGTTGTCGATTTGGAACGGATCGCCGGTTAGGACGATTTTCGTGCCCTCGCCGCAGCGCGTGATGACCGTCTTGACCTCGTGAGGCGTGAGGTTCTGCGCCTCGTCCACGATCACGTACTGCGACGGCAAGCTACGACCACGAATGTACGTCAGGGGCTCGACCTGGAGCTGCCCCGATTGAAACAGCTCGTCGTACCCGCGCACGCCCCGTCGCTTGCCTCCGCCAGCAACGAGCAGAAACTCGAGGTTGTCGTAAATGGGCTGCATCCACGGGTTGAGCTTCTGGTCCACGTCGCCCGGCAAGAAGCCGAGGTCACGCCCCAGCGGCATCACGGGCCTGCTCACGAGCAGCCGCGCATACACGCCTTCTTCTACGACGCGCTTCAGGCCCGCGGCCAATGCGAGCAGCGTCTTGCCCGTGCCGGCCTTGCCGACGAGAGTCAGCAGGCGCACGTTCTCGTCGAGCAGCAAGTCGAGCGCGAAGGCCTGCTCGCGGTTGCGCGGACGCACGCCGGAGAGCCCTTCGCGCGGCACCTTGAGCGCGCGGATTTCACCGGCGTCGGAGTGGTAGCGGCCGAGCGCAGTGCGCGGCCGCTCGGCGTCGTCTCGCAGCACCACGCAGCAGTTAGGCGGCAATTTTTCGCCGGAAGGCAGCTTGATGCTGCCCTTGCTCAAAAAGCCCTCGAGCTCGGGTAGCGGCACCGTGAGCTCCACCGTGCCCGACTCCAGGTGCTCGAAGTCGACTGCCTGGTTTTCGTAGCTCTCGGTCGAGAGGCCGAGCGCATCCCCGCGGATGCGCAGGTTCACGTCCATCGTCACGAAGATCGTGGGCGTTTCCGGGTGCGAGTCGCGGAGCGCGATCGCGGTCTGCAAGATCGCGTGATCGCCCGAGCCGGGGTTGAGCGCGATGGGGAGCTCGGCGCGAATCTGCGGAACGAACACGCGCAAGGTGCCGCCATCCGAGAGCGCCACGCCGCCCGAGAGCGGCCCCTTGGAGCGAAGGGCGTCGAGCAGGCGCGACACGGTGCGCGCGTTCCGACCTCGCTCGTTCGAGTCACGCTTGAACTGGTCGATCTCTTCGATCACGTAGATCGGCAGGAACAGATCGTTGTCCTCGAACTTGAAGATGGCGTGGGGGTCGTGCAGAAGGACGTTGGTGTCGAGGACGTAGTTCTTCTTCATCTCGGATGGGGTGCCTTACGAGGCGCCCAGCCTCGTGCGGTCGGGCGCTCTGGTCCGCGGTGACCAGCCAGCATTAATATCGCAGGAGCGGCCGGATAGCCCTGTCCCTTCGCCCCGGCAAGCGCCCGTCCAAGCTTCGGGCAATTGGCCGGAATCTTGAGCTATATAGCGCTCATGACCCGCGAGCTCGCCCTGTGCCTTCTGGCGCTCGCTTACGTGGCGTTCGCCGCGGCCCGCAGCGGGTCTGCCGCCTCGGCCTTTGCAGCCCTGCTCGCCACCAGCCTGGGTCTCTTTGCCATCTACCGCCGCTCGCAGGTGGCGGCAGGGTCGGATCGGGTCAGCCCCAGCGCTCGCAAGGCCGGCTGGCTCACCGCGTTCGGTATCGCGCTCTTCCTGGTCGCCCGCTCTGGCGGAGCCGGCCGAGCAGGGCTGGACACCGCCGCAAACCTGGGAGCGGGCATCGCGTCGGTGAGCGCGCTCGTGGCGCTCGCACGTATCAAGCCGCTGGGCGGCATGCTGCTGGCTCCCAAAGCGACCGAGTCGCTCGACGCTGCGGCGTTCGGTGGGCTGTTGTGGGCCATCGCCACCAGCATCCCGGCCGCCACCGCGCTCTTGCCGGGGCGCTTCGTACGAGATCCCCTGCTCGTCGACTACGCCACGACCAGCGCTGCTGCCGGCTCTCTGTTACTCCAATGCGCCGCGACGGTGCGCCTGCGCAACCTGCGCAAGGCGGAGCTCGGTGTGGGCGATCGAGCCGCCAGCGCCTTCGCGCTGTCGCTGACCGCAGTCGTCGTGGCAGTGCTGGGTGCGTCGCTCTCGCTCGCTGCGCCCGATCGCTTTTTGCCCGCGGCGCTCTGCGCGGCCGCAGCGCTCGGCAGCTGGGCCGCAATCGCGTCCGAGCCGACCAGCGTGACCCGCGCGCTGCGCGGCATCCTGGCGGTGGCGATCGCAGGCGTGCCGGTGGTGGTCGCGGCGGGGACGCTGGCGCACTCACTGCCCCGCGCCACCGGGAGCATCCTGATCGGTGCGTCGGTCGCGTGCGTGGCCGTGGGCCTACTGGCGCAGCGCATCGCGCGGCCGCTCGGGCCCGAGCAATCTCGCTGGCTTTTGGCGATCGAGCGGGCGAGCCGCGGGGCGCTGTCGCCCGACCCGAACACCGCGCTGACCGCGGCGCTCGTCGCGCTTCAAGACACCGCCGCTTCAGGCAACGCGCGCGCCGAGATCTGGAGACAGGCGCCGAGCGAGGTGCTCACGGTCGACGTCGCCGGCTACTTGCACGTCGAGCGCGCCGATGCCCCCGAACGCCTGTACGACCTGGCGCTCGGCGAACCCGAACGCACGCTGCGCGTGGACGCGCTCGCTGCGGTAGAGGTGCGCAGACCGGAAGTGCGGGGCCTGCTCGGCTGGTTTCGCGCGCGCGGCGCTTACTCGGCCACCGTCGTGTGCGACGAGGACGGCCCGCTCGGCTTCGTGCTCTTGCCCGACGACAGCCGCTCGAGCCCGCTCACGCTCGAGGAGGCGCGCGCGCTGCGCACGCTCTCGGATCGCATCAGCTCGCTCATCTCAGTTTCAGCCGCGCTCTCGCGGGCGCGCGAGCGCGAGCTTTTGGCGCAAGATCGCGCGATTAGCTTGGAACGCGAGTGTGATCGCCTGAGCCGCGCGGTAGGCGCGCAGGCGACGCGCCACCGGCTACCCGCCGAGCGCCTCGCGCATCGCGTACGCACCACGGCCTTCAGTCCCGACGCGCGGATGTGCCTCGATGCGCTCGAGCGCCTCGCGCAAAGCGACAGCGCCCTCGCCTTGCTCACCCCGCCCGGCGTCGACGCGCAAGGCTTCGCTGCGCACGCACACCTCTCCAGTCCGCGCGCCGACGGGCCCTTCGTCGCGCTCGATGGTACCGAGCTCGACGCGCGCACGCTGGCCACCTGGCAAGACCCCGAGCGTTCGCCGCTGGTGGCCGCGGACGGCGGCACCTTGCTCATCACCGGCGCCTCCGCGCTGCCCACGGAAGTGCAGGAGGTGCTCGCACATTTCCTGCTCGGGCGCGGCCGCGCCGACTCGCCTTCAGGCGTGGTTCCAGCCGGTTTGGTGCTCGGTTTGCCAGCGAATGCCGGCACGCTCGCCGCCGCGGGACGGCTTCACGAGACCTTGGCGCGGCTCCTCGAAGGTCGCGAGCTCAAGTTGCCGAAGCTCTCCGAACGCGCCGAGGATCTGCGCGCCCTGGTGCTCGAGGGCCTGAGCCGTTTCGGGCTCGGCTCTTCGGGTGAGCCGCTCGGCATCGAGCCGTCGGCGCTTGCTCTGCTCACCGAGCACGACTTCCCCGGCAACGAGCTCGAGCTGTTCGGGCTTTTGGCCCGCACCGCCGCCACGGCACGCGGCACGCGCATCACCGCGGACGATCTGCTCTCGGCGGGGCTGGGCAGCGAACCGCGTCCGGCGCTCGCGCTGCCGCCCGAAGAAGATCCGTCCCTCACTCCCCCACCCTCACTGGCTGCGCGACGGCGCTTGCTCAGGCGTGCTCCTGGTCGCTGACGTCCAGCCCCCCGCGCGCCTGGTCGTTCAGGCAGAAGCGCTTGCGTGGCTGCGCGAGCACCCAGCCGAGCCAGGCGACGCGATCGTGACATCACTGCCGGATCTGTCCGAGCTACCGGAGCTGGGGCCCGGCCTCGACGGCTGGCAGCGCTGGTTCGTGGACGCTGCAGCCGAGCTCATGCGCTGGCCGAGCCTCGATTCGGTCAGCCTGTTCTATCAGAGCGACATCCGTTTCCAGGGTCGCTGGGTCGACAAAGGGTACCTGATCCAGCGCGCAGCCGAGCAAGCGGGGGCCACGCTGCTCTCTCATCAAATCGTCTGCCGGCGCCCGCCCGGCACGCCGAGTCAGGGGCGTCCGGGCTACTCACACTTGCTCGCGTTCACGCGGGGGCATGCCGCGCCTCCCCGGCGCGCGCGCCCCGACATGCTCTCCGCTGCTGGCGCGACCAGCTGGAGTCGCGGCATGGGGCTCTTCGCGTGCCAGGCGGCGTGCCGCTTCGTACTCGACGAAACAGCGACGCGCCGCGTGGTGGATCCGTTTTGCGGTCGCGGTCTGCTGCTGGCGGTCGCCAACGACCTCGGGCTCGACGCCCTGGGCGTCGAGCTTTCGGCCAAACGGTGTCGCGCTGCTCGGAGCGCCAGCACCCAAGACCCTGCCAGCCCTACTCGCGACACACTGCAGTCGTGACGAACGGCTTGGTATCGCTGGTCATCTCGTTCGCGATGCCCAGGTAGGCGCGGCACTCCTCGTTCGTATCGCAGCCTACGAACTTGCAAAAGCCGGCGTCGCAGACCTGGAACTGCCCGCAAGACCCGTCGTTTTCGCACGGAATTTTGCAGATCTTGATGTTCGGATCCGTGTCGCTCGCCAGGCACTGAAACAGGCGCGGGTCGTCGGTGGTCGGAGCGATTGGACCGCTACCGCCCACGCCGCCGTTGCCGCGCGCCGCCGCGAGGATGCACTCGCGATCGCTGATGCAGCCGCGGTAGACGCAATCACCGTCGTCGCACATCTCGAACATGGCGCACTCTTCGTCGTACTCGCACGGCTTATGGCATTTGCTGTCTACGCAGGTCTCGTCGTTGTCGACGTCGCAGTCGTCGTTCTCGATACACTGCACGCAGCGACCCTCGTCACACAGGCGGGCGACGGAGTTGGCGACGAGGCAGTCGGCGTCGACCTTGCACGAGTTATCCTTGACGCAAAGCTCGTTTTCGCAGCGTAGTAGGCAAATATCGACGCAGTCCGGGTTGCTGCAAATCTCGTCGGTCGGATCGAAATCCGGATTGGCGCAATTGCAGGAGCGGTTCTGGCAAGTGCTTCCGTAGTACGGACACTGCGTCGCTACAGTGCAGCTCACGTTGCTCAGACTACAGAAGCCGCCGACGCAGGTATCGGCGCAATCCGCGCTGTCCATGCACGCGCTGAAGGACCCCGAGCACGAGCCGGGACGACAGACGCCATCTCCGCAATCTGCATCTTCCGTGCACGCAGTCTGGGGGCTGCAATCCGGCAAGCTCGGTTGGTTGCAGATGAGGTCGTGATTCTTGCACTCAGCGGGCGCCGAAGTCGGACGGTCACCGCAACAGTCCGCGTCGTCTCCGCACTCGACGCGATCGCATTGCTTGGCTTTCACCTCGATCGCGAATTCGTTCTTGGCGCACAGCCCGTTCAAGCAAGCCAGGCCGGACTCGCAGTCGTTCCTCGCCTGACAGCGCTCGCCGCGTTTTCCCCGCGTCTCGGGCTGCACCTTCTCGGGCTCCGTGCTGCAGCTCGAGAGCGAAACCCACACGCCTAGCGACAGCCAGCCGAACACTGAGCGAACACCCATGGCGAACTCCTTGGAAAAAAGGCGGAGCCCCGCCGGGCGACCACCCGCTGCGGAGCCACGCAAGGCCCTTAATGAAATAGCTACCGCCTTTTCGAGCGCCTGGGAACAGTTTCGCGGCTCGCCGTCCAGCCGGGCTTTCACTCCGCGCGCTGCGAGACTACCTTTGGGAGCCTCGTGACCGAGCCGACCAACTCCGAGCGCAGACGACTGGGACGCCGCTTCGTCGTCGAGCGAGAGGTAGGTCGCGGTGGTGCGGGCATCGTCTATCGCGCCTACGACCTCGCCACGGACCGCGCGGTCGCGCTCAAGGTGATCGCGGCAGACGCCGGTGTCGCGCCCGAAGAGGAACAGCGGCTGATGCGTGAAGGCCAGCTGCTGGCCAACTTGGATCACCCGGGCATCGTCAAGACGGTCGCGTTCGGTGTCTTGGAAGACAGCGGCTTGCCGTATGTGGCGATGGAATGGCTGGATGGTGAAGACCTGGCTCAACGCCAGCGTCGCGATCCGCTGAGCATCCAGCAGGCGACCGACCTCGGCATCAAGGTCGGCGAGGCGTTGATCGCGGCGCACAGCGCGGGCGTGTTTCACCGCGATATCAAGCCCGGCAACCTGTTCCTGTGCCGCTCCACCGAGTCGAGCGGCTCACTAGAGAACGTGACGCCCAAAATCGTGGACTTCGGCGTCGCCGCCAAGAGTGACATCCGCATCACCCGCTCCGGCGACGTGGTCGGAACGCCTGCCTACATGGCGCCCGAGCAAGCCCGCGGCGACGCGCCGATCGACGCTCGCAGCGACATCTACTCGCTCGGCGCGACCTTGTTCGAGCTGATCGCCGGCCGACCTCCGCACGTCGGGCCCACCGTGATCGCCACCCTGGCGCGCCTCGTAACCACGAGCGCGCCGCGGCTGCTCGAGCTGAGACGCGACACTCCGCCCATGCTCGACGCGCTGGTCTCGCGCATGCTGGAGACCGACCCTGCGGCGCGTCCGGGCACGATGGACGAGGTGCTCGAGCTGCTGCAGGAGGCGTCGCGCGATGGTCTCCGCCAGAGCTGGCTCGAACCCGTGGAAGCAGTGCGGTCGTCGCGCCTGGGTTGGAGCGGCTCGCGCCTGGTCACGTCGATCGTCGCGATTCGCTTCGGTACCGGCTCCGCGCGTGAGCGCTCGCTCGAACAGCTGCGGCAGCGCGGCGCCGACGCCGTACCGCTCGGGCAGGATTCGATCGTTGCGCACCTCGGCGCGCGGCGCGCGGTCGGCAACGAGGCCGCGGTCGCGCTCGAGCTGGGGCGACGCCTGGCGCGCTCCGGAGCGCGAGTCGGCATCGCGAGCGGTCGCGCTCGCCTCGATTTCGCCTCGATTTCGGGCGAAGTGCAGCCGGTAGGCGAGGTGGTGGACCGCGCGTCCGCCCTGGCGCGCACCTGGGCCTTCGCGCCTATGTTGGAAATCATGGTGCAGGACCGGT
>JBEHXA010000266.1:0-9772 GCA_048498935.1 Myxococcota bacterium
GACTGTAGACGTGACACCACTTCCTTCGGTCGTTGAGTTCCCCCACCTGGCTCCATCATCCTGAAGATTGGTGGCTCCATCAGGGTGGCGAGTGGCATGTGGCCGATAAGGAAGATGTGGCCAACAAGGAAGGAATAGTTGCGAAGTTTGGAATCAGGAATCTCAAAACCGAAAGTAACAGCAACGGCTGGGAGTTGCGCTGGGATCCCAACTACCAGACAGCGACAGCGCCTATACTCATCCTGGCGGTTGGCTTCGGAACCGAAAAGGAGCTCCCTCCAGCGGACACTACGTCCTATTGGCGAGACAACCAACTCGACCAGGACGATGAAGACTCAGACGAACGTCGCGCCTATCTCATTTCGGGCACGGGAGACGGTGGGCTTACAGACTTGCTTCGCGCCACGATCAACGACTTTCGGCATGACACGCTCGTGAGCGATTTTCTGCTCGATCGACCGAATGTTGCCTCCCTCAAGGCAAAACTACTGAACATTGAAGAGGCAGCCCGTCGCGCCGCGAATCCAGCGAGCGTCGAGCCGTTGCTGATGACCGGGTACCGAGACCTGAACGATCTCTCTGAGCCGATCGACAAGTTGCTGCAACATCGCCTTCGCACCGACCGACGAGTCGCCCTCAATGGTCCGGGCGAACCTCTCACGCTGAGAGCGTCCGTGCTGAACCGCTACCTCACGTCGCGACTCATCTTCAACGACCACGTCATCTATCACAAAGGAAGGCTTGATGCGGCCACCGTGCTTCGTTCTGGAAGAAAGCTTAGCGTTACACTCCAAGGCAAGGTCTTCGAGTTTGATAAAGTTGTGATTCGTCATGGTACATCGCCGGCGCTCGAAGCATTGGACTCGAAGATGTGGGCTGCCTCGGAGACCCTGAAACATCGAAACGAGCTGGATCAAAGCCGACGACCTCTTGCGGGATGGTACCAGACCTCGTGGTTCCATAAAGACTGCCGCGAGCCGAAACAGACCTCGCGTCAACCGGCTCCAAAGCGCGCTCTCGCGAACGTCACGCCGCCACCGCCTCCGAGTCGAAGTGATTCGGACCGAGTCGGCAACGCGCTGTCGGATTTTGAACTCGCTCGGGATTTTCGGTTGGCAACCGATGAAGACCTATGTGTCTGTGCCCGCTTTTTCAAGTTCATCTGCCAAACAGGGTCGACAAGCATCGGTCCGGCCGAAGTACTGCAATTTCTCGACGAGACACCGAGCGACAGCATTTGCGAGGTTCGTCTGATTGGCGATCAGGGGGCGGGGAAGAGCACGCTCCTCGCGGCACTCTGGAAGTTCCTCGAGCGACGACACGGTGTGAAGCCACACATGATGCATGTGGATGCGGCGGAGTTGGTTGGGGCCGCCGTGGCCGAAAAGCGGCGTCCATTCCGCAAGATTGAGGCTTGGCTGGAAGCAAATCCCGACGACAAATTGATCCTCATCGTTGATTGCTTGAGCAGCCGGCTAATCGAGGAATCTACCTACGTCTGCGCCGAGTTGCTCCAGTCAGTTCCTCTGAATAACATTGCGGGAATCTTCTGGGGAGTAGGAGGCGGATTTGAGAGAGACTTGGAAAGGATCATCGCGAATCAATGCGGAGGCGCCTGGCCAGCACGTACGATGGTCGTGGACTTTTCACCCATCAATCTCGATAACCCCAAACTCAGGGAATTCCTGCAGTACTACATTTGGGTTCATGATCGCCTGCGAGGAGGGGAGATCGCCTTCGACGACATCAATGTGGACAGGCTCGAAGCGAGAATCGCCGACCTGGTGACCGAAAAATACCTGGATTTGCATCTGCTCTCGATTATCTGCGAACGTCTCGATTCTCCCAACTACGGGACCATAAACAAGCTCGCGGACTTTCTTCAAGCTTACTGCGTTGAGCGACTGCAAGCGCCAGGCGTTAGTCGGTCTGCCGACCAAGCTCTCTTGGGGGCGGCACAGTTGGCACACCGTCTCGTAGCACGAGCGTTCTTTTCAGACGGAAGCGCCATGCCCACGTTGTTCAAGATCACGCCCGACCAGCGCCGGGGTCTCGTTTGGGAGCTAGCGACGGGGCACGCCAATATTCGGGACTTTCTGTGCGCTTGGTACATCTGCTTTCAGTTGAGGCAATGCGCGCGAGACAATGTAAGCAGGGCGCTGAAGACCGAGGCGCTCAACTTCGATTACCCTAAGGTGATTAATCGTTTTCTGGTGTCCATTGTCAAAGCGCTTCCTGAACGAGAGGCGAAGAGATTCTTTGAGGGTTGCAACACCGCGCTGCGCAGGCTGGTAAGCTCCGATGCCCCGTCTTTCGAAGCGCGAAACCTGATCTACTATCTGCAAGCTCGGACCGATTCGAAGGCGGCCCATCGTCTCAACGAGGCGCTGAGGAAGATTGAGCTGGCGCTCGCGGATTCACTAAATCTGCCCTATGAAAAGCGACTCGCGCTTAAGACAGAACGACGGACCCTCTCTGTCAGTCTAATCTTGCTTGATCAGGCCGAGCCTGGGTGGCGGTATTTGCGAGCGCTACTCAACTGTCCGGAGGATGCGTCTATCGATCGCGGCTACCATCAGCTGTACTATGGTGACCGGCAGATCGCTAAGAATAGAAACGCCGAGCAGTACCTAGATTCACCACACGGTGGCTGGGAGGAGTCCTTCAATGTTCTGAAGGTGAAGCTAGAAGACGGAATGGGTTTGAACCGCGACAACGCGGAAGCGTTCGATGAGCTTGAGCGGTTGGAGATGCAGCACTGTCTCTTCACGATCGTGTCGTTCGTGCAGAGCCGGATCGGGACCAGTGGCGTCTCGCTGGAGCAGCTCGCCTTCGTAAGACGCGTGCTCGATCGGGCCCTGGAGTCGGAGGGAAAGCTGTTCGAAGACCTCCGAGACTACTTGCGCATGATGAGGATCGATTTGGACAGACGCGACGCTAGCAAATGGCGCTTCATTTTCGACCTCTATAAGCTCAAGTGGGAACCAAGACGCGGGTGGCTAGTTCGAAATGTCGAACCGCTGTTCTTCGGGGGCAGGATTGAATCCGTTTCAGATCACAGCTACTTCGCCATTGTCCTGGCGAATATCCTCCTGCCTGAGCGTTTCGACGCGCTGCCTGGCTATCGCAAGCAGCGCGTCGTGGAATTGATCATGTTTCACGACATCGGTGAAGCCTTAACGGGCGATTTTGCACCTAGCGACAGTCAAGGGCTGCAGGTCCGCAAGCAGCTCTTGGAGGAAAGTTCGATGCGGTACATCAGGTTCAAGGAGACATACTCGGAACTGCAAGGGACTGCCCAGATCTACGAGAACTGGCGCTTGTTTTCTAGTGCTCGAATACTGCCGACGGTCACTACCGGCTTGAACGAGGATCAGGTCAATGCAGCCGTGGCGCGCGACATCGATCGATTGGAGAACTTGGTTCAGTTGATGGTCTATCGTCAGCTCAAGCCGGATGCTCTCGATGATGCGACCTATGAAAAGTTCACAAACGCGTTGTCCACGGCTCTCAGCTCTCTGGGCCAGAGCCTGGTGAACAGCCTACTCATGTGGGAAGCTGATAAGCTCGCCACCGCCACGCAATGGCCCAAGTCCTTTCGGGACGACCAACTGCTGGCGAAAGAGGGCAACGTCGTATGGGGCGCACAGAGGGACTAGCGTGTGCGAACGGAGACGTCCCTGACCACGTATCACGGCAGAGCCCGGCCATGCGGCCATGCCCGTCCTGGCGCATGGCAAGCCACCTATCACTCCGTCTTCTAAATCGACTCGCGGGGGCCGTCGCTGCGGCACCCAGCGCTGCGCCAATCCGGCTACTCTAGGCATTCGGTGGCGGCTTTCAGGCCCGTCAAGCGCGTCTCGGATGGCGTTTCGCGGTAGTCGCGTAGCGCCAGCGCTACTTCGCGCATCTTGATGATTGTCTCCGTATCCTCGTGTGGAATACGCGCGCGTCCTCGATAGACTCGCCGATAGAATTCATCCGCATCGACGTGCATGTTGAGCTGCGCCCGCGACGGCAGGGACGCAATCTCGATGCGGTTGCCAATCGGTACGCACATGCGAACGATAGATTCCATGGAGCGAACGCCGTGGTTGTAGCGGTCGATCGTGAGGAGCGCATACAAAATGGATTGGTCGACCTTGGCGAGGGTCACCTTCTTGGGGTTAGACTCCGGCGCCTTTTCGACGTAGCCCTTGCGTTCCAGCACGCTCCTCAATTGAATCGCGCGGCGAATGAAGTGCTTGATGCGGCCAGCCTTCTCGTTGATGGGCAAGATGTTGATATGTCCGGCGAGGCGGCTGACGAAGTCGGGGCCCTTTTGTTGTCGAAAGTTGTGCACCCGCTGCTTGTGATCGTGCGAGACCTCAAACCCCAGCTCCTCATCGGGCGCCTCTTTGACGGGCACAAAGCTCTCGAAGCTCGAGGAAACTCCGCCTGCGAATACGAAGATCGCACGCGAGAATGGGCGTTCACCGCAGCCTTGAAACTTGCCACCCCACATCGGCGCCAAGAAGAACTTGAGCCAGCCTAGCGGTTCGCTGTCAAGGGCGCTGTCGAATTCATCGAAAAAGACGAGTGGAATGCGGTCGTCCACGGTTTCTTTCCCATCATGCTTGGTGACCTTGGTTGACGTCGTGCGCTTGAGCTCCTTCATCAGCTCCGTGGAGCTTTGAAGTTGCGAAACGTTGATCTCGACCTGCCGGATCGTCTCGTGCTTCGGGTCGAGCTTCTCGCAGATCTGCTCGACCGAAAAAGTCTTGCCCGAGCCGGGCGGGCCGAAGACGGCGATCGAGATCGGTTTGGTGTCTTTCTTGTCTTTCAGGTAGCGGTGGAGCAAATTGCGAATGCTTCGCAGGCGCTCAATCTCTTCGCGCTCGGCAACCGTCAGCGCACCAAAGCGCACGATCGGCACATTGACTTCGAAGCGCCGCGTGTCACCGATGATCTCGGAGGTGCGCGGGCACTTGGTTGGAGGCAGCGCGGGATAGTCACGTGCTTCCAACGTCACGTAGTCCGGCGCGCGATCGTCAGGGTTCCAAGTCTCGCCCCGCGACAAGATGCGCCAGATTGCCACCTCATCGCCGTCAGGGTCTTGCTTGCTTCTTTTGGCTATCTCTGGAGCCTCCCAGGTCTTATTCAACACGTTCTCCGGCCCCGCGAAAGCGATAGCCATCGCGACGTTAACGCGATGTATCGACGCGCTGTGCAACCCATCGTCCAGCATGTGCCAAGGCATCGGTGCGCGTAGCCGCCCCGGCAAGGGGCCCGTCAGTAGGTACTGAGGTACCGGAACGCTGCGATAGTCGGCGTCACTGCCCGTGTGCTCTTCGTTTCGCGCCTTTCGCGCGCGGCTGTCGGCCGTGCGAATCCGCGAAAGCGCGTCTTTCACGGTCGGCCATTCGTCGAGCTTTTCGCTGGCAGATCCTTCGTCGGGCCAAGCACCCTTGTGCCAACCGTTGAGTAGCGACGCCACGAACTCGGCGCTCTCGTCGAGGTCAGCAGCTGCGTCGACGGCGTTGATGGGGAGCTGATCGTGGTAGGGATCGAAATAAACGCGGGCCTCATGGGGCTCTTCGCGGTCGGTGATCAAATTCGCGCGAATATGAATCAGACCGTCCGCGCCGGCCATCACAAACAGGTGCCGAAAGATACCGATGGCACGCAGAGGCTCGAACAAACGGCGCTCCGCTGAGTAGTCCTCGACCGCGCTCTCGATCGAGAGGCAACGCCCGATCGCCGCCCCGCCGCAGCGCGCGGTTGTAAGCGACAAAACGACGGTGACGCGCTGCTGATTCTTGCGTAGCGAGTCCAAAAGCGTCGGATCGAAGCTCAAGGTCTCGATACCGGAGGCGTTCGATTTGGCTGCGCGTGTGACGATCATGACCACGGACGCCCGTTGGTTCTCAATGGCCGC
The DNA here is from genome assembly GCA_048498935.1 of Myxococcota bacterium. GTDB lineage: Bacteria > Myxococcota_A > Polyangia > Polyangiales > Polyangiaceae > PMG-095. The sequence continues at coordinate 5,918 of JBEHXA010000266.1, forward strand.
TGAAATAGCGGTGGGTAGCTTGAAACTCGGCGACTGGCCTGTATCGTGAAGCAAAACAATCGAGCTGTCGTCGGGCGTTTGGAGCGCCGGATCAGCCAGCAAGAAGTTGGGGTTGGCTTGCAAGAGTAGCCGCAAGGACTGCTCGAGATGAGCCGTGCTAGCGGCTGGCCTTTGGTTTGCCCCGTTGCTCGATGCGTTGGCATCGCGCTCGCCTGTGTCGCGAACCTCGTCGCCAATCACGTAGATTGCTCGTTGCTCAGGCTTGGCTCCGCCGTCGTTGTTTGCGTTGCCACTGGTGTTCTTGCTTTCGGTGCCGTCCATTCCCCAGCTCCTAGTCAGGCGTATCGCCGCCACAAGAGCGGCAGCTCGCTGGCGCTGCAATGGGATTAAGTTTGGAGACCCCTCACATGATCATGCTGCAAATTCCCGTTTTGCGTCACCACGCGTCAGCGCGGAAACAGGTGAGACTTTCGGGCACGGGGCCCTGTCACGTCTTATTGCACGGGTGCTTCAATCTCTTGCCGATGGCGAAGCCCTCAGTCGCTTGAGCGAGCGCGTCACGCCGTTCGATTGAGAGCAAAGAGGCCGGGCGCGTACAGCCGTTCGAGCGCCACGGCCGCGCAAAGGACAATCGTTGAGACTACATGCTCGTACGAGTTTGGCTTTCGCGATCGGGCAAACTCAAAAGCGGTTTGTCTCTGGCAACGCTGTGGGACCGTGGGTGACGCTCCGCGCGTCACGGCGATCGTGCGGGGCAGCCAACGCCTACACGCCGGTGACGCCTCGCGTCTGGCGCTGACAGACTTCAGCTAGGGCGGTGAAGGTGCATTTCAGATCGCGGGCGCGGACGATCGTTGTCGACACTACCGCCTGCGACCGGAATGAGGTTTCGGAATAGCGGGGCTCGCTAGACGAGAATTCTTACCATTGACTCGTTCAGTGCACCTACGTCGATTCCGTACGGACAAATGACTAGTGCTTAGCACCCGGTTGATGTGCGATTCATACGCAAATCTAAGGCAGCTCGATCGTGCAACCTAAGTACGTTATCGGATTGGTTGGGGCAGCCGTCGCGGGAGGCGTCGTTGTCCATGCGCTCGGGCTGGCTATAGCTCCGATGCCAGGCCCGCCCGAAAAACCGACGCTCGAAGGGTGCCTTGACGTAGTGTTTCGCAGCAGCACGGAAGAAAGGCGCAAGGGGCAGGTCAAAGCGGCAGCTGAGTATGTCGCGAAGGGTTCCGTCGATAGTGCGGGTGAGGGAGAGCGACGGGCCTTCTATCGCGACCTTGACAGCGCGGCCGTTCGCCAGGCGATCAACGCTTGTAGCGTGGTGTATGGACCGCAAAAGGAGCTTAAAACCAACCTGCCCGTCAACGTGAGGTTCAAGGGTAGCCCAGCAGTCGGTGCGACCGTGTCGCTCCGCAACCAGATTGGAGTGGACTGCATTACTCGCGACGGTGGCAGGTGCGAGCTTCCCGCCCCGATGTCTGCGCTGAACAAGGACGAGATCCCTCTCGGCATCGAATACTACGGGGCTTACAAGGACGCGACTACCAGCTTCAGCAAGCTTCAGGAGGGAGAGACCGTCGACCTCGACGTCGAGATGGCCCTGCTGGAAGTACAGCTAGTCGATTGCAAGCAGCGCCTCATCACCGAACCCTTGCAGATCACGCTCGAGACGCGCCAGCGTGCCTGGGGTCTGAGCTGCGGCGACCACCCTGGTCGCCCCAACGATCCCGTGCGAGACGTCGCGCTCGACGGCACGGGGCGATTTCGCTATGAGGGCTCGCTCGGAACATTCGCCGTCAACGTGAGCACCCTTTCCGGTGGGCGCGCCCTCAACGCGGCCGAGCGTTACGAAGGTCTACAGACCTCCGGTTCTACGCTCAAGCTCAGCTATCCGCGACAGTGCTTGCGTGACGGCCCCCCCACCCCCAAGGTCAATTGCGATGAGCTGGCCCGAAACATTCAGCAGCGCCTCGAGTCGCAATCAGGAACCCATTACCAGCCCGTCACGGTAAAGCCCGGTGTCGGCGGGGTCTCGTGCACTCCTCAGGCTGCCTGCAATCTCAGCGTGACCCTGCCGCCGGGCAGCGAGCAGTGTCCAAGCTTCGTGGCTCGCGCGAAAGTGGAATGAGCGAGAGCGATGGGGAGGGGTCGCCTTTCGACGCTGTTGCACCTTTTGGTTTGCGTCCTGTCCTTGCTCCACTCAGCGCCAGTGTTCGCTGACCACAAGGGCAAGCCTAAACGCCCGCACGACGCGCACGGGCGCAGTGCACCGCTTCGCTCTGACAACTGCTCTGACGCGGCATCAGCGCTTGAGGATCTGGGGCGTGAAGATCGCCAGTTCCTGACTGGGCTGTGCCGACTCGACGACGCGCAACTCATGCGGTGGAACCAAGGCTCAGGTAGCGAAAAGGCGCGCCTCTATCGGCTCGTACGCCGCTTGGCGAGCCGCAGCGAGTGGGAAATGCGGGTTTTGCTCCGCCTGTTGAGGCCGGAGCTGTTCAGCAAGCTCCCTCCTTTCGCGTGGCAGTGCACGGCAACCAAGGACCTGCGCGCCCACGTGGAAAAGGTGCTGGACGCGCGCACGCGGTACTCGGGCGAGCGGACGGCAAACGCACCCCTCTTCGTCGCAGCGGAAAGTGTGCTGCCAGCGGACTGCACCGTCGGCGCCCTACCAGAAGACTCCAAGGACCAACGACTCAAGGTCCAGAACCAAACCGTGCCGCTGATCCTGATGGCACCGCGGGGAATGCGCGTTCGGCTACTTGTCGTCGACGACAAGCCCGATTTCTACACCCTGCAAGAGAGCGGTCCTTTCGATCCGCACAATGTCCGACCAACGCACGACGGAAAGCCCGGAGGTAAAGCCCCGGACTCGTCCGAGCCCGCGCGCAATTTCGGTCTGTACGTCGCGCTGGTGAAGCACGGCGCCGAGTACGTGCTCGTGCTCGATAGCGGTGAAGGCGCGAAGACATCCCCGTCGAACTACCCGCTCATTTTTCGTGGCGTCGCCTCCGGCTCGGCGCGCGCTGAACCGAACGATGTCCTTCGCGCGGGCTGCCTGGACGTGCAAACCAAGAGCGACGACCGGCTCAAATTCCTGGTCGATGGCGTAGAAATCTCGACGGAGCGTCTCGACCGCCTGCAGACGATGACGGTTTGGATCCCCTCAGAGCAAACCCAGAGCCAGCACCGGCTGACGATCCTTGACGAGCACGAGACGGTGCCACTCGTCAACCGGACCGTCAACGTCGATCGCTCACGTGACCCCTGTACGGAGCTCAAATTCGACCTCACGACTCGGAAACTCGACGACACGGTGGGCCTCCTGCAAGTCGACGCTGATGCATGTGTGGACGCTGGCATCGACACACCGAAGCTCCATAGCTACGTCACCTCTTTCCTCGTGGAGTCTGCCCACTTGCGCGTGCGCGACTTGCCGTCATGGGCCCTGGCTGCCCAGTACGTAGGCGATCTGCGACGCTCGCTCGGCGAGCTCGGCGGATCGGCGGTTGGTGCCGAGCGCGGCCACCTCGATACGATTCGCAACTTCGGCAACGGGGCGGAGGAGCTCCTACGACAAGGCTTCTCCTCGTTGCTCATCGCGAGCCTGCGCTGTAGCAAGAAGGGCTCATCAGGCTGGGACTATTCGTTCATCGCGCGTCGCATCGACGTGAAGGCGTTGCGGCAGAGTGTGCACGATCCCATCGTCGGCATCGACGACCTCGAGAAAGTGGAACGTACGGGCATCGAGCTCGTGACGAACCCCAATCAACTCGGCCCGAGCATCGACCTCGCGCTCGGCCGGCTCGTGCAGGTACAAGTGCTACTGCTCGCACCGCTGCCCGA
>JBEHXA010000267.1:0-9762 GCA_048498935.1 Myxococcota bacterium
CTCGGCCACGCGCGAGACGATGTCTGCCATGCGCTGCATCGCTTCGCTGTCGCCGATCACGTTCGGCAGCTCGTGCTCGTCGACGCGGCGGCGTAGGCGACGTAGCTCGTCGGTCATCGCGCGATGACGGAGCGCGCGATCGATGGTGAGCGACAGCGCGTCCATCGAGACCGGCTTGGTGATGAAGTCGTAGGCACCGGCGCGCATGGCGCCGATGGCGTGCTCCAGCGTGCCGAAGCCGGTCATGACGACGACGACCAGATCCGGTCGCTTGGCGAGCGCGGCGCGACACAGGTCCAGGCCGCTCATCCCTTCCATGTGGATGTCGACCAGCAGGATGGCGAAGTCCTCCACGTCGAGCTGAACCAGCGCTTCGTCGGGCGAGAGCCGCCACGAGACGCCATAGCCCCGCTGGCTCAAGCCAGCTTCGGCCAGCTCGCACATATCGCGGTCATCGTCCGCGATGAGGATCTTAGGTACCGACGAGGACACTTTTGCGTCGTGGGACCGGACTTCGACTGCTGCTAGTGCGCCGTTCATGCCCGGCTCCTAAGCACGCTGCGTGCCGCCTCATAGTGATCAAAATCCCTAATGATTTCAATGAGACAACGCGCCATTGCGTGACATTTTGCCACACAACCGGTCTAGACGTGGCAAAATGCACCGGACTAGGCCGATTCTCAAGATCCGCGTTGAGGTGTCTTACGACCCGACGGGCCGATCGGCTTGGCGCTCGTGGCACCCGGCCCCGCCTTGCCTCGCTTCTCGGCCTGAGCGAGCTCGCTAGCCTCGTCGCCTTCGACCGCTTCGCGCGCGGCGGAGGCTGCGGCTCGCTCGCTGCCCTTCTTCACGAACGAGCGCACGTTCGAATCGTATTGGCGCGCGGCGCTGTAGCTGCCTTCACCTTCCACACGCTGCGCCTTGCGGGATGCCTTGGCCATGATGCTGTCCTTTCGATCGCAACGCGACGAGCCGCGTCAAACGCGACTGAGTCGCTCGGCACCACACATCAGGCAACAACCGGGCCGCCGCAAACCGTGCGCGCCGGCGCAAGAAGCTAACTGAGACAGAGCTCCTCGTCATCACATGCTCGCCACGTCTGACGCCGTCTCACCGCGCAAAAAGCGCCTGCATTCAGGCGCTCATGGTGAGGAATGGCACTTGCATCGAAAACCTCCGGTCGCCCACGCGTCCCGACGCGCATCGAAGGAGAGAAGCATGCCCAGCAGCACGCAGGAGTCATCACCATCTCGCCACGCACCGTCGTCGCGCGCGTTACCTCAGGTCATGAGCCAGCCGCTCGTGGTGCTTCAGAGTTACGACAGCGTGTCTGCGGCGCTCGCCACAGCCAGCGAGCACGGCGTGCATCATTTTCCGGTCTGCCAGCACGGCCAAGTCGCGGGCATGGTCTGCACCTGCGACCTGCAGGAGGCGCGGCTGGATCAGGTAGTCGGAGAGGTGATGCGGCCTGCAGTCACGCTTCCGGCGAGCCGCTCGGCTGCGGATGCAGCCTTGCTGATGAAGGCTGCCGACGTGGGCTCGGTGTTGGTCGTCGACTGGAAGGGTCTGCCCTGCGGCATCGTCACGCGCGGCGACCTGAACGACGAAGGCCCGAGCTCGGAGATTTTGGCGGACTGCCGCTGCGAGTGCTGCGGCTCCATCCACCATTTGCACACCTACGCCAAACGCAAGCTCTGCTTCTCGTGTCACGAACGCGCGGTCGAACCGCAAGCGTTCGACACCGGGGGCGGAGACTGAAACCGGGAGAATCGAGATGAAGCATCCCCAGGCATTCGTTCTGCTCATGATCGGCGTCAGCATGGCTTTCGCCCTCACCATTTGGGCGGGCTCACTGTGGGGCGCGCTCGGCGTGCTCGTGAGCGGCTTCGCGCTCGCCTTCGTCGTATCGATGGCGTGGCTCTGGTCCCCCAAATCCGGCATCGGCCGCGGCCGCCGCCCGACCCACGACTCGTTCCACGGCATCCGCTAGCGCTCTCCCGTTCGCGAGCACTCCTCAGCCGTGCCCGTGCCCGACTCCGTAAGGAACCGTCCGGGCACGGGAAGCGACTTGAGCGTGAAGCGAGACCGAGAGTCGTCACAGCAGTTTCTGCGAGGAGAGCTGCGAAGTGGCAGCCCCCTCTCTCTAATCAGCGCGCGGGGCCGCCGCCGCTGCTGCCGCCGGACGGGACTGGAAGCGGCAGTGTGTTGGAGCCGCCGCTGGCGGTGACGGGGTCCGTGGGGGCGGCGTCGCCAGCTAGCGGTGCCGAGATGGGGGTGTCGTTCGTGCGCGTGCCGGGGGTGGCGTCGCCGCTGCGGGGTGGCTCGGTGGGCGGCAGCGTGCCGCGGCAGGCGACTTGAGCGGCCACGAGCGAGAGCAGCACGAAACAGGCTTTGGCGAAGGGTTGCATGACTCCTCCTGCGAGGCGCTATTCGGCCCTTGGGGCGTGATTGATCAACGTGGGTGCACGGGAGCGGCCGGGCGCCGCGCTTTCGCCCATGACGATGCGCGCGCGGTGGCGCCGGCCGTCGTCGACGAGCGGGATGACCGAATCGTCGAGCGTGCGACCATCGAGCTCGATGCCACGAACGCCGGTCGGCACGCCGCTCGGGTTGTCGAACACCAAGAGCAGCTCGCTGTGTCCGTAGCGGTACGTAACTTCGAAGCTGGTCCAGGCGGGCGGCACGCAGGGCGAGACGTGAAGGGCCTGAGCGCGTCGTTTGAGCCCCAAGATATTTTCGATGGCGATCCGGTACATCCACGACGCCGAGCCCGTGTACCAGGTCCAGCCGCCGCGCCCGAGGTGCTCGGCTGAGGAGTAAACGTCGGCCGCGACCACGTAAGGTTCGACGCGGTAGCGAGTGACCTCAGCCGGGGTGGTAGCGTGGCTGATCGGGTTCAGGAGTGACATCAGGTGATGAGCGCGCTCCCCCTCGCCCAGCAGGCAAAGTGCTTGCACCGTCCACAGCACGCCGTGCGTGTATTGCCCGCCATTTTCGCGGATACCGGGCGGGTAACTGCGAATGTAGCCGGGGTCGTGAGCGGGATCGGAGAAGGGTGGCGTGAGCAGCCGCATGATGCGCGTGTCCTCCAGCACCAGCTGGGCTTCGGAGCTGTCGACCGCGCGGCGCGCGCGCGCCAAGTCGCCACCAGCGATGACCGACCACGATTGGGCGATCGCGTCGATGCGGCACTCGCTGCTGTGTTGCGAGCCGATCGGGGTGCCGTCGTCGTAAAAGGCGCGGCGATACCAAGCGCCGTCCCAGGCGTGCTGCTCGACCGCGTGGAGCAAGCGCTGGGATTCGGCACGGCAGAACTCGACGCGCGCTTGGTCGCCGCGAGCCAGCGCGACAGGCACGAAGTCCTTCAGTGTGCGCACCAAGAACCAGGCGAGCCACACGCTTTCACCCGAACCGCCCGCGCCGACGCGGTTCATGCCGTCGTTCCAGTCCCCGCTGCCGATCTTGGGCAAACCTTGGGGACCGTTATTGGCACCGTGGACGAGCGCACGCACGCAGTGCTCGTAAAGCGAGGCCGACGTGCCGCTCTGCTTGGGTATCGAGTAGTTGTCTTCTTCTTCCGGCTGCAGCAGCCGGGCTTCGAGGAACGGAACGCTCTCGTCGAGCACCTTCTGATCGCCCGTTGCGCGCACGTACTCGGCGACGGCGTAGGGCAACCACAGCAGGTCATCGGAGCAGTGCGAGCGCACACCCTCTCCGGTTTCCGGATGCCACCAATGCTGCACGTCGCCTTCCAGAAACTGACGCGCTGCCGCGCGGAGCAAGTGCTCGCGCGCCAGATCCGGGCGCGCGTGCAAGAGCGCCAGCACGTCCTGGAGTTGGTCGCGGAAGCCGTAAGCTCCGCTCGACTGGTAGAAGCCGGAGCGCGCCCACAGCCGCGCGCCCACCACCTGGTACGGCAGCCAGCGATTGACCATGAGATCCAGCTGGTCGTTCGGGGTCTTGGCGGTGATGCTGAACACGCGATCCCAAGCCGCCCCGAGCGCGTCGTACGCAGCCTGGGGCTGTCCCTGAGCCATGGCGCGCGCGGCGAGATCCAGCGCGCTCGCGTCCGAGTCGGCGTGGCCGAGCGCGAAACAGAGCTCACGACTTTCACCGGGGGCCAGCTCGACCAGCAGCTGCAGCGCGCCGCAAGGGTCGAGGCCGACACCGGTCTTGCCCGAAAGCTCGGTTCGGCCCAGCAAGGCGGGGCGCGCCCGAGTACCACCCTGACCGAACACTTCTTCGCGATCGCAGCTCCAGCTCGAGACGGGGTGATCGGTGGTCAGGAAGGCGCGGGCTTCGGCAGAAGAAGCAAAGGGGTTGCCGGCGATCAGCACGCGCTGGTCGCGGCTGTAGCTGGTAAACACCTGGGTACGCGTGGCTTCACGCGAAGGACCGAGCACCCATTCGACCACCGCGTAGACGGCGAGCTTGCGCGGCTTTTGGCCGCGGTTGGCGAGCCGGAGGCGCATGAGCTTGACGGGCTCGTCGGTCTTTACCCACACGCTGAGCTCGTGCTCGATGCCGTGCTGCGAGTGAGCGTAAATGGTGTAGCCCTGGCCGTGCCGCACCGTGAACTCGCAACCGAGACTGGCGGGCGCAGGCGTGGCTGACCAGGCGCTGCCATCATCCTGATCGCGTAGGTAGAACAGCTCGCCAGAAGGGTCACTAGTGGCGTCGTTGCTCCAGGGCGTGAGCCTCTCGCGCTGGCTGTTGCCGGACCAAGTGAAGCCCAAGCCGCTTTCGGTGACGACGCTGCCGAAATGCGGGTTCGAGAGCACGTTGCACCAGGGCGCGGGTGTGCGCGCGGCTGGGCCGACGTTGATCACGTACTCGCGTCCATCGCTGCTGAAGCCGCCCGTTCCGTTGAAGTGGAGCAACTCGCGTGGCGGCGGAGACGACGCGCGAGTCTGGCTGGCGCGCAGCCCTCGCGCCACGAATCGAGGCGGTGTGGGTGCCGGAACGGCGACCCGGCGCAGCTGCTGCGAGAGCGAACCGCCGGTCGCGGTGAGCACGACGCGCGCCGAGCGCAGTAAGAGCGCACGCTCTTCCGCCGAGAGCTGCCCGACCCTGCGCAAGAAGATGCCGCCCGGTTGATTCTCGTGTCCCTGGGCAGGGCTCGAGCGAATCAAGTCCGCGATCGCTTCTTGCAGGGGCTGCAGGTAGCCCTCGGGCTCTTCGTTGAGCAGCACGAGGTCGCAGCTCACGCCGTTGAGCCGCCAGAACTCGTGCGCCAACAAGAGCTCGTTACATAGCTCGCCGAAGTCCGGCTGATCGATGCGCAAGAGCATGATGGGCAAGTCGCCCGAGATGCCCTGCGCCCACAGCGCGTTCTTACCGCGCGTGAGCGGCTGCGCGGCTTCGCTGCGATCGCGCAGCGTGGCGGGGGCGTGAATCAAACACGACAGCAAGCGCTGAAAGCGATGCGAGCGCGCCGCCGTGATGCCGAGGTGCTTGAGCTCTACGCGTGCGTCGGCCCAGGCCAGCTCGAAGGCTCGGGCGGTGGCATTGGGGCTCGTGACCAGATCCAGCAGCTCCAACGCGGCTTCGCGGGAGCTCGCGAGCCCGGTGATGAGCGTGACACGAGCGTGGCTACCACCGGCCAACCGCACTGCGCGGCGCAAGGCCAGGCACGGATCGAGCACGTAGCCCGAGCTCTGCCCGAGCTCGTGCCCGAAGCGCATGGCGCGCGGCTCCTGCAGCGAGCCGCCTCGCCCCAAAAAGTTCGTGCGCGACGTGTCGAGACTGGCGGGGCCGAAGCCCTCGCCGTCGGGAGCCAGCACCTGAACGAGCCAAGTCTCGGACTCGTGCGCCGAGCGCGGCCGGCGTCGGACCAGGATTGCGCCGCGCTCCGGCAGCAGCTCCGTCTCGATGAACATGCTGCTGAACGCGCGGTGGGCGACGTCAGCGCCGCGCGGGGCGAGCACGGGCTCGAGGTAAGAGGTCACGTCGAGGTCGCGCGTCTGTTCGCCGTGATTGGTGAGCGTGAGGCGCCGAACCTCGGCAGGGTGCTCGGGTGAAACGACGATTTCGAGCACCGTCTCGATCTCGCGATCACGACGCTTGAGCTCGACTCGATCGATCGAGAACGAGGCGTCGTAGTAGTCGGGGACGGCGACCGTTGGTTGCTGTCCTGCCGACCACAACCGCTTGTCGGTCAGGTCGCGCACGTAAAAGAACGTGCCGCCCGCGTCGAGCGCGGGGTCTTCGCGGAAGCGCGTCACGTCCATGCCGCGCCAGGTGGTCACACCGGCGCCGGTGGCGTAAATGATGCTGGAAAGCTCGCCGTGACCGAGCAGGTGAACGCGCGGCACGCCGGCTTGACCGAGACCGACGTGATCGGTGAGCCGGAGCTCCGGTTCTCCCAGAAGCGGCGTCGGCACCTGCTCGGCGCGCGGAGTGATCACGGTGGCGCTCTGCGGCACGCGCTCTTCCAGCAGCAGCGCGCTGGCACGGACGCGCGCGTCCGCGAAGAAGCGCCGCTGCATCGGCCAATTGCAGAGCACGTTGCACAGCGCGACCAGCGCCATACCCTGGTGGTGGGCCATGAACGCCTTCACGACGACGCTGCGCTTTTCGGGCGGCACGTGGGCCGGCGTGTAATCGACTGATTCGTAGTAGCCGTACCGACCGCCGAGCCCCGCGCGGTCGAGCGCATCGAAGTTTTCGAGCGCGAGCTCGGGTCTGACCATCGCCGCCAGCACGCTGGCGTAGGGCGCGACCACGAGGTCCTCACCCAGGCCGCTCTTGAGCCCCAAGCCGGGGACGCCGAAGGCCCGGTATTGGTAGGTCATCCCCAGGTCCATCACGTTGTAGGCCGCCTCGGAGATGCCCCAGGGCACCCCCTGCTCGCTGGCATAGCTGTGCTGGCGACCGACCGCAGAGCAGCAGGTCTCCCACAGCAGGGTATCGCGATTGGCGCCCGTAACGAGCAGCGGCATCAAGTACTCGAACATCGAGCCGCTCCACGAGAGCAGCGAGCGACCGGACGATGTAGCCGTGCGCGGCCTGGCCAGCTTCCACCAATGCTCGAGCGGCGCGTCGCCTTTCGAAATGGCGACCAGGCTCGCGAGGCGGGCTTCAGAGGCCAACAAGTCGTAGTGAGAGCCGTCGAGGCGCGCGCTGCTCACGTTGTAACCGATCGAAAAGAGCGAGCGCTCGCGATCGTAGAGGAAGCCGAAGTCCATGCCGTCGGCAAGCTCTACCGCCTCTTCGGCGACTCGCGACGCGCGCTGGTTGAGCGCTTCGCAATGCTGGTGCGTGAGCGAGAGGCGCACACCGAGCTCTCGGCAGAAGCCGTGGCACGCCACCGCCTCGCTGCTCGATTGTTGCAAGAGCCACTGCTCGAAGTTTGGCAGCTCGTCTCGCAATAGCGCGGCTGCGGCAGCAAGCTCCCCCGGGGAACGCGCCTGCGCGAGCCGGGTCGCAAGCTCCTGGTAGCGGCGCTGCGGCTCCGCATCGAAAGTCCACGCCGGCGCTCTGGAGAGCCACTCGAGGCAGGGAGCGAGCTCCTCCGCTTCGAGCCGAGCCTCGCGCACTACGCGCGTGGCTTGCGCGAGCCAGTAGCGCACTTCTTCGCCCGACGCATCGACCCAGCTCGCACGCTGAAGCTGCTCGAGCGCGCTACTCAGCCGGGTAAAGCAGCTCAAAGCTTCAATCGACGAGTGCTCGAGCTCGGCGTGAGCCCCCAGCAAGCGAGCGTCCAGCTCTTTGAGCTCCTGCGGCGCCGCCACGCGCTTATCCGAGCGTTCGCGCTCGAAGGCGAGACCGGCCAACGCGAGCGCGTCGCGGGCCGCTTCGAGCGTTCGGACGTGGAGCAGGGGCGCGTGAGTGAGCTCGGCGCACGCCTCGCGCAGCGTCCACAGGTAGGCCGCCAAGTTGCCGCTGTCGACAGTCGACACGTACTGCGGCTCGAGCGGCCGCAAGCTGGTCGTGTCGTACCAATTGAGGATGTGCCCGGAGCGCCGCTCCACCCGCCCGAGCGTGGCGAGCGTGTTTTCGAGGCGGGTCAGCACCTCGCGAGCCGTCACGAAGCCCAGGTCGTGGGCCGACGCCGTGGACAGCATGTACAGGCCGATGTTGGTCGGCGACGTGCGATGCGCGATGACCCCGCGCGGGTCTTCCTGATAGTTGTCGGGAGGGAGCCAATTGTCCTGAGCCGTCACGAACGTCTCGAAGAAACGCCAGGTCTTGCGCGCCAGCAGGCGCAAGCGTCGGCGCCCCGCCTCCGACACCCCCTCGTCCGGCGCGCGCACGGGCTGCGGGCTACCGAGCCAGCCGATCAGGCCTGGCGCCACGAGCCACGCCGCCAAGAGCGGGAGAGCGAATGGAAGCGCCCGCGGAGCCAGGATCAAGACCAACGCAGCGCCGACGAGGGCCGCCCAGGCGCTGGCGGCGAAGCGCTGGGAGCTCCGCGCACCACCACGGCGGTGGCGGCGCGCGGCCTGGCTCATCGTCGTCCACTCCAGCAGGTTCTGGCGTGAGACGAGCAAGCGGTAGAGGGTGCGCAGAATCCCGTCGAGCGATAGAAGCGCCTGATCGAGGAGCAGCACCACGCCCAGGCCCATCTGTTGTGAATTCTTGATCAGGTCGCCGCCCAGATCGCCGACGCGCGAGCGCGCATCCGTAGCAGCACGCGCCATCTGCAGTGCTTGACGCACCACGAGCGGACCGACGAACACCGCGCCCAGCAGCCCCAGCGCCCACCCCCCCAGATCTGGCGCAAAAAACCAGCTCCCGACCAGCAATGCGACCAGCGCCGGAGCCACCAAGCTGCGACGCAAGTTGTCGAACAGCTTCCACCAATCCAAGACGCGCAGATCGCTCGGTCGCTTGCCGCCGCCGCGCACCGGCACGCGCGGCAGCAGCCAAGGCAAGAGCTGCCAGTCGCCGCGCAGCCAGCGATGCTGCCGGCTGGCCACCACCTCGTAGCTCGCCGGCTGCTCGTCGAGCACCTCGATGTCGGTGGCCAGGGCCGAACGCGCGAAGCTGCCCTCGAACAAGTCGTGGCTGAGCAGCCGATTGTCCGGGACGCGCGCCTGAAGCGCCGCTCGAAACGCGTCGACATCGTAGATGCCCTTGCCCACGAACGAGCCTTCACCGAACAAGTCCTGATACACGTCGGAGACGGCCGTCGTGTACGGATCGATGCCGGGCGGTCCCGCAAAAACGCGGGCAAAACGCGAACGCCGCGAGCTGAGCGGCAACGTGCCGACGCGCGGTTGAATGATGCCGTAGCCGCGCACCACGCGCTGGCGCGTCGGGTCGAGCACCGGGCGATTTTGGGGGTGCGCCATGGCTCCCACCAGGCGGCGCGCCACTTCACGCGGCAACTCGGTGTCCGCGTCGAGCGTGATCACGTAGCGGATACTCGACAACAGCTCGGCGCCGGCGGTGACGACCTCGAAGGTCGTATCGGTAGCGCCACGCAGCAGCCGATTCAGCTCCTCGAGCTTGCCACGCTTGCGTTCCCAGCCCATGTAGCGAGCGTCGACCGGATTGTGTACTCGCCGTCGATGCAGCAAAAAGTAGCGCGGCTCGGGCCCCGCATGACGCCGATTGAGCTCGGCAATGCCGAGCTTTGCGAGCTCGAGCAGCTCGCGGTCGCGTTCGGTTTCGAGCGCGGCAGAGTCCACCCAGTCCGTGACCAGCGCGAAATACAAGTTGCGCTCGGGGTTGGCGAGCGCCATCAGCACCGTCTCGCGGTCGATACCGGAAAGTGGTAATGAATTGCCGGATATTCTGGATGAATGTTTATGGAAC
>JBEHXA010000268.1:0-9751 GCA_048498935.1 Myxococcota bacterium
GGGATGATGACCAAGAACACCATGATCGCGCCGTGCAGCGTGAACATCTGGTTGTACGTGTCGTGATCCATGATCGTGTGACCGGGCGTCAGCAGCTCGGTTCGCACCATGAGCGCGAAGAAGCCGCCGAGCGCGAAGGCGGCCAGCACGGAGGCCAGGTACATCACGCCGATCCGCTTGTGATCGAGGGTGAAGGCCCAGGACGCAAAACCCTTGTCGTGCGTCAGGTAGTTGTCGTCGGCGCCCTTGACTTGGGGGATGCCGGCATCGGCTGTCGTAGTGGGTGACGCCATGGTTCTTCCTATTACTTCAGGGTCTTGATGTACTCGATGAGGCCGTCGATGTCTTTGTCGCTCAGCTTGCCCTGATAGGTGGGCATGGAGGGCGCGAAGCCCTGCACGACTTTCGCGGCCGGATCGAGCATCGATTCTCGGAGGTAGTTCTCGTCGACCTTGTAGGTCTTACCGTCGGCGGTGTGTTCTTCCTTGCCCCAGAGGCCCTTCCAGGTCGGGCCGATCTTGGGGGTGCCATCGGTGGTGTGGCAGGTCGAGCAGCCCTGGCGCTCGAACAGCTTGGCGCCGCGCGGAGCGCCGGTCTCGGAGTCGGCCTCCTTGCAGGTCTTGTCCAGCCAGGTCTCGTACTCACCGGCGGGGTGCACGGTGACGTGCGACAGCATGTCCGAGTGCGAGGTGCCGCAGTACTCGGCGCAGAAGATGGGGTACTCGCCAGCCTTGGTGGCCTGGAACCAGAGGTCGGTGTAGCGACCCGGCACCGCGTCCATCTTGGTGCGGAAAGAGGGGATGTAGAGCGCGTGCAGCACGTCGACCGAGCTGATCAACATGCGCACCGGCCGATCGATCGGCACGTGCAGCTCATCGTAGGTCAGGTTGCCGGTCGGGCACTTGTAGTCGAAGGTCCACTTCCACTTCTGACCGGTGGCGTGGAGCTCCATCGAGTCCTTGGGCGGCGTGCGCAGGTCGACGAAGCCTTTGAAGCCCCAAACGAACAGCGCGATCACCACGAACAGCGGCAGCACCGACCAGGTGATTTCCAGCGCGGTGTTGTGCTCCGAGCTGTGCTCGGCGTGCTCGTTGGCGGCGCGGGACTTGGCCCGGTACTTCGTCGTGAAGTGGAACATCGCGACGAAGATGGCGAGCGTCGTGAGCACGCTCATCCAGATCATGAAGTCCCAGACCCAGTCGATGTTGCGGGTGGTCACCGACGCGTCGACGGGCAGCCAGAACGAATCCGAGGGCGCGAGCTTGGGCAGCTTCGCGGGTTCGGCCAGCAGGGCGAGCAGGGGAGAAGTCATTGCGCTGTGCTTTCGACCAAGATGCGCTTCTTATCGCGCCGGATGAGTACTGCCAGAAACACCACCAAGAGCGCCACGCTCACGCCACCGCCGAGCTGCATGATGCGCGCGGCGATCGGGGCGTAGCGGCCCTCGGACGAATCGTAATGAAAACAATAGAGAATCAGCCGATCGAGGCTAGAGCCGACGCGGCCTTCTGAGGCTTCGACCAAGCCGAGCCGCAGCGTCTTGTCCGGATACTCGAGCCCGTACAGGTAACGCGCGATCTTGCCGTCTGGGGCGAGCAGCGTGATCGCGGCCGGGTGCAGGTACTCGCCGCGCGCCTCGTTGTAGTTGTAGGAAAAGCCTACGGAGCGGGCGAGCTCGCGAATCTCGTGGTCGGAGCCGGTCAGGAAGGTCCAGCCGGCTTCCGTACCTGGGCGCGCGTACTGGCTGAGGTAGCGCGCGCGGAAGCGGTGCGCGGTCTCTTGCGTCTCCTTCGGATCCAGCAGGACCGTGACGATGCGGAACTCTTTGCCGGCGGCAAAGTCGAGTCGCTTGAGCCCGTCGACGAACGCCGTGAGCTGCAAGCTGCACAGCATCGGACAGCTCGAGTAATTGAAGGTGAGGATGACCGGCACGCCGCCGTGCAGGTAGTCGCCCAGCTTTACCTTCTTGCCGTCCTGGTCGTGGAAGGTCAGCGCTTCCGGGACGCGCTCGCCGAGGTGCTCGACGACGTCGACGCCTTGCAGCCGCTTCGGTGCCGCTTCCGTGCGATCGGGAGCAGCCACCACGTCCGCCGCAGCGACGGAGGTGAAGGCGAGCGATGCAGCGACGAGCGCGCTCGCTCCGCGGCGGAGCAGGCTACTGACCATTCGGTGCAGGTGCGGGGGCGGGGGCGGGGGCGGGGGCGGGGGCGGGGGCCGGTGCGGGGGCAGCAGGCGCGGGCTTGGGGGCTATCGGCGCTGCGGGAGCGGGCTTCTTCGGTGCGCCTTTTTCGGGAGCGGCGCCATGATCTTTGCCGGTGTCCTTCTTTTCGCCGCTCGCGGGGCCAGTACCGCCCTGCGCCGGTTCGGCGGGCGTGCCTTCTTCGGACGCTTGCGCGCCGCCGCCCACACCGCCGGTCCCAGCGGAGCCGCCGCTACCGCCAGCTCCGCCGCTGCCGCCGGCCTCGGCCGCGGCTGCGCCGCCAGAGCCACCGATCGGGGCAGGCGGGGTCGCGCTGTTCGGATCCTTCGAGAGCCCGGAGACCGTCAGCTCCATGGCTCGCTCGATGGGCAGCGACACCAGCCCGCGCCCGCGATCCTTGTAGGCCGCCGGCGCGTTGAGCTGAGCGACCTGTTCGGCCACGAGGTCGCGGTAGACGCGATCCGCCGACACTTCCTTCTTCTCGATCTCTTCGGAAGTTTCGGCGCGCACCAGCGCGGTTACTACCAGCGCAATGCCAATGAAAGCGACGGCGCCGACCGCGAGCACGGTGCCGAGCGCACCAGAATTGACGTTGTCTGATTCGGTTGCCATGGCTCAGATGTTCTCGAAGGCGAGCGACTTGGGGAGGCGAGGGTCGTTCGTCGGCATCAGGTTGAGGCTCTTGGCGCGCATCGCGATTCCCGCGATGAAGACGCCCAGGACGCCGACCATGCAGCACAGGTCGATCAGTGCGAAGGGCGGGCTCTCGGCGCGCGTGTTGGGCATCACCAGCCAGTACATGTCGAGGTAGATCATCAGCAGCTGCCACACCGCCCAGAAAGCCAGCGTGGGGCGGCGGCGCTTGATGTGCCGTGACAGCAGGCCGAAGAACGGGATCACGAAGTGCCCGAAGAGCAGGGTCGCACTCAGGAGACCCCAGCCGCTGCACCAGCCGCCGACGAAGCGCTCCTTGAACCAGCCCGTCTCCTCCGGGATGTTCGCGTACCAGATCAGCATGAACTGCGAGAAGCCGATGTACGCCCAGAAGATGGTGAACGCGAACATCATCTTACCGAGGTCGTGGAAGTGCTCGGTCGTGAGGCTCTTGGTCAGCACGCCTCGCTTGTGTAGCCACATACCGACCAAAGCCATAAACGAGTTGTTACCCAGGATGCAGCTGGCCAGGTAATAGACGCCGAAGATGGTGCTGAACCACATCGGGTCGAGCGACATCAAGAAGTCGATCGACGCGAAGGTCATGGTCAGACCCCACACGATCATCGCGGGGCCCGCGACCGCGCGCATCTTGCCCATGATCGAGGCCGGGTCCTTGCTGGTGTCCTGCGCGAGCGAGCTCTTCAAGAAGTAGCGCGCCAGCCAGGTCCAGAAGCCGAAGTAAACGACGAAGCGGACCAGGAAGAAGGTCGGGTTGAGGTAGGGCGCCTTGTGGTGGAGCAGGTGGCTATCGTGGACGGCGTGAGCATCCGACCAGACGTAGATGCTCGAGTGCCCCATGAAGATCGGCACCACGATTGGCAGCGCCAAAACCGCCATCAACGGTGCCTGCGCGGCGATGATTTCGCCCACGCGGCGCAGCACGATGCTCCAGTGCGAATTCACCAAATTCTGCAGCGTGACCCAGAACAGCGCACCGAGCGCCAGGGTCATCACCCACATGAACGCGGTCACGTAGGAGAGCGAGAATCGCTTGAAGTCGTCGGCCTGCATCGAGCCCAGGCCGACCGCGGCGGCCATCCCGAGCGCGCCGATGCCAGCGGCCTTCGTGAAGAGCGACTGGCCAGCTGCACCCAGCCGGATGTTGTCGGCCGCGTAGTCCGGTGCCGCGCCCTTGCCGCCGGAGGGCTTCTCCGCGGTCTTGTTGGGCTGCTTGCCCTTGTCCTTGTTGCCTTTGTCGGTTGCCATGGATGGACTCACTTCAAGCTGCTGCGTTCGGACTCGGGCACGTCGGCGACGCTGCTGAACTGGCTGCGCTGCAGCGCGCGCAAGTACATGACGATTGCCCAGCGATCCTCGGGGAAGATCTGAGCGCCGTAGCCCGGCATGTTGCGGATGCCGTTGCTGATGGTGTTGTAGAGCTCACCCACCGCCTGGTTGCGCAGGTACTCCTGCGACACGTTGCTAGGCTGGATCCAGCTGCCCTGCGCGAGCGCCTCGGCGCGCTTGTGCACCATGCCGTCGCCCGCGCCGGCCTGGCCGTGACAGGGCGTGCAGTAGATGCCGAAGCGCTCCTTGCCGCGGGCCATCGTGGCCTCGCTCAACTCGACCTGAGCCGGGAAGGTGCGCGCCCAGGTGCCGCCGGCGCGACCGCGGTAGAAGTGGTCGTCCTCGTTCAGGTGACCCACGGCCACGGTGCCGGGGAGCGGCTCGCGGTCGGCGCGGCCGTCCGCGAAAATCGGGTTCTCGCGTTGCGCCTTATACTTGGGCTGCGAGTCCATGTCCTGGATGATGTGGACGCGGGGCTTCTCGCTCTTGGAGTGACGAGCCTTGACCGCCAGTGCCAACGGCAGCGCGGCGGCGCAGGTGACGACGATCAGCGCGTAGACCAGACCGGCCGGCATGCGATCGGAGGTAACGCGATCTTCCATCACGTTCTCGATCGCCACCGGGTGGGTGGAATCGATCAGCTGCCGTGCCTCTTGCTCGTCGAACTTGGGGTCGGCGGCTTGAATCAGCAGGAAGAACTTGTCGTCGGTGACGCGCGCGAAGCGCTTCACGTGATCCAGCGGATGCGCCGGATGCGGCAGGTTGTTGAGCATCAACATGCCGACCAGCGTCGTGATGGCGCTGAACAACACAGTGAGCTCGAACATGATCGGCACGTTGGCCGGGATGCTCCAAATAGGCTTACCCGAGATCAACCAGGGGTAGTCGTAGGCGTTCATCCACCACTGCAGCGTGATGGCGGTGGCCAAGCCGGTGAGGCCGGCACACAGCACGATCCAGGGCAGCACCGTCATCTTGATGCCCATCGCGGCGTCGATGCCGTGGACCGGGAACGGGCTGTAGGTGTCCCACTTCTCGAAGCCGGCATCGCGCACCTTCTTCGACGCGCTGACCAGCTGGTCGGGCGTGTCGTACTCGGCGAGCAGCCCGTGGAGCTCGGGGGCTTGCGGCTGGGGCTCAGGCTTGTGATCGCTCATGGTCTTCTCAGTGGGCGTGCGCGTGAGAGTCGTCGTGGGCGTGGTCGTCGTGGCCGTGCGCACCGTGCAGGTGCGGCCGTGCGTGACCACCAGCCGGGCTGAAGGCCTTGACCTCGGACATCGCCACCATCGGCAGGTAGCGGCAGAACAGCAGGAACAGCGTGAAGAACAGGCCGAAGCTGCCGCCCAACGTCATGAAATCGAACTTGGTCGGGACGTAGTAGCCCCAGCTCGACGGCAAGAAGTCGCGCGTCAGCGAGGTGCAGATGATCACGAAGCGCTCGAACCACATGCCGACGTTGACGATCATGCCGATCAGCAAGGTCGCCCAGACGTTGGTGCGCACGCTCTTGAACCAGAACAGCTGCGGGAAGATCACGTTGCAGCTGATCATCGTCCAGTAAGCCCAGGCGTACGGCCCGAACAAGCGGTTCACGAAGGTGAAGCCTTCGTACTCGCTGCCGCTGTACCAGGAGATGAAGAACTCCATCCCGTAGGCGTAACCGACGAGCAGGCCGGTCGCGATCATCACCTTGTTCATCAGCTCGAGGTGGCGAATCGTGATGATGCGCTTCAAGCCGAAGAACTGGCGCGCCGGCACCGCCAGCGTCACCACCATCGCGAAGCCACCGAAGATGGCGCCGGCGACGAAGTAGGGCGGGAAGATCGTGGCGTGCCAGCCGGGGAGCTGGGCCGTGGCGAAGTCGAAGGACACGACCGAGTGCACCGAGAGCACCAGTGGCGTGGCCAGAGCCGCCAAGATCAGGTACGCGCGCTCGTAACGGTGCCACTGGCGCGAGGAGCCGCGCCAGCCCATGGCCACGATGCCGTACGCGACGCGCTTGGCGGTGGACGTCGAGCGATCCCGGAAGGTCGCAAAGTCCGGGATCATGCCCATGTACCAGAACAGGATCGACACCGTGGCGTAGGTGCTGACCGCGAAGATGTCCCACTCCAGCGGGCTGCGGTACTGCGGCCACATGCCCATCTGATTGGGGATGGGCATCATGTAGTAGGGCAGCCACGGACGGCCGATGTGCACGCCCGGGAAGATGCCGGCGCACATGACCGCGAAGATGGTCATGGCTTCGGCGAAGCGGTTGATCGCGGTGCGCCAGTTCTGGCGGAACAGGAACAGCACGGCGCTGATCAGCGTGCCGGCGTGGCCGATACCGATCCAGAACACGAAGTTCACGATCGGGAACGCCCAGGCGACGGGCATCATGTTGCCCCACACGCCGATGCCGGTCCAAGCCGCCCAGGTGATGCTACCCAGGAACATGGTCAGCATGCTGAGCGCGATGCCGAACGCGATGTACCAGGCGCGCGGAGGCTTGGGCGCCTCCATGATGCGCGTCACGTTGTCCGTGATGCGCGCGAACGTGTTGTCACCCTTGGGCGGTGACTGAAACGGGTTGAAGTCGCTGGCGGCGGCCATGCTCAGGCAAGCTCCGGATTCGGGTTGGTGATGCGGGCCAGGTATTGGACGCGCGGGCGGTTGTTGAGCTCGCCGAGCACCTGGTATGCGCGCTCGAGCTTCTGCAGGTGGGCGACGCGGCTCTTCTGGTCGTTCAAGTCGCCGAACACGATCGCGTCGGTCGGGCACGTCTCTTGGCAGGCCGTCTTGATCGTGCCGTCCTCGATCGGGCGGCGCTCGTTGTTGGCCGGGATCTTGGCGTTCTGGATGCGCTGCACGCAGAAGGTGCACTTCTCCATCACGCCGCGCGAGCGCACCGTGACCTCGGGGTTGAAGACCATGCTCTTCAACTTCATCTTCGGGTCTTCGGTCGGCGTGTACGGCGTGATGCCGATGACGTCGACGTTGTAGTTGAAGTAGTTGAAGCGCCGCACCTTGTACGGGCAGTTGTTCGAGCAGTAGCGGGTGCCGATGCAGCGGTTGTAGACCATGTCGTTCAGCCCTTCGTGGCTGTGCATGGTCGCGCCCACCGGGCACACCTGCTCGCACGGTGCGTTCTCGCACTGCTGGCACGGCATGGGCTGGAAGCGCACCTCCGGCTCGTTCGCGTCGCCCTTGTAGTAGCGGTCGATACGCAGCCACAGCATCTCGCGGCCCATCGCCACGTTCTCTTGTCCCACCACCGGGATGTTGTTTTCAGCCTGGCAAGCGGTGACACAAGCGCTGCAGCCGATGCACTTGTTGAGGTCGATGGCCATGCCCCACTTGTGGCCCTCGTAGCTCACCGGATCGACCCACAGGTTCAGCTTGTGGGGTTGATGCACCACGTGCGCCGCGAAGCCCGGCTCCTTCTTGAACTCCTCGAGCGTCGTCTCGCGCACCAGCTCGGGCAGGCGCTGAGCGATGCCGTCGAGGCCGATCTGGTCCATCGCGTAGTTGTCTTGCGTGTTCGCGAGACGCTTGCCCGGACCCGAGCTCGACACGCTGAGACCGCCGACGAACAGCGGGGCCTCGCTGCTGCGCAGCAGGTAGGTGTTGCCGCCGACCGGCGCCACATCGGTGCCGACCTTGCCGCCGACGCGACCGGCGTGCGTGCGGCCGTAGCCGAGCGCGACCTTCACCGAGCCTTCAGCCGAGCCCGGAGCGATCTGGCAGGGCACCTGCACGCTCTTGCCGCCGACCGTGAGCGTGAGCACATCGCCGTCGGTGATGCCGAGCGCCTTGGCCGTCGCGACGCTCATCATGGCCGCGTTGTCCCAGGACAGGCGCGTGAACGTCTCGGGCAGCTCTTGCAGCCAGGCGTTGTTGGCGTAACGGCCGTCGTACACCTTGTTGCACGCGACCAGACGCAGCTCCAGCTGCCCGTTGGCGACGTTGCCCGCGAGCTCGCGCTCGCTCAGCTTCACCTGCGTGATGGGCGAAAGCTTGGGGGTCACGCGCTCGAACGCGGAGCCGTCGACCACGCCGTCGTGCACGGCCTTGCGGAAGCGGCGGTCGTCACCGAGCACGCCCTTGTGCTGAGCCTTGACCAGCTCGAGACCCTTGGGCTCTTCGCCGAGCAAGCGCGCGAGCAACTCGAGCGCCGAACGGCCGCCGTAGATCGGGGCGATCAGCGGCTGCACGATGCTGACCGTGCCGTCGTAGGCGCGGACGTCGCCCCAGCTCTCCAGGTAGTGAGCGGCGGGGACGTGCCAGGTCGCGGCCTGCGAGGTCTCGTCCTCGTACAAGCCGAGGCGCACGCTGAACGGCACCTTCTCGAGGGCGGCGCCGAACGGCACATCGCTCGGGCCGTCGTAGGCGGGGTTACCGCCCAAAACGAGCAGCGTGTCGACGCGGCCAGCGGCCATCTCGTCGGTGAGCGCCTTGAGCGCAGCGGCATCCGAGCCGACCGCGTCGGCGTCGTCCAGCGTGTAGAGCACGGTGCGACCGACGTTGCCGAGCAGGACGTTCAGGCGCTCCACCAGGGCGTGCACCTCGGCGGGCTGATCGAGCCCGGCCGTGACTACGCTCTTGCCGATGTTGGCGAGCAGATCCTTGACGACGGCCCCCAAGAACTTGGTCACCTTCGCGTCGTTCAGGAACTCCGCGTTGGGCTTGGGCTGCGCGGCGCCGTACTCCGGCAGCGGGCTCGCCTTGGCGCTGATCTCGGCGTCCAAGAACGCGGCAACTGCCTTGATCTGCTCGGCGCGCAGCGCGAGCCGATGGTCGGCGATGGCACCGAGCCGCGAGAAGGAGCTCTCGATGGCGTAGATGCGATTCATCTCGCCGGCCTCGGGCGTGCGGCCCTTGGAGATCGCGCGAGCGTTCGACAAAGCTGCCGGGAAGCTCGAGCTCGAGACGATGTCGGCGTCCAGCGCCACGACGACGCGCGCCTCTTCGAGCCTGTAGTGCACGCGGTGAGGCTTGCCGAAGGCCAGCGCGGTGCCGGCGGCGCGACCGTTCGTGGCAAGCGGCTCGTACACCACCCACTTGGACAGCGGGAACGCGGTCAGCCAGCGCTCGCGTAGCGCGAGCAAGGTCGGCGAGGACGTGCGCTCCGAGAGGATGCGCAGACCTTCACCGCGGCTGGCGCGAAGCTTTTTGAACTGCTCCTTGGCAGCCTTGTCGAACGCCTCGAAGGTGCCCGGGCTGCGCTTGCTGCCCTCTTTGCTAGAGACCGAATCGCTGCGATCCGGATCGTAGACGTTCAGCACGCTGCCCTGGTGGTACGTGCTGGCTGCGCCGAGGCTCTCGGGGTGCAGCGGGTTGCCGTCGATCTTGATCGGGCGACCGTCGTAGCTGGTCGCGTGCAGGCCGACGCCGACGCCGTTCAGCTCCATGGCCGTGGCGTAGCGCTGCGTGGTGCCGGGGATGACGCCGTCGGGGCGGCGCGTGAGCGGCACGATCTTGTCCTCGTGCCAGCGGCAACCCGCCAGGCCTGCCATCGAGAACGACGCACCCATCACCTGCATGAAGCGACGGCGCGCGGGTGAG
>JBEHXA010000269.1:0-9748 GCA_048498935.1 Myxococcota bacterium
CCCAGCACATCGGCAACCATCGGGGGTTTATCCCGGTAGGCCGGAAAATCCGTCTACCAGATGAGCCCCAAGCGTACGAAAGCTGAGCCGCTCAACAAGCCGACATCGTATACAGTACCGTTATAATTGAGGATTTCGAAATCCCCGCGCACCAAATTCAGCTGACCTTCGGCCCCCAGCCCCGCCCAAAACAGCGAGGACTGAAGCGGGATGAAGCCGACCCCGAGCGTCGGCCCCGCGACCCAAGCGGCGCCGCTCTGAGTCTCGGCGGCGCCCAAGCCTTTGCCCATCAAGCGCTGGGCACCGAAGCCGAGCCGGGCCTCCCAAGCCCGCGCCGGGCGGTAGATGCCGGCGACGTGACCACCGATCGCCTTCAAACGCACGCCGCGCTCTTGTGAATTGGGCGTCTCGGCGGGCGGCAAGTAGCGCGCACCGAGGCCCACGCCCCACTGCGGCCACAACGCGCGCGCCTCGAGCTCGAACGCCACCACGGCGTGCGGCAAGGTGCCGACATTCACGCCGACGCCTGCGCCGATCGCAAAGTCAGGAAGCGTCGACTTCGACTTGGTGGGCGCTGGTTCTGGCTCCGGCTCTGGCGGCGCAGCAGGCTCGGCTTCATCGTGAAGCAAGAGCGACATCGCGATCACGATTGAAGCCCGAAATAGCTCGCTACAGCTCTCGTCGTCGAGCTCGCGGAGCTCGCTGCCGATCTGCACGCGCAAGTGGTAGTGAGTCGGCTCGCGCGTGATCGACACGTGAACGTCGTCGAGCTTGGCGTCGTCACCGAGTCGTTTTCGGAGCTCGGTTTCGAAGGCTTCGCGTGAGCCGCACTCGCTCGGAATGGGTGCGTCGGGTGCAGCAGCTGCCGGCAACGCGATGAGCGTGAGCGCCAGCGCGGCAGCGCGAGGTCGACGTGCAGCACCCATTGAGGCGACACAGGTTTTCCTCGACCGCCGCGCGTTTGGCAAGCGTGGCCCAAAACGCGCGGCTGCTGGAGCAAGCCCCCTCGGCTGCTGGAGCAAGCCCCTCGGCTGCTGGAGCAAGCCCCCCCTCGGCTGCTGGGAGCAAGCCCCTCGGCTGCTGATGATTGGGGCAGGGGCCCCAATCATCACGACAAACAATGTCCGGGTTAGGGGTAAAAAAGAGCTCGCCTGGCTTCCCTTTTGGCTGGCTGCTACTATGTTCAGTGCATGGCACTTCCGGCCCATCTGCTCGAGCGACTTTCCCCCGCTTTTGCGCATCCCGGTGGCGTGCGCCTGGCTCGTCCCGCCAACGGGCCGGAGCAATCGGGGTTGCGGTTCGGCATCGCCGAGCTCGACGCGCTTTTGCCGGATGGGGGGCTGCTGCGCGGCGGCGTGGTCGAGCTGTGTGCTGCGGGTGAGGGGGCGCTCGGTACCACGCTCGGTCTCGCCGTGTGCGCCCAAGCTCAGGCGGAAGGGCGCGCTCGCGGTGGCAGCACCCCTTGGTGCGCTTTCGTCGATCCTTCGGGCACGCTTTACGGTCCCGGCGTAGCGGGCCTCGGGGTGGAACTGTCGCACCTGCTCGTGGCGCGCCCAGCGGTGTCGGCTCTGTCACGTGTCGCGCTCCGGCTCGCTGAGTCTGAAGCATTTGCCGTGGTCGTGGTGGATTTGACGGGAGTCGTCGGTGAGCGTGTTGCGGTGCCGCTCGGCACTTGGCCGCGCGTGGTACGCCGTTTGGCCATGGCCGTCGAAGGCACGCTGCACAGCGTCGTCCTGCTCACGCGCTCGGTCGATCGGCGCCCGCTGCCGCTGCCGGTTGCGCAGCGGCTCGAGCTCTCGCGCCCAGCAGCCGACAAGCTCGTGGTCCGCCTAGCTAAAGATCAACGCGGTCGCGTTGCGTCACCGCGACCCATCGCTTGGAGCCGTGGCACCGTCTGGGGCCCGAGCTCGGCGGAGGTAGCGCATGTCCGAAAGCTCGCCTAAGCCGTCATCTAGGCGCATTTTGGCGCTCATTTTGCCCGATCTTTTGATCGAGTTGGCGCTGCGGCAACGCGTCGTTCACGCGGGTGAGGGTCGAGATCGGTTCGATGCGCACAAGCCGCTCTGCGTAGTGCTGGTGAGCGAACCGGCCAAGCAGCAGCTTTCGCTCAATGTCGACGGCAAAGCGCTCGTGCCCGAGCCAGAGCTACCAGCAACCGAGCAGCTCGCCGCCGTCAATCGCGAAGCAGAGCAGTACGGGGTCCGGGCGAAGCAAACCATCGCCGAGGCGTCGGCGTTGGTCTCTCAGCTCGTCGTGGTCAAGGTCCGCCGTGAAGAGGTGGAGCGAGCGCTCGGGGGCCTGGCTGAAGTGGCGCTCGGTTACGGCGCGACCGTCGCGCTCGAAGCGCCCGATACCATTTGGGTCGACATCACGGGCGCCGCTCACCTTTTCGGCGGCGAAGAGGCGCTGGCGCTCGATTTGGCCGAGCGCGTGCGCGAGCTGGGGCATCGCTCCAAAGTCGCAGTTTCGGTGGGGCCCGAGCTAGCGCGCGCGTTCGCTCGCTGGTCGGCGTCCGGGGCGTGGGTGAGCGGTGCTTTGACCCCGCCGGTGCTGGTGGTTTCGCCTTCGCGTACCGCCGTGGCAGCGTCGGAGCTGCCGATTCAGGCATTGCCACTTTCGCCCGATAATCTCGGTTATTTGACGCGCCTGGGCCTGCTCACCTTGAGTGACTTGTCGCGCCAGCCTCGCTCGGCGCTTGCCCCGCGTTTGGGTAAAGAGGCAGCGCGCGTGCTCGAGCTCTGCGCGGGTGAAGACAGCGCACCGCTGGTGCCGTATCAACCAGCTCGTACGCTGGTTGAAGAGAGCACTTGGGACGACGCGGTATCGGGCACTGAGCCGCTCGCGTTCGCGCTCCGGGGTCTCGCTGCGCGGGTTGCCGCGCGCCTCACCGCGCGGGGGGAAGCAGCAGAGGCACTGGAGGTCAGGCTCACTTACGATCCGGTGATCGCGCGGTTTCGCGGCGCGCCGGCTCACGCCGTTTTGCCCTTCAAGCTGCCTTCGCCGCTGCATCGTGAGGCAGAGCTGAGGCGCATCGTCATGTCTCGTCTCGAGCGCTTCAAGCTCGACGCGCCGACCGTGGGCATGCGGCTCACGGTGCCGCGCCTGGCCCCACTCGTGCAACGCCAGCTCTCGCTCGCCGAGCTGCTGCCAGGCGACACCACCAGCGGTGAAGAAGACCTGCCCCTGGTGCTCGCCGAGCTCGAAGCCGATATCGGTGCAGCTCAAGTGGGCGTGCTGAGCCTGGTCGATGCGCACCGGCCCGAGGCGCAAAGCGCGCTCGGCGTGGCCTTGCCGGAGCGTGAGTCGGTCAAACGCCGCGGCCGGCGCCAGCGCGGGGAAGGGCCGAAAACAGCTCCGCGCTCTGCGCTGCGCAAAACGGAGCCGCCCATCTGGTCGCGCTTGCCGAGCCCGCCCACGCGGCTGCTGCCCGCACCGGTAGAGCTCAGCACCGTGATCAGCGCCGGGAGCACGCTGCTGCTCGGTCACACCCTCTACACGATCGAACGGCTGCGTTTCGAAAAGCGCCTCGACTCCGTCGAGTGGTGGAGCCAGCCGGTCGCGCGGGATTATTTGCGGCTCTGGCTGAGCAGCGACGCCGGCGGTCTCGAAGCGCTCGTCTACGTCGACCGCCACTCCGGTCGCCGCTTCCTCCAAGCCGTCGGCGATTAACGAGCCGTCAGGCGCACTACTTTTTGCGTTCGGGGGTGATGATGCGGCGGCCTTCGACGATGCCGCCGTCGGCGCTCATTGCCAGGATCAGGCCAGCGTCGGCCATCAGGCTCACGAACGGGGCTTGAAAGGCGTGATCTTGCCAGGCGAGCGAGAAGGGCTGCCCCGAGCGCGAATCACGCGTCCACAGCGCGCCCAGGCTCGCTACCCACTCGCGATCCAACAAGTCGACGCCGCCCGCCGAAAGATCGGGCGCGCCTTGCACGACCGACACACTGCATTGATCCCGCTCGACGTGCAGCGCCAGGCCGCCGCTGCCGACCACCAGCGCGACCTCGCGCTCGACATTGCTCGACCCGCCCACGAAGGCGCGCGTTTGCGGCACCGAGAGCGGCGACAGCTCCCAAGTCATCGGCGCGTAAACTGCGACGAAGCCTTGGCCGTCGAGCAAGCGCCCGCACACGACCCAGCGCGAGTCGTCGAGCCGCAGCAAACCCGCGACGTTTTGCACGCCCGCCAGTACCATCGGCTTCATCCAACGTCGGGCCGACATCGAGATCAGCATCGGCGGCTCACCCGGACGGCGCGCGACCGCCGTGAGCAGGTCGTCGAAGCGCCCGTTCGCGTCCAAAAATTCGACGCTGGAATCCGGATGCAGCACCAAGTCACGCACACCGGCGGTCGTGCACACCGCGAGCGTGCCGCCCGAGCCGCCCACCAGCCAACCGCCAGCTTCGTAGCGGCGCGTGAAGGTCATGCCCCGGGGCAAGTCTCGGAGCGCGCTCTTGGCGCCGAGCCAGGCCTCACCGCTCCAAAAGAACGGGCCGCGCGGCGTGAAGGCGAAGCAGTGACCGTCGGTGTCCCACGCCGCGCTCTGCACGATCATGTCGTCGCGCGGACGATGCCTGACGCTCCAATCGAAGCCCGCCAAATCCGCCGGAGCCGATAGGCTGAGCATCGAGCTCATCAACCGGCGACTCGAGCGCGGGCCGCTGCGCTCGCCCAGGTACGGCAGAACCGCTGCCGCCAGCTCGTCGGCGGTTTGCTGGCGATGCAACGGATCGAGCGCCGTGGCGCGCGCGATGGCGGCGTCGATGGCACGACAATCGTCGACCTGCTCGCGCAGCTCCGGGCTCAAATTGGGGCTCGAAAGGATGCTGCGCCGCTCTTTGCCGCGCGTTTGCTCGTACACCATCAGCGGCGAATCACCTTCGAACAGCGGCTCGTTGGTGAGCATGGTGAACAAAATGCTGCCGAGCGCGAAGACATCGGTGGCAAAGCCGGTGGCGGTCTCGCCCTGCACGACCTGCTCGGGCGCAGCGAAGCCGGGCGTACCCAGGCCGAGCCCCGCGAACGTGCGCCCCAGCCCGGTCGGGCGCGCCAGCCCGAAGTCGGAGATCTTGAAGATCTCGGTTTCACCGAAGCCGCAGCACAGCACATTGCCGGGCGTGAGATCGCGATGGATCACGCCGACGCCGTGAATGGCAGCCAGGCCTGCTGACAGGCAGCGCAGGGCGTGAGCGGTGCGCCGCGCGTCGAATGCGAACCCGGTCTTGTGTAGCGAGTACATCAAGCGATCGTCGAGCGTGGTGCCTTCGACTCCGCCGTGGACATACTCGATGGCGATCCAGGGGGTGAGCCGGCGACCGAACAGGGTGGTGCTGCCCGTGTCGACGAAGCGCACCACGAACGGGCAGGTGGGCACGCACTCGTTCAGGCGACCGAGCGCCACGGCTTCTTTTTGAGCCACCAGCTCCGGGGATACTTGATCGCCATAAGCACCAGGGGTGACGACCTTGACCACGACCGGCTGCACGCCGTCGGGCGCTTCGCGCCAAGCCAGGTAGGCCATCCCCATGCCGCCTTCGCCGACGTGGCGTTCGAGCTGGTAACGAACCCCGGGCTGCACTTCGGACTCGATGATGCGGCCGCGCAACGTGGGAGGCGGAATGGACGAACCGCTCACGTTGCTGCTTTCCCCCCGGCTTCGATCGAACGCGTCGCGCGTCGTGCCGCCATAGAGGAGGGTGTGCCTGCGCCGCGCGAGCGCGTAAAGCAGCATTATTTCATCGCGGCGGAACTGGCGTCAGTTTCGCAGAATTTCAACGCCTAGCTGAGCCGCTATTCGCACCGGGCTGCATTCAGCTTCGTACCGCACGGCGTGCAGGAGAAACCACGATGAAGCAGCTAGGTGATCACTCGGCTTGGATGACGGCTTTGGCAACCTGCGCAGCGTTGGCCTCGGCTGCCTGCGGTGATGCTATCGGCGAGACTCCGGATACGGGCGGCACCGGCGGCCAGATGGCCACCATGGGCGGCAGCTCGACGACTGCTGGTAGCGGTGGCAGTGCCGCCACGGTTGGCGGAACGACCGGCGGCGAAACTGGAGGAAGCGGGAGCTTGACCGGCGGCAGCGGCGGCACGCCGAGCGGTGGCTCGGCAGGCAGCAGCACGAACGGTGGCTCGGGCGGAGGCAGTGGTGGCTCGGGCGGTAGCACCGGTGGCAGCGGCGGCTCGAGTGGCGGCAGCGGCGGCTCGGGCGGGGGCAGCGCTGGCACCGGCGGCAGCGGCGGCGGCGGCGGGCTCGGACCGTTTGGTGTGACTTCGTGCCAGCCCGCTTTCGAGACGGCTTGCAAGCCGGAGATCGAGTTCGTGAACGGCGATCCAGGCGGACGCGGCAAGGTGTTCACCGATGCCATCCCGGATGTCGAAGGGACGATGAAGGAAATTGCCTGCACGGCTTGCTCGATGCTCTACCGCATGCCGAGCGAGATCCCGCAGAACAAGCACCCGAGCAAGATCCGGCTCGTGCTCGACGAGCACGGCGGCGTCGCGCAAGCGGGCGGGGGACAGATTCAGTTCGACCTGAACTACATCAACGGCTACGCCGGCAAGCCCGCCGACCAGGTGAAGCGCGAGATGATGGGCGTGCTGCAGCACGAAACGGTGCACCTCTATCAGAACTACGGCAACGGCGGCACGGGCGAGGGCTTGGCCGATCTGGTGCGAGCTCGCACCGGTTACTACGAGCGCAACCGCTGGCGCTCGGGTGGCTCGTGGAAGGACGCCTACACCACGTCGGGTAACTTCTACTCGTGGCTCACCGGGCCGTGTACCTTTCACTCCGAGACGCGGCCTGTGCACGACTTGGACTTGCCCTACAAGCTCAACAAGGCACTCGCGAACACGAACGGAGACGGCGCGTACACGGCGGTCGACAATCTGCTCAAAGCGACCTTCAACAAGAGCGCCGACGAGCTCTGGACCGAGTACCAGGACACGGCATTCAAGTGAACGCGCTGAGGAACTGCCTCTAAAGTAGTCCTCAAATATCGGAAATTAAAAATCTTTCCGAATTGAATTGGCGGCCACGTTGGTGCTGATAACTTGTTCAGTCCAGTGTTCGCTGAGCTCCTAGGCCGGTCTTCGTTTTCGTTCCTGCGCGGCGCCTCTCATCCCGAAGAGATGGTGGCGCGCGCGAAGGAGCTGCAGCTCTCGGCGCTAGCGCTCTGCGATCGCGACGGGCTTTACGGATCGGTGCGCGCGTTGCGAGCAGCGCGTGAGCTCGAGCAGCGTGTGATCGTCGGCGCCGAGCTGAGCGTGGGGCAGCACGACAAAGAGATCGAGCCGCCGGTAGTGGCGCTCTTGGTCGAGACGCACCGCGGCTACCAGAACTTGTGCCGGCTGCTCACGCTGGCTCACGAGGGGCGCGAGAAGGGGACGAGCGCGCTGGAGCTCGACTGGCTCGACCTCCACAGCGAGGGTCTGGTCGCGGTGGTACCGGCGCCGCGCTGCCCGGGCGATCCGAGCACGCCGCCGCCCGAGCTTCTGCAAGCGGTTCGCGAAGCGTTCGGCCGGCGCGCCTATTTGGCCGTGCATCGTCATCGCGACGGCTTCGATCGCGAGCGCGTGGGCGCGGTCGAAGCCTGGTCCGAGCGTTACGGCTTGCCGATCGTGGCCAGCGCGCGGCCGCGTTTTCACGACCCCTCGCGCAAGGCCCTGAGCGACGTGCTGCACTGCATTCGGCTCGGCACGACGCTAGAGCGGGCCGGCACCGCGCTGCCCGCCAATGCCGAAGCCACGCTCGGCTCGGAGCAGGCGCTTTTGCGGCGTTTCGCCGATCATCCGGAGTGGGTGGAGCGCGCCGGTGAGGTCGGCGACACGCTGCGCTTTTCGCTGAGCGAGCTGAAGTATCAGTTTCCGTGCACGCTTCTGCCAGGCGAGAGCGCCGACGGCAGGCTGCGCCGCTTGACCGAGGCGGGGCTTGGCCAACGCTTTGCCAGCGGCGTGCCGGAAGGCGTGCGGGCTCAGGTCGAAAAAGAGCTCGACGTGATCGCGCGCATGGAGGTGGCGTCCTACTTTTTGAGCACGCAAGAGGTGGTCGAGATGGCGCGAGCGCGCCGCATCTTGTGCCAGGGGCGCGGCAGTGCAGCCAATAGCGCGGTTTGCTATGCGCTCGGCATCACGGCCGTGGACCCGGCGCGCTCCAACCTGCTGTTCGAGCGCTTTCTGAGCGTCGAACGCGCCGAGCCGCCCGATATCGACGTGGACTTCGAGCACGAGCGCCGCGAGGAAGTGATTCAGGATATTTACGCGCGCTGGGGGCGTGAGCGCGCCGCGATGGTCTCGGAGGTGATCTGCTATCGCGGCAAGTCGGCGCTGCGTGAGGTGGGTAAGGCGTTCGGCTTGCCGCTGGAGACGGTCGATCGGCTGAGCTCTTCCATCGGTCACTGGGACGACGCTGCGCAGAGCGAGCAGCACGCGCGCGGTTTGGGGCTCGACATCGAGGGGCACCGACTCGGGCAGGTGATCGAGCTTTCACGACAATTGGGCGGTTTTCCGCGGCATTTGTCGATTCACGTCGGCGGCTTCGTGCTGTCGGCAGAGCCGCTTTACAGCGTGGCGCCGATCGAACCGGCGCGCATGCCCGATCGCACCGTGGTGCCCTGGGACAAGGACGACATCGACGAGCTCGGCTTCTTCAAAGTGGACGTGCTGGGCCTGGGGATGCTGACCGCGATCCGCAAGGCGCTGGCGACAATCCACGCCGACGGCGCTTTACCGGTGCCGGAAGGGGCCGAGCCGCTGGCAGAGTTCGATCCGATCCTGGCGCTGACGCGCATCCCGAGCGAGGAGCGCGCCGTGTACGCGATGGTCAGCCAGGCCGACACGGTCGGCGTCTTTCAGATCGAGAGCCGCGCCCAGATGGCCATGCTGCCGCGCCTCCGCCCCAAGTCCTTTTACGATCTGGTGATCGAGGTGGCGATCGTCCGGCCGGGGCCGATCCAGGGCGGGATGGTGCACCCTTATTTAAAGCGCAGAAATGGTGAGGAGGCAGTGCACTCGCCTCATCCGATCCTGACCTCGATTTTGGAGCGCACGCTGGGGGTACCGCTCTTTCAAGAGCAGGTGATGGAGATCGCCATCGCGGGCGCCGGATATTCGGGCGGCGAAGCCGATCAGCTGCGCCGTGACATGGCCGCATGGAAAAAGAGCGGGCGCCTGCTGCGTCACCGCGAACGCTTGCTGGCCGGCTTCGAGCAACGCGGGATCTCGCGCGAGTTCGGCGAAGCGCTGTTCGAGCAGATCAAGGGCTTCGGCGAGTACGGCTTTCCGGAGTCGCACGCTGCCTCTTTCGCGCTGTTGGTTTACGCTTCGTCTTGGCAAAAGCTGCGCTTTCCGGCGCATTTTGCGTGTGCGCTGCTCAACTCGCAGCCGATGGGCTTTTACTCGGCTTCGACCATCATTCAAGACGCGATCCGGCATGGCGTGACGGTGCGCGATGTCGATGTCACGCGCAGCGGCTGGGACAATTCGCTCGAGCGGCTGCTCGACGAGCGTGGTCAGCCACTCGGCGACCCCGCGACCGGCTCGGCGCTACGCTTGGGGCTCCGACAGGTGAAGGGCATTGGCGAGGCGGTCGCGCGGCGCATCGAAGCGGTGCGAAGTGAATGGCGCTTTGCCAGCGTGGACGACGTGGCGCAGCGCTGCGCTCTGCGTAAAGACGACGTGGAGGCGCTGGCCGAAGCCGGAGCCTTCGAAAGCTTGTCGACTTCCCGACGGGCAGCGCTGTGGCAAG
>JBEHXA010000270.1:0-9667 GCA_048498935.1 Myxococcota bacterium
CCAGCGCCTCGTACCACTCCGAGCCCCACAGGCGCACCAGCCCAATATGTTGCCCCTCTGCTTTCCGCCGACGATCGGCGACGACGAGCAGCCGCAGAGGGCGCATGAGTTCATCTTTCTTGGATCCCAGAATGTCACATCGCACACGCAAGCCCTCGGCTGAGGATCAAGCGTACGTGCGCGATCTCGTCGATCGCCACGGCATCTGTGGCGCCGCGCGCGCGCTGAAGCTGAGCCGCCTAGCAACGCTCAACGTGTCGCTCGGTGGTGATTGCTATCAGAGCACGCTGGCCCACGTCACGGAGCGCCGTCTGAGCGCCGCAAGCGTGGCCTAGCCGTTTCGGCTGCGGCCGAGAAAGTCACAGTTTTGCCGAGGTTTCTGGCCTCGGAGCTAACCCCATAAACACGAAACCCGCCGGTTCGCGCCGACGGGTCCGAACTCCAACCCGGTGCTTCCTCTTTCCACAAAGCAGCACCGAATCGGAACAATCAATTGGTACAACAGAAACGAGACGAGCGCAACGTCGCTCCGAAGTATATCCAGGTTCTGCCCACGTTCACGATCGGCGTCGACAACGCCGAGCAAATCACCGGCGCGTCGTATCGCTGGTGCAGAGACTTTGCTGATCGCAACGGCGTGCCGATCAAACGAATCGGTCGCAAGTTCCTGATCGACGGCCCGAAGTTTTTCGCTGCGCTTGAGCGCTTCGAGGGCGCAGCGGGTGATGAGATTGAGCCCGCTGCCGATCAGGATCCGACCACGATCGTTCTTGAGCGGCTTGGCTGGGCGGTGAAGAAATGAGCGCGGCGCCGCAGCTCGACCCGAGCGATGGGGCTCCGATCACGTGGTTCCGGTCGCTGACTGACACGACTGCACTCTGCAAGGACACGGCCTGGTCTGAGCTGTTTTCTGACTTCAGCAAACCGCAGCCGTTTACCGGCCGAGGGTGGAGCCCCGCCGAATTTCACCCGCCGGAGCGCAAGCTGGAGAACGTCGAGAGAGTCCATGCTCTCGTGCTCGACTACGACGGGAACGTTTCGATCGATGAGATGCTAACAGCGCTCGCTGGTTACGAGTGTCTCGTCCACACGACGCGCAGCCACACGCCAGAGTCGCCAAGGTTTCGCGTGGTGCTACCGCTGAGCCGCAGCGTTACACCGAAAGAATACGAGTCGCTTTGGGCGGGCGCAGCTGAGCGCTGGTCAGGGCTCGACAAGAGCACCAAAGACCCGTCCCGGTTCTGGTACGTGCCTGGAACCGACAACGATCACTTTCTCGCCTTCACACTGCAAGGCGAGAAGCTCAACCCCGACGCGCTGCGCGCCACCACGCCGCCGGCTCCACTGCCGCCGGTCAGGGCGTTGCCTCGCGAGCGTGACGCTTCGCGGGTGGACCGAGCGAGAGCATACATCGAGCGCATGCCGCCAGCCGTGAGCGGCGCGCATGGACATACGGCGCTCTGGAGCGTTGCGCGCAAGCTTGTGCAGGATTTCGGACTGGATGATCACGCTGCGCTCGATCTGCTGCGCGAATACAATCAGCGCTGCGTTCCGTCGTGGTCCGAGAAGGAGCTAAGGCACAAGGTAACCAGCGCGCGTGACAAGGCGAAGGTAAGTAACCCGGTACAAGATCGTCCGCGTGACGATGTCGCTGGCGTACGCACGCCTTGGTCCAGCGATGCGGAGCAGGCCGGCAACGCCTGGCCCGATCTCGTCCCCTTTGACGACGTTGGACGGCTGCCACGCTTCCCGGTTGACGCGCTGCCCGAAACGCTTCGCGCTTGGGTCGAAGCGGAGGCCACTGCGACGCAGACGCCCCCCGAGCTGGCGGCAGCAATCGTGATCGCCGTACTCTCGACGATCACGGCGAAGCATTTCGATGTGCAGGTTAAACCCGGGTGGGTTGAACCTCTTTCGCTCTACATGCTGGCCGCAATGCTTCCTGGCGAGCGCAAGAGCCAGGTGTTCAAGGACGCTAGCAAGCGGCTGCGCGAATGGGAAAAGACTCGAGCCGAGGCGATGAAGGCAACGATTGCCGCCGCGGTGACAGCTCGCACGATCAAGGAAAAGCGCCTTGACGCGCTCATCACGAAGGCGGCCAAGGGCGACACGAACTCAGCAAACGCTGGCCAGGAGGCGCAGGAACTGGCCATCGAACTCGCCGAGTCATATATCCCCGTGGCCCCACTGCTCTCGGTGGATGACGTGACACCCGAGAAACTCTCGAGCCTGATGTATGAGCACGGTGGGCGCATGGCCGTCATGTCGGCAGAAGGCGGCATCTTCGATACGATCGCCGGCCGATATGCCAACGGGATCCCGAACATCGAGGTTCTCCTGAAGGGCCACGCGGGTGATGACCTGCGCGTGGATCGAGTGAACCGCGCGCCGCTGCACATTCAGAGCCCGACGCTGACCATGTGCATTTGCGCCCAGCCCGAGGTGCTTCAGGGTCTCACCTCGAAACCTACGTTTGCTGGACGCGGACTGCTGGCGCGCTTTCTGTATGTGCTGCCGACGAGCCTGATGGGGAGCCGCGACGTGTCGCCGCCTCCTGTCCCGAGGGAAGTGACGGCCGCGTATGAAAAGCTCGTGAGTTCCTTGCTGAGCAGGACCAACCGAGAGCGGAAGCAACGAGAGATCGCTGCTGAGCGCCTAACACTCAGCCCTGAGGCTGTTGAAGGCGTGCACGGCTTTATGAGGCGTATCGAGGTCCAGCTCGGGCCAGGGGGCGATCTCGAGCAGATCCGAGACTGGGGCGCCAAGGCGGCGGGTGCGCTCGTGCGCATTGCGGCGCTGCTGCACCTTGCGGATAGTTTTGAGTCTTCTGAGTCTTTTGAGCAGGGGGTCGTATCCCGACGTGACCTTGACGAGTCAGAGAAAATCCTTCTCTTCTTTCTTTCTCATTCAATGGCCGCCTTCAGGGTCATGGGCATGGACTCCACCCTGGCCAACGCCCGCAAGCTCCTGAACTGGATCCAAAGGAATCAGTTCGACACCTTCAGCAAGCGGGATGCCCAGCAGAAGAACCGGGCCCTCTTTAAGACCGCTAGCGATCTAGACCCGGTGCTGAAAACACTCGAGGAGCACGGCTACATCAGGCGCGCCAGGTCTGCCCCCACTGGCGGACGACCAAGCCCCACATTCGAGGTGAACCCCTCCGCTCAAAAGCCTCAAAAGCCTCAAAAGGCGGCGACTACCGCGTCATGAGTAGCAGCAGTGCTGCAGCGGCGGTTACCGCAACGATGGCGTAGGCGTCCGCGCGCTCTTGTGTCGTCGCGTCTGCCGGCAGCTCATGCTCTACGGTGTCAATGGTGGACGCGATTAGCCGGATGGGCAGGGGTAGCGTTGGCAGCTGGCGCATGGGCGAATAAAAGCATGACGCGCCTTGTCGACGCCAAAAGTCGATTGATGGCGCTCCTGCCGACTGCTACCGGTGCAAGCTGGCGCGTACGGCCTCGGTCAGCTTCTCTATGGCTTGATCGAATGTCGGCCACGAAGCTTCCGGGTCGTAGGTGCACTCATAATAGAATTCTTGCCCCTCGGCCGTCTGACCATCGGGAATGGCGTTGTAAGCCTCCTCGATTAGGTTGCGGAGATTCGCATCACGCTCGATGAGCATGAGCTTGTTACGCAGGGTGTCGGTTGGTTGATGGGCCTTGTTGTTGTAGACGTTGCGGTTCATCGCTGTGAACCACTCGGCGTAAAGCTCAACCCGCTGGTCCTCGATCCGCTCCCGCTGGGCGGCGCGCTGCTGGCGCATTGACGCCCAGTGCGTGAGTCCGCTGCCCGCCACAACGCCGACGAATCCAGAGACGGCAGCCCAATCCCAGCTCATGACCGAGCAGGATGACAGACTTGGGAGTCCGGCGACACTGATCTAGTGTGTGGGCGTGGATCCCACTGGCCTGCCTACGGACAACCTGTACAAGTTCCTGGCGCTCGCCGGGTTGGGAGCAACCGGGTTCTGCCTTTGGTTCTGGTGGACGCGACGGAACCTGTTGCTGACAGAGCGGATGGATATTGACCGTGAGCTAGCGCGAGCCGAAAGCCGCCTCGATAGATCTGAGCGTCTACTTGCAGATCATGTGAAGGCTCAGCATGCGACCCGCGCAGCAAGGGACGCTCTGGAAGGTGACGTTGCGAAGTTCCTCGCCGAGAAACCACCCGATGCCGCTGTAGAACACTTTCGAGTGCACCTACAGGCGCGCGCGAAGGAAATCTCCGAGCAGCAGGATCGAGACTTTGCAGCCGTCGCGCGTTCCGAAGTGCTGGTGTTTGATAACAAAGAAGCTCTTCGCGACCTCGAAACGCGCGCCAAGGCCCATGTTCAACAGCGCAACGACGTGGCGTGGCTCGGTACCTGGATGCTTGCTGCGGCCAGCGTTGGTCTGATCATATCGGCCGCCGGCTTCTACCTTTGGTACGTGAGGGTTCAATGGTTTATCGACAAGCAGACTCGCGCTGACTTCGAGGACCACATGGCAGAGCTTGCGGAGAAAAGCGCAGCCAGACAGAAGGCGCACAAGCCATAAGCGGTACAATTCCGTCGGCTGATTATTTCCCGGAATTCAGACCGAAGCAGCCAAATCCCCCTCGATCCTTCGGCCAATCGCCCAGTCAGCACACCCTGGTGAGTTACTGACCAGCTCCGTTACGGGGGCATCAGCCACGCATCACCCCGCTGGCTAGCGTGATTCAGCGGTAACTCCGCTGCTGCGCTGAGGATCAAGAGTCCGCTGCGGCGCTAGCACCGAGCAGCACGCTAGCGATAGTGTTGTGCCTGGGTTCGTGTGACTGATTCGTGCGCTAACCCACCTGGGTGACGTGGACGCGCGCTTTGCTGCCTTGCAGCGGGTAATAGGCCTCAGCGCATCGGACGCACGTCCACGCATCGTGGGCGCAGCACGGGGCATGTGCACTCCGGCGTGGAGCCCCCCACCCCCTTTGACCAGGACCGCGCAGGAGCCCGGGGCCCCTCTCGCAAAAATTTTATGCCTCTACAGAGAAGTCAAAACCGACTGCGCCCACAAGTCCCTAGAGCGGACGAATTACCATCAGGAGTGCAGGCGCCTGAGCAGGTCGAAGCAGGTGCCGAGCGCACGCAGTCCGGCAGGTTCGCCCAAGGGGCGAGCACGACGCAGCGCAAGGGCGGCCGTGCCCTCAAAAACCGCACGGCGTTGAGCCACAAGACGGGCCTTAGCTCGCTCGTGGCGCTACCCGAGTTCCAGCCATACCTGCGCCAGGCCAAAGCGTTTGCACGCCACCAGGTTACCTTCCTGGCCAACTCCGTAGGCGGCGGGACGTGCGACGCGGGGGCAGCTTCGGTGGTGACTACAGCTGCGTTGCAGTTAGCCGCGTCTCGATTCCTATTCGACCGGGCCGCCGAGACTGGCGATCCGGATCTCTTCTTGAAAGCCGCCAAGCTGGGCGACCAAAGCCGAGCAAACCTGCTCAGCGCCCGTGAACTGGTGGCTATCAGGCCTCAGGCAGGCGGCGCATCGGTGGTGAACCTGCTCCGGGAGCTGGGGGCGTCCAAGTGACAGCGACGTTCGAGACCTTGCGGGCCATCGATCAGAAGCTCGCCGCCGCTGGGCAATATCCACTCCCTGATTACTGGCTCACGCAAGCGCAGCGCCTTTACACCCATCCAACAGCCGACACCTTGGTGGCACGGTGCGGCCGCGGGTCGGTCAAGTCGGGCTTTGGCTCGCGTGTCGCGGTCAACGAGGTGCTGTGCGGTGGCTTCGTCGTGCCCGAGGGCGAGATCCATTACTGGTTTGATGTCAGTGAAAACAAGGCTGAGGCCGCGCAGCGTCTGCGTCAGTACGAGACGCAGCTAACGATCCTCGGCGTGCCGTTCGAGCGGCGCGGTGATGAGATCACAATCCCACATCTGCGCCGCGGGATGATGGTGAGAGCGTTCGAGGTCGGCCGTCTTAGTGGTTGGCGCGCCATCGGATGCCGATCCGACGAGTTGGCCAAATGCTCCGCTGATCCGGCCCTGGATTCCCCAGCCTCCGAGGTGTTGGCGAGCATCCAAGCGATGATGGTGACGCACACCAAGCACCGCCCGAAACTGTTGCTGCTTTCTTCACCGATGGGACTGCTGGACGAGCATGCTGCGCGTTACGACCGTGGCGACACCGCCGATCAAATCACATGCTTCGGGGAGTCTTGGGTCTGTAACCCGGCCGTAGGCAAGGAAG
This sequence comes from Myxococcota bacterium, assembly GCA_048498935.1. GTDB lineage: Bacteria > Myxococcota_A > Polyangia > Polyangiales > Polyangiaceae > PMG-095. Next base: position 6,210 of record JBEHXA010000270.1, read on the forward strand.
AGACTCGGCGCCGAGAGCCCGACGAGCGGATCTGGCGACGCGAGTATGCGGCGATCCCCCAGGCGAATGCTTCCAATGCATTCGATCCTGACGCGGTAGCTCGCGCATTCCGCCGGATCCGAGTCGAGCATGCACTCGGGCGACCGTTTTGTGTCGTCGATGCCAGCTCGGGCGGTGGCGATGCGTTCACTTGGGCGATCGCGCAATGGGTCGTCCCCATGAGCGACGGCTACGTGCCGCGTTACCTCGAGCAAAGGGTCCCGCGCCGCGTGCGACTGGCCGACGGCTCGATCCACTTCGACCAGTCGGACCTCATCTCTGACTGGGTTCGCGACACGAACGGCGACCCGATCCCGAATCCGGACTGGTCGGAGGATACCGGCGCACCGCCCGTCTTGCTGTTTGGCGAGGTGCAAGCGGTGGAGGGCCGATTTGCCGGCAGCGTTGCGGGATCGAACATCGTTCGTAAAATCGCCCTCGATTGTCGACGGGCGCGGACCCGAACCATCGTCGGCGACCAGCGCGAAGCATTCTTCCTGGGCTCCGAGTTTAAGCGCTTCGAAATGCGTTTCCATCCGCTCACATGGAACAACGCAAACAAGATCGAAAGCGTCACCCGGGTCAAGCGCTTGTTTGCTGAGGACGCGATCGTGTTGCCGCCTGGCGACGACAAGACAAAGGCTGAGTTGCTGAGCTACCGCGAGCGCATCACGCAGAGCGGCGCGATCACCTACAGCGGACGCGGTCATGACGATCGGGTGGCGCTGTTGATTACCGCGGCACTCGCGGAGCTTGAAGGTTTGGCTGACGGCGCACCAAGCGGCCGCAGCAAGAGACGCCACGAGGTTCCACTGACTGGCGGAAGGGAATTGTTTTACTGATATGACAAAGAAACATTGGAGAGAGTCGGGCCTGCGCCCATTGATTGCGCGGCTCGAGGAGCGCCTGGCGACGCCGTATCAGTGCGCCGATGGCCAACTGAGTTGGTGCGAGTCGTGGAGCCGTGTGTCCGAACAGGCCTTTGCAGCAGGGTTCGACACTTCGCCGCCGCCTACGACAGCGACGGAACAGATCGCCCAGCTCAGGGCTGAGAGGGACTTCGAGACCTTGAATGAGCGCTATCGAATCGAGGGCCTGAATTTCGAGGCTGATCGTGAAGCGCGCGCCTTGGTGCGCTGGAATAGCCTCCGCCGCTGGGCAGCAGAGCCCAGCAACGAGGAGCGCCGCGCCGAAGAGCTGGCGCGTGCCCAAGCGGACCAGCGAGAAGCAGAGATCGAATCTCGCGCTCTGGCTATCGTCGCTGAGCAAAACCGCGCTGCACTTGAGCGAGCGAGGGTGCAGGCTCGGAAGGAGCTTGCACGATGAGCCTGCACGATTGCCTTGGCATGGGCCTGTATGGCTGGCTCAGCACGCTCGGCGTCAGCCACGCGCGTCTAACCTCGCTCGGAATCAAGCCTCCACAGCCCTCGGCCGAGGATGTTGAGTCCTTTTTGGCTTGGTTGAGAGCCCAGCCGGCGGAGACTGCGGGCGGTCGCGATGTCCAAGAGGGCCCAAAGCAATGAGCCTCGCTAACCGCCTCCGAGCCTCAGGCGTCTCCGAGGAACGCCTATTCATGATCAATCTCGCACTTCGCGCAGCGGACGTCAGAGAACGCGCCACCGATGACGAGCTGGCAGCAGCTCACGAGTACAACACGCTGATGGACCGCGGTGAGCGCTTCGCCGCTTCCCGCCTCCGCGCGAAGAACCCGGGCGCCGTGTCGCGTGGTCGGGAGGCTCTACGAGCACTCGATCAGTGGCTCGACGACAAGGATATTAAGGCAAAGCACCATTTCAAATGATTCAAGCATCTGTCAACGGCGGGCTCCCGCTAACGCTCCGCAAGGATTTTGTGATCGAGTGTCTGCTCGGCGAGCTGATCGAGCTGAGCCCAACAGGAATCGAGTTCGTTTCGGGCCCCGCGGAGCCGGTGATCGATCGCAACCGCGTGATCTGCTCAACGGTGGGTCGGTACTACTTTCGCCTGACCTACGACCCGATCGATTTTCACGTTTGCTGCGTCGCCCCCGAGGTCGTGGAGTTCATTCGCCCGCAAGTGCGAAAGACTGGCCACGGAGACTCTGAGCCGGGACCGGCGAGCGATCTCAAGGTGCGCCTGGTGATCCGTTCACTCGCAAACAATGCCGAATGGTTCGACGGTTCGATCGCCTCGCTCACTAGTGGCGAACCGCACACGTCGCTACATTATTACGGTTGCTAGGTCCCACTCGGGGGTCACCGCTGGCCCCGCGACGGGATCTATCGATGGCCGAACGTCACATCTCTATCCATTCTATTTGATGACAGCAGGCAATAGCAGCGACTGTGTCGCTGCATGTGCGCGCCTGCTTGAGTTCGTCGGTTGTTCATGGCCGACGGGTTCACGACCAACGCTTCGCGCGGGCCAGCTCGTTTAGTCGGCGAGCTGGCCGCGCACCTAATTTTTACTGAGTATTCATGAGCAGCATTACAGCGGCGGAGTGCGAGTCACTTCGCCACCATCTTCAATACAGCAATATTTCTGCTGACGCCTCGCCGTACACGCCGGACGGCTTCCAGGCTCTCTTTGAGCAAGTTATCGCGCCGAACCTCACGAGCGGCGCTGAGACCTCAGCAGCAAGCAGTATCGCTCAGGGACTGGCCATCGTCACGCCGCTGAGCATGACGGACATCGTTCCTCGCGCTCAGCTCGTCATCGACGTCGGCGACGACACCGAAGTCGTCAGCGTCGTGAGCGTGACCGGAAGCACCTTCACTGCCCGGTTTCGCAGCGCACACGCCGCAGGTACGCCAATCGCGTTGCAGTCCGGCACAGCTCGTCTGCGTATGCTCTTGCATCGTGCTGACCAGGCCTGGACAGCGCTCCAGGATCCAGCCGTCGGAGCCACCGCTGGCCTGGCTAGCGTGGACAAGGGCGACGTCAGCTGGTTCCAGGGCGGCCGCGTCGTGAAAGACCGACTGGCTCACTACAAATCGATCGTCGCTCAGATCTCCTCGCTCGTCCGGGTTTCACCCAATTGGCCGAGCGCCTCCGCAATGACCAGCACCTACTGAAAGCGCTCTGATCTCTCGGTGCCCTTCGATCTCGATGTTCAGGATCGTCCACTAACGACGTGTCCTGAGTACCAAAAGCTATTCCCCGCGGCTCCAAAGGCGCCGCCTCTTACCGTGCCGACATTTCGTCGGAGGCGCGTGCGCACGCGCAGAAAGACTAAGTGACCTTCTATAATCCAGCCCCACTCCCCGGCGGCTACGTAACCGGCGACCTCATCGACGAATCCGATATCAACTACTGGTGTTCGGTCCTGCCTGACTGTCTCGACGGCGCAAGCGGCGGAACCTACTCACTCAGCAATCCGCTGATCATCGGCGGTGACCTCGTCGAAATCGAAGATCTCGCCGTTACCGGAGACTTCGTTG
>JBEHXA010000271.1:0-9660 GCA_048498935.1 Myxococcota bacterium
GGGGCCGCGGCGGCGTTATCTCCCAGCGCCTAGCCGCGGAAGCCCAGGAGCCGGGGGAACCGGCAGCGATGCTGACCGGCTAGGGGACGGGGCGCGCCAGAATGACCCGCCGGCGCGAGGGGGATGGCGGGAGGTTCGGAGGGGGCGGCAGGGGCCTATGCGTCAGAACGCGGGCTCCTGCTCGCCCCTGAAGGCCTTTTTGTTATTATATTTCAAAACTTAGCTCATAGCCGGCGCCTAGACCCGAGGCCTCAAGTCGACGCGAGGCGGTTTAGTGCGGGCCCCCTTTTGGCACCCACCGGTTTGGGGATGGGGCCCCAAACCGACAAACTAAACAGAGGCTTCACGCGCGTTCAGTGCTTTTCGCTTGTATTTTTACGTTCGGCTCCTTGCTCGGGGAGAGAGCATGGACTAGGTTCCGCCGCCCCACTCCCATGGCCTACGCAGTCATCCGCACCGGCGGAAAGCAGTACCGAGTTGCCGAGGGCGACACCGTTCAGGTGGAGCTCCTTGCTGGCAATCCCGGCGACAAGGTGAAGTTCGACGACGTGCTGATGATCGGCGGCGACTCGCCGAAGTTCGGCACCCCCAAGGTTGCAGGCGCTGCAGTCGAGGGTGAGATCGTGCAACAGGGCCGCGGCCCCAAGCTGATCGTCTTCAAGTTCCGCAAGCGCAAGCGCTCGCGCCGCAAGGCCGGCCACCGCCAGAGCTTCACGGCAGTGAAGATCACGGGAGTGAAGGGATAAGACCATGGCTCATAAAAAAGGCGGCGGCTCAACGCGCAACGGTCGTGGTTCCAACGCTCAGTACCGCGGCGTCAAGGTGTACGGCGGCGAGTCGGTTCGCGCCGGTGGCATCCTGGTGCGCCAGGTCGGTCAGAGCATGAACCCGGGCCGCAACGTCGGCGTCGGCAAGGACTTCACGCTGTTCGCCCTGATCGACGGCGTCGTGGCCTACGAGCACGAGACCAAGACCAAGAAGCGCGTCTCGGTGTACCCGGTGGCGCCCGTGAGCGCGGCGAGCTGACGAAGCTCTTCGTCACGGACGTCGACGGCACGTTGGTGGGGCCGGGCGGCGAGGTTCATCCTCGTGACGCCAAAGCCATCAAGGAGCTTCTGCGCAAGGAAGTGCCGGTAGCGCTCTGCACCGGGCGCATGTTCTCCGGTACGCGCGAAGTGGCTGCGGCGATGCGCCTGCTTGGGCCGGTGGCGTGCATCGACGGCAGCCACATCTTCGACCTGCACACGCGCGGCGAGCTGAGCTGCACGGCGATTTCGACCGAGGCGGGCGGCTACGTGCGTGAGGCGCTGGGCATGTTTCGGCCCGCGGCGTTCCTGTTCTCGGGCGACCGTGTGATTCACGATCCGAGCGGCGATCGTTTCCTCGACTACCTGAGCACGTGGTCGGACGTGCGGCACCGCGTAGCGGATGTCGTGCGGCCCGAAGCTTGGGCAAACGAGACGAACGTCGCAGCGCTCGTCTTGATGGGCAACGAGGACGCCATCCTGGGGATGGATCGCGCGCTCGACGGTGTCGCCGGGCTGCAAGACATCGTGTTTGAGGTGCGCCGTCCCGACTTGGCCGGCACCTGGGGCATGGTGGTGCGCGCTTCGGGCGTCGACAAGGGCACTGCCATCACCTGGCTAGCGAGCCACTACGGTGTCGAAGTGGACGAGGTCGTGGCGGTCGGCGATTGGCTGAACGACGTGCCGATGCTGGCGCGCGCCGGGCAGAGCTACGCGATGGCGCAGGCGCCGGACGAAGTGAAGGCCGCCGCAAAGTTCGTGCTCAAGGCGGACATTTTCCAGGGCGGCGGGATCGCCGAAGCCGCGGAACGCGCCGGCTTGATATAGTTCGGGCGCATGCAAGCGCCGCGCATCGCTGTTCTGCCTCCCGAGCTGGCGAGTCAGATCGCGGCGGGCGAAGTGGTCGAGCGACCGTCGAGCGCGGTCAAAGAGCTGATCGAGAACGCGCTCGACGCCGAAGCCACGCGCGTCGACGTGGAGCTCGCCGGCGGCGGCATCACACGGCTCGCAGTCGCGGATGACGGCTTCGGCATGAGCGCGGCGGAAGCGCAGCTCTGTGTGGAGCGCCACGCTACCAGCAAGCTGCAGAGCTTCGAGCAACTGAGCCGCGTCGCGACGTTCGGCTTTCGCGGTGAGGCGCTGCCGACCATCGCGTCGGTGAGTCGGTTCACGCTCAAAACGCGCGCGCGAGAGAGTGACGTGGGCACGCTGCTGAAGGTGGAGGCGGGCAAGCTGGGGCTCGGCGAGCCCGTGGGCATGCCGATCGGTACGCAGATCGAGGTGGCCGACCTTTTCTTCAACGTGCCCGCGCGGCGCAAATTCTTGCGCTCCACCGGCACCGAGTCTGGCCACATTACCGAAGCCGTCGAGCAAGCGGCGCTGTCGCGACCCGACGTCACGTTCACGCTGGTGCGCGACGGTCGCAAAGTGCGCGAGCTCTTGCGCGTGGGCGAGCGGGTGGAGCGGGTGCGCCAGGTGTGCGAGCTCGACGAGCTCGCCACGTGTTACGGCGAGCGTGGCCCGCTGCGTGTCGAAGCCTACTTGTCGCGCCCCGAGCAGGCGCGCACGGGTGCGGGTGGTCTCACGATTCTCGTGAACGGGCGACCGGTGCGCGATCGCGCGATCTTGGTCACGGTCGCGCAGGCCTACGGCAGCGTGCTCGAGCGCGGACGCTACCCGCGCGGTGTGGTCTACGTGGACTTGGCGCCCGAGCTGGTCGACGTGAACGTGCACCCGCAAAAATCCGAAATTCGCTTCGCGGATCCGCGCGCTGCGAGCGACGCGGTGTATCAAATCCTGTCGAAGGCGCTGGTCAGCGCGTTTTCGCTGCCGCCAGTGTCGCGCGCGAGCTGGGGCCGCGCTGCCGCGCCGCGCGCAACTGCTGCGACGACGGGCTTCGGCAAAGTCGAGGCCTCCGATGCCGGCGATGTGGCGGCTGCTCCGGCTGCAGAGGCGCCGCGCGCCGTCAGCGCCGCGAGCGCGTTGCCACTCGCGGCACTGATGGCCGCCACGGCGCGCAGCCATCAGCCGACCGAGCCGTCGACGAGCCCAGAGCCGCCCCTCGTGGCCGTGCGCGATCATTCCGCGGCGCCGATCCGTCCTCGACCGGAGGTGCCCTGGGCGAGCTTGCGCTTCATCGCGCAGCTGCGCGTCACGTACCTGATCTGCGAGGGTGACGACGGCATTTATTTGCTGGACCAACACGCGGCCGCCGAGCGCGTCACGTTCACGCGCCTCCGTCGCGAGTACCAGGCGCGCAAGGTGCCGTCGCAAGCGCTGCTGTTTCCGCTCGTGATCGACGTGAGCCCCGCGGAGCTGGAGCTGGTGGATGAGCGACAGCGCGAGATCGCCGAGGTGGGGCTGGATGTGCGGGCGCGCGGCGCGACCTCGCTCAGCATTCACGCGGTGCCGCGCTTGCTTTCGCGAGCGAGCCCGGAGCGGCTGGTGCGCGATCTGTTGACTGAGGTATCGCGCAGCGGTGGGCGCGGTTTCTCGGACGCCGTGGATCTGGCGCTCGCCACCATGGCCTGTCATGGCTCGATTCGCGCAGGAGACGCGCTGTCGCCGAAGGAAGCGCAGGCTCTGTTGGTGGCGCTCGATGACGCTGACTTTGCCGGGCATTGCCCGCACGGGCGGCCTGTCGTCACGTTCTTGAGCTACGCCGAGCTCGAGCGCAAAGTGGGCAGACGTTGAGCGTGGACGAGCGGCTACTGTGCATCGTCGGCCCCACTGCCTCTGGCAAGAGCGCGCTCGCGCTCCGGCTGGCAGAGTCGCTCGGTGGCGAGATCATCAGCGCCGACAGCATGCAGATCTATCGGGGCTTCGACATCGGCACCGGGAAAGCGACCGCCGAAGAACGCGCGCTCGTGCCGCATCACCTGCTCGACGTGGCAGAGCCGCTGGAGACTTGGGACGCCGCGCGCTGGGCGACCGAAGCCACCTCCGTCGTGGAGCAGATCCGCGCGCGCGGTCGGGTGCCAATCGTGTGCGGAGGCTCGTTTTTGTGGGTAAGAGCGCTGATTTACGGCCTGGCCGAGGCTCCGCGCGCCGATGAGCAGCTGCGCGAGCAGCACCGCGCTTTCGCGGCCGAGCACGGGCGGCCAGCGCTACACGCGCGTCTGCAGCAAGTCGACGCACCGAGCGCGGCCAGGTTGGCGCCGAACGACCTCGTTCGGGTGAGCCGCGCGCTCGAGGTGTTCGAGCTGACCGGGACACCGATGAGTCAGCTGCAGGCCGCTCATGGTTTTCGCGAGCCTCGCTATCCGGCGCGGCTGGTCGGCGTGCTGCGCGCGCGCCCTGAGCTGGACGACCTGATCGCGCGACGCGTGGGGCTCATGCTGGACGCGGGCTGGCAGGCAGAGGTGGCATCGCTCCGCGAACGTGGCTTTGCCGGAGCGCGTGCAATGGGGTCGGTGGGCTATCGCCAAGTGAGTGATGCGCTGGCGAGTGAAGTGCCCCCTGCGCGGCAGGCGCTCGCGGAAGCGATCGTTCGCGCGACGCGTGTGTTCGCGCGCCGGCAGCGCACGTGGCTGCGCGATCAGCCCGTGGAGTGGCTGCCCGCGGACGCCACGAAGCTGCCGTGATAGCTCGGATCTTCGAGGTTTTCGGCGAAAGCGCTGCGGGTGAGCGGCTTTTGGCAGTCGAGCATGACTGCCACTTCGTCGGTGTGCTTGGCCCCGACGCTGGCTTCGTAGGCGCCCGGGTGCGGGCCGTGCGGAATGCCACGCGGATGGTGCGAGATACTGCCGGGTCCGACGCCGCGCCGCGACGTGAAGTTGCCGCGTGAGTAGAACAGCACTTCGTCGACGTCGACCGACGAATGCGGGTAGGGGCACGGCACCGCTTGCTCGTGAAAGTCGAGCGGGCGCGGCACGAAGGTGCAGATGAGCACGCCGGGCGCTTCGAACGTGGCGTGCACGGGCGGCGGCAAGTGCACCCTGCCGACCTTGGGGTTGAAGGCTTCGATCGAGAGCGCGAACGGATACAGGCTGCCGTCCCAGCCCACCACATCGAGCGGCGACGACGGCAATACGTATTTTTGCAGCGTGCTGCCGGTCTTGAGCCAGAGGTCCCGAATGCCCTCGTCGCGGGGCGCGGGCAAATTGGGGGCGCGGAAGTCGCGGTGCGAGTAGGGCGCGTCCATCCGAAGCTGGCCGACGCCGTTGCGGTAGCTGCGCGGAATACCGAGCGTTCCCCGCAGCTCGAGCACCAGCCAGTGCTGCGTGTGGCTATCGAGAATGAAGCGGTGCACGAGCGCGCGCGGCACGTAGAGGTAGTCACCGGCGCGGTAGGTGATGTCACCGAGCAACGTGCGCAAGGTGCCGCTCCCGGCGTGCACGTAGTAGAGCTCATCACCGTCGGCGTTCGCGAAGTAGGCGGCGTCGCTGCGCGTCGGCAGCGCCAAGGCCAAGGCGACGTCGGCGTTCTCGAGCAGGCGAGTGCGATGCCGCGGAAACGGCTCGAGCTGCGAGCCGCCGGTTGGGCTCGTGTAATGGCGGCGGAGCAGGCGCTCCGGCTGCCGATCCGCGAGCGGCAAGTGCAGCGGTGCTTCGTCGGCGGGTTGCGCCTCGTGCGGGCGCTGCTCGTGGTAGGCAACGGTGTAGGGGCCGTCGAAGCCATCGCGCGTGATGCAATGCTCGTAAAGGAGTCGCCCGTCTTCCGCCCGCATTTGGGTGTGCGGAGCGGCTGGGATACGACCGCGACTCAGGCGCTCGAGCAAATCAGCCTCCTCGCTTTCCGAGCGCTTCTTGCTCGCGCTCGATGCTCTCGAACAGCGCGCGGAAGTTACCGGCGCCGAAGCCCTGATCGCCCTTGCGCTGAATGAGCTCGTAAAAGAATGGGCCGGCGCCCGGATCCTGGTACAGCCCGGCGGCGTCGCGCAAGAAGATCTGCAAGAGATACGAGCCCTTGCCGTGGCCGTCGACGAGGATCTCGAGCTCGCGCAGTTGGTCGAGATCTTCGCTCAGCGCTCCGATGCCGAGCTGCTCGAGCCGCCCCGGCAGCGCGTCGTAGTACGTGCGCGGCGTGCGCATGAACTCCACGCCGCGCGCCCGCAGCGAGCGCACCGTGCTCACGAGGTCGGCGACGTCGAGCGCCAAGTGCTGGATGCCGTCGCCGCGATGGTCTTCGTGGAAGGTGTTGATCTGCGAGGACTTGAAATTGGGCCGGTAAGGCTCGTTGTTGGCGAATTTTACCGCCGATCGCGGGTCGTACATCACGACCGAGCGCAGGCCCGAGCCGTCGCGTAGCTCGAAGCGCGCGACGTCACGCGTGTGAAACTGCACGTCCCAGAGCCGCTGGAAGCCGAGCACGTGCTCGAGCCAGAGCAGCGCGGGCATCATGGTTTGAAAGTTGCTGGTGATGTGATCGACGCCCAGCACGCCGCACGAGTTCTGTCCGCCGCGGGGCGGGTCGTGCATCACGAAGCCCGGCAAGAGCGCCGAATAGCCCCGGCGCTCGACGAAGCGGAAGGTGGTGTCGCCGAAGGGCGTCGTGATCGAAAACGTAGCGAGCGTGCCGGAGGCGTCCTCGTGGCGCTCGATGTCGGTGATGGGAGTGCCGCCCCGTTGCTCCAGGAGCTTGAAGGCGCGCGCTGCGTCTTCGACGCGAAACGCCACCGTGCCGATGCCGTCCGGATGGCGCTTCAAAAAGCGATCGGCGCGCCCACCGCTACCCTCCGGGGTGGAGCAGGTGACGACGTATGCGCCGGCTTGAAATGCCACCGAGCGCTGTCTGCCCGCTTGGGTCAGAGCCGAGCTGCTCTCGCCGATCTCGGCAAAGTCCATGCGTTCGACGTAGAAGCGGCGGCTACGCGCGAGGTCTCGCACGTAGTAGTGCACGCCTTCGATGCCCAGGATGCCGAGCGGCTCGACTTGCGGCATGACCCCAAAGTCTCCCACCTCTCGAGCGCGCGCTCAAGGTGGGGCGCTCGGGTCGGCGTCCGGTTGTCTTTCCGGAAGCGCGGCTTGGAAGGCGGGATGCAAACGTGCGCTGTCGTCGGCGCGTGTGAGTGTCGGGTACGGGGTGAGCGGTAGGGCGAAACGCCGCGCGTTGTAGAGCTGTGGCACTAGGTAGATGTCGGCGAGCGTGGGCGCGTCGCCGAACAGGAAGGCGCCGGCGCGGTCCCGAGCCATGGTCTCGAGCGCTACCAGGCCGCGCGCGATGAAGTGCTTTCCCCAGGGCAGGCGCTCGATACCGTGCTTTTCGAGCTCGGCGAAGGTATCCAGATTCTGCAGCGGTTGGATCCCGGAGTTGACGAGCTCGGCCATGGCGCGCACGTGGGCCCGATCGGCAGCACTCCCGGGTAATAGCGGTGGCTCTGGAACCTGCTCGTCGAGGTACTCGACGATGGCCATCGACTGCACGAGATGGCGCGTGACGCCTCCGTCACTCACTTCGAGCATCGGTACCTGGCGCAGCGGGTTCATGCCGGCGAACTCGGGCCGATGCTGCTCGCCCCCTTGATTGAAGAGGTGAACCGGCGCGTATTCGTAGCTGATGCCCTTCAAGGCCAGCGCGATGCGGACTCGGTAGGCCGAGCTGCTCCGCCAATAGCTCCAAAGTTTCATAGGGCCACTACCTCCAAGTCGAGGCGACCGAACGGCGTCGCGCCCGACGGCAAGCGAAACTCGATGCCGACGCGGCTTCCCACTTTCAGAAACGGGGTGCGCGGCGCGCCGTGCTCGATGGTTTCTATCGCGCGGAGCTCTTGCAAGCAGCTGATGCCGCGAGCTGGCTCGGCGTTCGAGATGGTGCCGCTCCCGAGAATCGTGCCGGCCCCGAAACGGCGCGTTTGGCAGATGTGCTCGACCAGCCGATAGAAAGAGAAGTGCATCTCTGCGCCTGTCTCGGTCGAGCCCACCGGGTGATGGTCGAGGGAGACGTGCATCGTCCCCGCGAGCTTGCCGTCTTGCCAGGCGTCGCCCAGCTCGTCGGGCGTGACCGCGAAGGGCGCAAAGCTGGTCGCTGGCTTGGAGCAGAAGAAGCCGAAGCCCTTGGCAAGCTCATCGGGCACCAGGTTGCGGTAGGTCCAGTCGTTCAAGCAGACGAGGAGCCGTACGTGACGCTCCGCGGCGCTGGCGGTAGTGCCGACTGGAGTATCGGCGAGCACCACGCCGAGCTCGGCTTCGAAGTCGAGCCCGTGGCGCTCGTCGAGCAGCGGAAACGGCGCTCGCGGACCGAGCATGTCCGACGAGCCGCCCTGATAAACGAGCGGATCGCTCTCGAGCGTGGCCGGTGGTGCGGCGTTGCGGGCGCGCCGAACCAGGCGCACGTGATTCAAATACGCCGAGGCATCGACCCACTCCGCGGCGCGCGGCAAGGGGGCCGCGAGTTGGGCGACGTCCAGGTCGAACGCCGCCGGGCTGCCACCTTCCAGCGCCAGCGCCAGGCTCTGCAGCGAGGGGAGGGTGCGCTGCCAGTCGTCGAGGGCGGCCTGCAAATGCGGAGCTGCGGCGCTCGCATCGATGGCGCGCAAGCCGTCTGCGCTGACTACCAGCAGCCGACCGTCGCGCGACCCGTCACGCAGCGTCGCGAGCCGCATGGCTCATTCGCCGGACAGGGAGAGCGAGGCGTCGAGCAGTTGGACGAACGAGCTCGGCGAGAACGAATCGCGCACCGTGCTGAAGGTCTCGGGGCTGCCGACCGGGATGGGACGCGCGACGACTTCCGGCCCCGCCGCCTGGACGATTTCCACGTTCGGGCCGGGCTGAATGGAGGGCAGTTGCGCGAGCGACTCCGGGGGAGGAGGAATGTCGTCCTCCTGGCGCCGGCGATGGGCTTCGAGCTCGTCGAGCGCCTCGGGCGGGGGTTGCAGGTCGTCGTGGTAGCCGCCACCAGCGTCGCGGCCCGGAAGCGCAACTTCGAGCTCTTCGAACGCAGCCGGGGGCGCCGACGCCTGTTGCTGCTCGGCGAGCTCGAGCGCCGGACCTGCGCCGCCCTCTTCGAGATCGATGGTCTGGCCGAGCTGCTCGGTGGTGGGGCCTTCGTGGCCACGCGCGTGCGTGGGGATGTCGAGCTCTTGACCGAGCAGAGCATCAACGTCCGGCGCAGCGGGCGCGCTCAACCCGGCGGGCGGAGGCGCCGCTTGCGGGCCCGACTCGGGCGGCGGGGTCTTGATCGGGACCTCGCGTTCGGCGTCGAGCTGTGCCGCCGCGGCAGCGAGCGCTTCGTCCATCGACGACGCCACCTTGCGCTGCGACGAAGCCGGTGGCTCTTCTTCGAAATCGAGATCGCCCGCGACTTCGGGGGGGGCAGCGGTCGCGTCCGTGACCTCCACCAGATCGTCTTCCGACAGCTCTTCGGCCGCGAGCGGCTCGGCTTCGGCCTCGGCTTCGATGGCCGCCACGGTCACTTCGGCGGCGGGCTCGCGTTCGCCGGTGGTGAAGCGGACCTCCGAGACCTCTTCCTCGAGATTGAACGGATCTTCGAGCTGATGGACGTCGGCTGCCTTCGGTGCGGCGACCAGCGGGATCGGCTCGGCGTCGACTTCCGCCACCGGCGGCAGCGTATCGAGCGGCACATCCACCTCGACCGGCGGAGGCGACAGCTCAACCGAGGCCGAGAGCAGATCGTCGACCGAAGCGTCGCTCGGAGCCGGGGGCGGAAGTCGACGCCGAGCCGATCCCGCTGGTCG
>JBEHXA010000272.1:0-9651 GCA_048498935.1 Myxococcota bacterium
CACTGCTGAACTGTATGCGAGAGAGTAGGACAGCTCAAAGAGCTTCCTCGGAGGTGCACCACGACGTGCGCGCCGTCTCGGGCAACGCTTGGTTCTCGCTGGGACGCCACGGCCTCGGCTTGCATTTCGAGCGACAATCGGGGCTCACCAGTGAAGTGACCGTGCTGACGCGAGCGGCCCGAGGCAAACGCTGGGAGGTAGCGATCGACGGTCGTACACAGGAGCGCTTCTCGAGCATCGAAGCCGCAGTCGAAGCCGTCGATTACGAGATCTCCCGATGTGGCCCTCGAGTTTCGGCGTCGGCCCGAGCCGACGCGCCCTGGCGCCGCGAGCGCGCCGAGCAGCTGCGCCTCGCCGTGTGGCAGCGCGTCGTGGGCGGCAGGATCGGGCTTGCGTGAAAGTGCCCACGCCAGCAATACAGGGACGAATAGGGCGCTCGTGAGAACAGCCCGGGTAATGGCGCGCGCCGCCCCCGCCATGAAGCGAAGGCGGCGTGTGCGCGAGCCGACTAGGGGAAGTAGCCGGGGGCCGCGTCGGCTTTGAGCCGCGCGACTTCCGCTTCGAGCGAGGCACGCACGGCGGCGTGCTGCGCGCTAGCGTACAGGTTGGTAGTCTCCAACGGGTCGGCGACCAGATCGTAGAGCTCGAGCTGACCCAGGTTCGAAACCAGCTTGAAGCGCGTATCTTTGGTCGCCCAGCGGCGGTTGCTCGTACCGTTGGACGTCTCCGAGAAGGAGTGCGTGCGTCCGCTCGTCGCGGTCGCATCGTCGAAGAGCGGCGTGAGACTGTAGCTGTTGTTGAGGTGGCTAACGTCGATCCCAGACAGCGAGAGGATGGTGGCGTAGATATCCGTCGTGACCAGGAGCTGATGCTCTCGGCCGCGCCGCGTCACCCCCGCGCCCGCAACGATGAACGGGACGCGCACGCCGCCTTCGTATGCGCTGCCCTTAGCGCCGCGCAGGCCCGTGCCGACATCCTTGACAGGGTCTGGCGTGCCGTTGTCACCGACGAAGATCACCACCGTGTTGTCGAGGTCCACCTCCTTGAGCAAGCGGCCCAGCTCGGTATCCAGGCTCTGGATATTTGCCTTGTAAATGGGGATATTGGTCGCGCTCGAGCCGGGCTTGGGGTTCCCGACGGAGCTAAGATCCACCGAGTGCAGCTCGGGTGGAGGTACCTGGTAGGGGCTGTTACCTCCGTTGGCTGCGTGAGGGGCATTGTACGCCTGATAAACGAACCAGGGCTCGTTGGGGCGAGTCACCTCATGCTGGTGGATGTAGTCGATGGCGTAGTTGGTGAGCGCCGTGGTGGCGTACGTCGTGGTAGGCGCGGCGGGACCGTTGATGTCATACACGTTCCAGCTGAAGTAATCGGTGAGAGCACCACCCAAAATGCCCTTGAAGTATGGGATGCCCAGGTCGCGTACGTGCTGCAAGATCTGCGCGGACCCCGGGTAAGGCACGCCAGCACGTGGATCGAACAGGCCGCCGCCCAGGTGGTACTTGCCGAAGAACGCCTGCCCGTAATCCGCGGGGCTGTCGGCGGTGATGCGATCGAAGACCGTCGTGGTGCTCGTCGGCAGCACGGCTCCGACGGAGGTGACGCCCGTACGATACCCGTACAGGCCAGTCACGATCGTGCCGCGCGTCATCGAGCAAGCTGGGCTCGCCCAGGCGTTGTCGAACACGAGCCCATTTTCGGCCAGGGCCTCGATGTTGGGCACGGGTACGGCGCCGCTATCCCCGTTGATTTCGGGGAAAATGCTGCTCGCATCCGCGCCGTAGTCGTCGGCGATAACCAGCAAGATATTCGGGCGCTTGGAGCCGTTGCCAGCTCCACCGCCACCGCCCTCCTCATCGGGGTCGACGAAAGTCACCGTCGTGCTGCCAGTAGTCGTGATGTCCCCATCCGACACCGTTAGCTCTACGGTAAACGTGCCGGGCGTCGCGCTCGAAAGCGTCGTGCTTGGCGCGATGGGATCGGCCACGATGCCCCCGGTCGTCGACCAGTAGTAGCTCAACGGTGAAGGTCCACCATCGGCATCGCTGGCGGCGCCCGCCAAAGTCACCGTGCTCCCCACGTTGAGCGTGAGCGGAGCCACGCTCAACTCGTCAATCACCGGACCGATGTTGACCTTCCCATTCACGGCCACGCTACCGTTCTTGCTCGTACCGGCCGCTCGCAACGTGATGGTCAGGGCCGTCGTCTTCCCAGCCGTTACATCGAACTTCGCCGAACCCGTGAAGTTGGTTTTTCCGTCGCTAGATGTGGCCGTCAGCGTCAGCGTGTAACCAGTGCCGGCCGGAATGCCGCCGATGGTGCCACTCACGACCTCGGTGCCAGAGACGTCCAAGCTCCCCGTCTTGTTGAATCCATTTCCAGTGATTGCATACTGGACAGCGTTGAGCGTGACTCCTGGGCCGCCTCCAGCTCGAGCCCCACCGAGCCAACCCGTTCGTCGCCCCCTTTTCCGCCGCCCAGCGGCTCGCTCGAGCAACCTGCGAGCGGCGCTCCCGCGCTAATAGCGAGCCCCAAAGCCAAGCTAGCCGTGCCGAAGCTCGTGACGAGCCCAGACCTACGCCAATACGTCATGACCATCGAACCTTTCGTCAGCGTCGTCAGCCCTGGCCCTGGGGCCGAGGGAGACGACTAGGTACAGGCGGCGATGCTCACGATGTGTCCGGTATAGTAGACGTCGTTCCACTACGCAAGCTTCGACGTGAACTACTCCACAAAGGCGCGCTCATCGAGCGCTCGGAATTCGGAGCCTTGCTTCCGAAATTACTGGGCTGTGTGTTTGGGATCGTCGCGGTGCTCTCTTTGCGCAGCGCGCGCAAAGTCGGGCTGCTGATGACACTGCTGGTGTTGCTCGTGCCCATCACCGCCTTGGCGGGCGTGCCGTTCATCTTTGCAAACGGAACCATCGCCGACGCTAGTCAGGTCAACCAGAATTTCGCAGCCGTCATCCCGCTGGTGGGCAGAACCAAGACAGCGACCAGCTTCACCATTGCGGGAGGAGGTTTCGTTTTCCCTTCGTCGCCCACGTTCGTTGCACCGAGGGATCTGAGGTGCGTCGTGACGGTGGCGCCCTACGTCGTGACCAACTCGACCAACGCTCAGATCGCGTGGAGCCCGGCGATCAAGATCGGCGCGGCGTCTTCCGTCGGACCTGGCGCTGGCCCCGGCCCACTCTCCTTGGTGCAAATGCCGGTGGGGGGCTTCCCGTCCGACTTAAACTACAGCGGGACCTTTACGGAGGTGTTCTCCGTGACCAACGGCTCGAGCATCTCCTTCGGCGCACACTTACCCCCGTTGCCGGCGTTGCCACGTACCAGGCGACGATAAACGTCGTTTACCAGTGCGTACCGCCTCCGTGATTGAGCGCTCGAAGCAAGCAATCCACGTTGTTCGACCACGCGAGACGCCGCCGCTTAGTACTTTGTGGCGGCGTCGAATAACTGACCATTTTATCGCGCCCCCGAGTTTGACAGAGATGCGGGTTGGCGTGCTGCCGGAATGATTTCGAGCAGCCGCCTCCGCGGCGGAGGGCGACTGGTTTGGCTGAAGTGATCTCGCGACGTGGTTGGCTCCAGGCGGCGATGACAACGTCTGCCGGAGTGGGCTTGTCGGCGCTGACAGGAGGCTGTTGCCCGGGAGCTCAGCTCTCGGACAAAGCTTGGACGAACGCGCTGCAACTCGATGGCGTGAACCCCGATCAGCGCCGTACCCCCACGAGCTTGAACGAGCTCATCGCGATCGTGAAGCAGGCCGAGGGGAAGCATCAGGGCGTCCGGATGACCGGCTCCGGGCACTCATTCTCGGATGTCGCGTTCAGTGAAGGCTACCTGCTGAGCCCTGCGCAACTGAATCGGCAGCTGACGCTCGATCGCGAGCAGCTCCGCCCTGAATTCAAGAACGACCCGAACTTGGTGCGCGTCGAAAGTGGGATGCGGTTGCGCGAGCTGAACCCGCTGCTGGCAGGCGCGGGGCTCGCACTCTCTAATATGGGTGGCTACGACGCGCAGACGATCGTCGGGGCGGCCATGACCGGCACGCATGGTTCCGGCATGGGCTACGGGCCCATTGCGTCGCAGATCGTGAGCATCGAGCTGGTCGGCACCGGCGGTGAAGTGCTCAAAATCGAGCCCAAGAACGGCATTACCGATCCGGCCAACATCACGCCGACGCTCAAAACCCCGGAAGGTGCGGTGCCGGCGCGCTTGATCGCCGACGACGAAATCTTCAACGCCCTCGCGGTGAGCATGGGCTGCATGGGGGTGGTCTATGCGGTGGTGCTCCGCGTCGAGCCACGCTTTTGGCTCAAAGAGATCCGTACCCGCGTCACCTGGGGCGAGCTGAGCAAGCCCGCAGGCTTCATCAGCCGCCTACTATCGCACGCCAAGCTGGACGACGGCGACGGGCCCGATCCCGACTACTACGAGATCTATTTCAACCCGTACCCTCCTCGTCCCGGCGCTCCGCATTCCGAGCACCGCTGCCTGCTCACCCGCCGCTACAAGCTACCGGCACCACCCGCGGTGCTGACGCCAGATGATCTCAAGCGCGGCCGCTTTGGCAGCGACGCGCTGCGCGCAGCGGCCGAGCTGACCGGCTACGGCGCTCGTCTGGTCGAGTTCGTCAACGCGCACCCCGATCAGATCGCGAACGTGATCGGCAACTCACTCGGCGCGTTGGAAGACCCCAGCTACGTCGATGTCAGCTACAACATCTTTCACCTGGGGCCCGCCAACCTGGTGCGAGCCTACGGCATCGAATCAGGCTTCGACGTGACGCAAACGGTGGCCGCCGCCGAACGCCTCATGGTCATCGCGCAGGGCTTCGCCCAGAAGGGCTGGGTCCACTCCAGCCCACCGTCGCTACGCTTCGTGAAGCGCTCGCCCTGTCATCTGGCCATGCAATACGGCCGCGACACGATGATGTTGGAGATGGGCATGCTCGTGAACGCGACCGGCGCCGATGACTTGCTCAAGACGTACGAGACTCAGTTCGCGACCGAGTTCGGCGCGAGGCCGCATTGGGGGCTGGATCTCAAGGTGCTCCAGGGCTTCGATCAGGTGCGCGCCCTCTATCCGGAGTCGGCCGACCGCTGGCTCACGGTCTATCGGAACATGAACGCCAAAGGCACCTTCAACGCCTCCTTCACCGATCGCCTGGGGATCTCGGTAGGTGCGTGACGTGAATCAGAAAGGCTACGGCACATGACGAAGATCATCGGATACGTAAGCGTCGCTCTGGCGCTTGCAGTCGGGGCCTGCTGTCCGGCGCCGATCGCGAAGCTCAGCGGGCGCTGGGTGTATGCGTCGCCCGGCGGCATTGGAAAGGCTGGGACACCGAGCTACGCCGCCCCGCTCACGGTCGGTAGCTCTACGGTCCCACCCACGCCTGCCGCGCCTACCACGTGCGTGCCCAGGGCCGCGATCGACCAACAATTCGGCAAGACCTGCGAGCGGCACGAGACCGAAGGCGGCGCCCAGCCCAGCTTTCAGCCGCCACCCATGACCGACGAGATTACCCCCGGCATCCACCCCACTCCGGGAGAAGCGGTCTGGTACTGCGATAAGCGCACGGTGGTGCGCGTGGTGCTGCAACGCTGCGGCAGCAGCGACACCTTCGGCGTCGCACAAATCGCGGTCGCCATCGATCGGCAGGAGTAAGCCATGGCTAGTTTCACCGAAACAGTCTCCGCCTTCAACACGCTGCTATCCCCGAGCCGCTACCAACTGCGCATCACCGGCGCGCAAGTCGTTTTCAAGTCGGTGCTCTTCGGCACGCCCATTCTCGCACTGCCGGACGTGCACCTGTGCGACGGCGGGGCTGGAGACATCTTCCGCAACAACAACGACGACAAACCGCGCAGGCTGCAAGCAGTGATGCAGGCCATGTTCGACTACATGACCACGCACCCAATGTCGGCGCGCGCAGTTCAGCTCGGCGACTGGTTCGATATCTGGCGCGTGGTCGGCTCGAACCCGCAGCACATGACGTTCGGAGCCATCGAGAACGCAGCCGCGTACAAGGGTATTCTCGATCTCGACGCGCGCATGGGCCTGGCGCATCTCATCGGCAACCACGACGCTGCCTTTCTCAATGCCCTGCCGGATCGCCGTGCCGCGCAACCGCAGCTATTTCGCTCGGGTTTTTGGCTCGGTGGCAGCGTGTACGCGATGCACGGTCACCAGACCGACATCGTTCCGCCGATCAGCTCGAGCTTCGATGAGGCGGCCGTGGCGTTGGCGACCACGATTGCCGGCTTCATCCCCGGTGTCACCACCTTCGAAGCCTACGTGGACCGACTTGGGTTCGGCCAGGGCATCGCACGCTGGCTGCTCGACTCACTCCTGAAGGGCCGAGAGGACCCCGGTCCCCAGGCGCGGCCGGAAGACCGCAGCCCGCCACCGCCCAACGTGCGCAGCGGACAATTCGTGGTACGCGAAAACATCGACCAGCTCGCAACCATCGCTCACAAGGTGGGCGCGCTGCCCGCCTCTGGAGGTCGCTCGGCAAGCGTGGTCATCGTCGGGCACAGCCACACGCCTAGCGCGTCTTGGACCGACGTCACGGGCAGCCCCGTCGTCGTCGTGGACGCTGGCGCCTGGGCCTACGACCAAGCCAACCTCCTGATCGCCGCAGAAGACACCATCGCCGTGTTCGACGTGGTGCGCTCGTAGACCCACAGCTCACTTGGGCGGGTCGAACGCCAGGTACGTCTTCACGAAGACGGCCAGCGATTCGAGCCGTTCGAACCAGGCGGCGACCCGCGGCGTGGGCGCGAGGTCGACCAGATCGGGGACGGCGTCGCGCGCGAAGCGGACGGCGGTTCCGACCATGATGTCGGCGTGACAAAGCTCGTTGCCGAGCAAAAATTGGCTCGGTGCGCGCTCTTCGAGCCACGCGAGACTGTCCATCAGCTGCCCGCGGTTGCGCTCGAGCAGACGCGCGTTCCGGTGCTCGGGCGCGTGAAAGTTCTTTTCATAGAAAGCGCTGACGGCCTTGTCGGCCAGGCCAGCCGCGACCCCGACCACCTGACGACACGAAAGGCGAGACGCCGCAGCTCTCGGCGTCAAACAGCGCCCCGGCGCCACCAGCTCGTCCAGGTGGGCCAAGATCATGTGACTGTCGACCAGCACCTGCCCATCTTCGAGCACCAGTGATGGCGCGCGCTTCAGCGGTGAGTAGCGTGCAAACTCCGCCGCGTCGCCGACGGTACGCAGTGGAAGGTTGTCGTAACCGAGCTCGTACAGCTCCAGCGCGATCGCGACTCGGCGCACGAACGGCGAATCGAGCATCCCCACCAACTTGTATCCAGCCATGCGCGCGAGCTTGTCGCGTCAACCGAACCTTGGCAAGCAGAGCCTCGCACGCTCACCTGCCGTAGAGCGCGAGCTCTGCCAGCTGGAGGGAAGACGCCCCGGTGTTGGCCGTGATCAACAGGCGATACCAGCGGTAGGCAGTGGTATTTCCGCAACTGTACGGGTTGGTTTGGCGCCGGGTCGCGAAGACTTGCGCGGACTGTTGGTCGATCGGACTCCAAGCGGCGCCGTCGTTCGAACCCTGGAGTTGCCAGGCCGAGGGATCGCGAGTGGGCACATCGTTGGCCGAGGTGACGGAGTAAGAGGTAACTACGTGCGAGGTTGTGCCCGGAAACTGGTAGGCAAGCCAACCCGTAGTGTTGTTGTCGCCGCCGTACCACTTGGTGGTGGTATCGAGATCGAACGCCTTGCTGCCGTTCTCGGCGATGAACATCACGCTGCTGGCGGTCGCGACACCGCCGAGCGCAGGATCCGTGAGCGCGCCGCACACGTTGTCTTGGCCAGCGCCGCCGCATTTCCGAAAACCGGTACAGGTGCCACAGTCGATGCCGACCAGCGCGGTGCCGCAGTTGTCGGTGCCGCTCACGCTCCCGCAATTGTTGCCAACCCTCGTGCAAAATTCAGCCGGGCTTTCGGGCAGGCATGCAGGCGTACCGCCCTCGCCTCCCAACTCGCTCCCCGCACCACCGAGGGGCGGATGGCCGCCCTCGCCAACACCGGCAACGCCGCCGCTGCTCGAGCCACCGCCACTGCTGACGCCAGCGCCGATGCCCGCCGAACCGGCCGCATCGTCGGGGCCGCCACCATCGCTACCTTCGATCGCCGAACCGGCTGTCCCCCTCGAATCGCCGCCGGTTCCTGCGTCACCACCGCGCGTCGTCACGCTACCAGCCGACGAGCTCGATGCCTGGTCACGCAGGTCGGACTGATACACGCTGCAGGCGCAGGGTATGAGCAACCAAGCCAGGTAGGTTCCGCCGTGAGGTCGCCGGTGTGCTTTCAACGAGTGCCACCTCGATAGAAACGCGCGCCTGCGCGAGTGCCCGCAGGCACTCGGAGGCCACCTTCAACTTTTCATCAACGCCAAGCACAACGCAACACCGAAGCCGCGACGACCAGACAGGTGCGTGGGTGTAACGCGCGTGTGCGCAGCTGAGTGGTGACGCCCTCCTACCCGGATCACTCGTCGCAGAAAAAAGCAGCTTTGACCGCTTTCACGAGGCCGTCAGCACCGTGATTGTGCCGAGCGCCTCGCGTAACTGCCGAGCAAAGTCTTCGGGGGCCCGGAGCTCGGGCTGCGCTCGATAGAGCTCGAGCGAGCGACGCACCTGTTTCAACTCACGATGTGCGCGCAGCGCTTCCAAGCTGGTCGTCTCTACCGGTCGCGCAAAGCGCAGCTGCTTCGGCTCGAGACGCCCCTTGTTGATAGCGTAGCCAATTTGCCACGCGCAGCGGCAGCGCGCTTGGGGATTGGCGACGCCGCAATGCTTGGCGATGAAGCTATCCAAGGTGCTGCGCGCTCGCGAAAGACGCTTGCGGAACGCAGCCTCCGAGATTTCGAGCACCGCCGCCCCCTCGTTGGCTTCGAGCTCGAGGATGGCGCCGAGCACGAAGGCGATGCGCAGCGAGCGATCGAGCGAGCGAAGCATGGCTTGAGTGCAACCGAGGAAGATTTCCTCTTCGAGTAAGCGCTGCTCGGCGTCCCCGACGCGCCCCGGCTCGAGCGTATTCTCGGGCTGACCGAGGTCAGCCTCCAAGGTTTCAAACGAGTAGCGTTTGGAGCGTTTGCGTTGCCGCAGCAGGTGACGCGAAGCGACGCGGTAGGCCCAAGTGCTGACCGAGCTCTCGCGGCGGAAGGTGGAGAGTTGGGTGATGACGAGGATGAGAATCTCTTGAGTGGCGTCGCGCGCGGCCTCGGGGAAGCTGAGGAAGCGGAGCGCGAGACGGTAGAGCGGATCTTGGAGACCCTTGACGAGAGCCTCGAGCGCAACTCGATCGCCGGCTTGGGCTCGCTCGCAGAGGGTATCGAGGGTTGTCGTGGTCATGACAGGCTGAGCGCGAAGTCTCGGAGCGCCGCGGCGATTTCGACGGGCGAGTCCTCCTGAATGTAGTGCAGGCCGCGCACCGTGACCTCCCGCTGGTTGGGAAATTTACGGCAAATGTCGCGCATGGCGCCGACGAGCAAGCGACCCGGCTCGGCGTTGATGAATAGCTTGGGCAGCTGCGATTGAGCCAGAAACGCCACGTAGCGCTCGACCAGCTCACAGATCTCGCGCGGCTGTCCTGCGATCGGCAGTTGGCGTGGCCAAGCGAGGGTCGG
>JBEHXA010000273.1:0-9629 GCA_048498935.1 Myxococcota bacterium
TTCTGTTGTATCGGGGGAGCAACATGAAACGTCATGCCGCCCAGGCTCCGCACCACCCCGCGCTCGAGCCCGGTGCCCAGCCCCAGCAGGATCATGAGCATGAACATGCCCCAGAACACCCCGCAGGCCGTGAGCACGGCGCGCAGCTTGTTCTTGCGCAGCGTTGCCCAAATCTCCTGCCAGGCGTCGAGGTCGAGCATCACTCGCTCCGCAGCGCCACGATGGGATTGACCCGCGCGGCGCGATACGCGGGGAAGAAGCCAGCCACCAGCCCTGCGGCGACAATCAGCGCGGTCGCGCCGAGCGCCACGCTCAGGCTCACGGTGGGCTGACGAAAGAAAGGTGCTTCCGGAAATCGCCGCGCCACGAGCTCCACGACGCCCACGCCTGCAACCAGCCCGAGGTAGCCGCTCATGCCGGTAAGGACCAGCGCTTCTCCCAGCACCATGCGGATGATCGAGCCTGGCGTCGCGCCCAGCGCTTTGCGAATGCCGATCTCCTTGGTGCGCTCGGCTACCGAGATCAGCATGATGTTGCCGATGCCGACGATGCCGGCCAGCAGCGTGCCGATGCCCACGACCCAGATGAACACGCCCAGCCAGCGAAAGACCCCGGTGATGCGCTCGAAGGCTTCGAGGTTGTTGGTCATGCGGAGCGCGCGCTTGTCGGTCGGCGAAAAGCCGTGATTGTGCGCGAGCATCGCGCGCGCTGCCTGCGCCATCTCTGCGCTCTGCTCGACGCTCGCGTCGCCGACCGTGAAGATCAGCTGATGCAGCATGTTGGGCTGATTGTAGACGAGCTGCGCGGTGCTGACCGGTACGTAGATTTTACGCAGCTCGTTCTCCCCGCCCACGTCGAAGAACTCGCCCACCACCTTGTAGGCGAGGCCGCGAATGTTCACGTACTCGCCGATTGGGTCACGCTTGCCGAACAGCATCTCGGTGACCTTGGTGCCGATCACCGCGACTTTGCGCCGCTCGCTCAAGTCGTTGTCGTTCAAGTAGCGGCCGCGCGTAATCAGCGTCTTCTCGAGGTAGCGCTGGTCGGGGTGGACCCCCATGATGGTAAACGCCGCGCGCTGACTCCCATAGCTGACCGAAAACTCACCCCACAGGTAGTAGCGGCCGGTCAAATGCTCGATGCCCGGTACGCTGCGTGGCAGCTGCTCGAAATCCTGGTTCTTGAAGAAGATCTGCCGCCCGGGGCCGCGTCCGGCGAACGGTACGGACGTCTTGCCGCCTCCGATCCAGATCGCGTTCTGAGCGTCGTCGCGGAACTCCCAGAGCGCGCCGTTCTTCAAGCCGCTCCCTGCGCCGAGCAGCACCACCAAGATGAACGTGCCCCAGGCCACGCTGGCGCCGGTGAGCAGCGTGCGCAGAGCGTTACGGCTGAGCACGTCCCACAGCTCGAGCGCGGCCTCGATCACGCAGCGCTCTCCTGATCGTCGATGCGCCCGTCCTTGAGTCGAATCGTGCGCGACGTCATGGCGGCGATGTCGTGCTCGTGCGTGACCACGACCACCGTCATGCCCTGCCCGTTGATCTCGCGCAGCAGGTCCATCAGTTGATAGGACGTCGCGGTGTCGAGCGCGCCGGTCGGCTCGTCTGCCAATAGCAGCTTCGGCTTGGTGATCAGCGCGCGGGCAACGGCCACGCGCTGGCGCTCGCCGCCCGAGAGCTCGGCAGGCAGGTGTGTTGCGCGCGCGCCCAAACCGACTCGCTCGAGGTACTCACGCGCCAGCTTGTTCCGCGCGCGTCGCGAAACACCTTGGTAGTAGAGCGGCAGCGCGACGTTCTCTTCCGCCGACTTGAAGCCGAGCAGGTTGAAGGACTGAAAGACGAACCCGATCAGCCGGTTGCGGTAGTGCGCGGCTTCGCGCTCGCTCAGCTTGTGAATCAAGCGATCGTCCAGGTAGTAGGCGCCGCTGTCGTAGTCGTCCAAAATCCCGAGGATGTTCAGGAGCGTGGACTTCCCCGACCCGGACGAGCCCATGATCGAGACCAGCTCGCCCGTTTCGACTCGCAAGCTGACGTCGCGCAGGACCCGTACGGCGGTTTCGCCCCGCCCGTACTGCTTGTGAATGCTTTCGATGCGAATCACGGCAATACCCCGGTCTAGCACCCTCGACGCTTCGACGTCGTGGCCGCCACGGACCTTGGCAACGCCGTGGCTCTAGTTGATGGCGAAAGACTTGGAGACGGTCACCGGGTTGCCCGAAAACGCCGGCACTTTCGCGCGTCGGAAAGCGCCAGCCACGCAGCCGCCGACGGCCGTGCCTGCGAAGGGGGGCCCCATCACGGTCGCGCTCGTCACTCGACCGCTCGGTGCGAACGTGACTTGCACCTTGCCTTGACCGGTGGGTCCGCCCGCCTTCTTGCAGCCGCCTGCGGATGCCGCTGCGCTGCCGAGCGCCGAGATTGCCGAAGCTTTGCTGAAGGGAGGCGCGGTGCTCGGACCGGCTGCTGCCGGCTCCTCTTTCTTCGCTTGAGTGGAAGTCGTCGCGGTGTGGGTGGCGGTTTTGGCGGTGTCGCCCTTGGTCTCTTCTGGCTTCTTCTCTTCAGTAGCCGCGGAGGCGACCGGGGGTGCGGAGGCAGCCGCCGCCGGCTCTTCTTTCTTTTCTTCGGGCTTGGGCTCCGGTTTCGGCTCCACCTTCGCCGCGGCTTGCGCCGAGTCCGTCGGTTTGACGTCACCTGCCGTCGCGTCCTTGTCCTTGCTACCTCCGAAGACCAGTAGTGACAGGAGCAGGAGAATTACTGCGCCGGCGCCGATGCCGCCGAACAAGACCAGCTTCTTGGTCTTGTCGTCCATGCCAGTCGGCGGGATCGACCCGGGAGGGGCATAGGCCGGCACGGGCAGGGGTTTGGGCTCGGGAGGAGCTGGCGCGGTGAGCAGCGCTTGATTGGATGACAGCGTGAATAGCGGGCTGCCGCCCGTGCCGATGCCGGCGACACCGCTGCTGCTGCCCATGCCGAATGGATCATCGGGGTTCGACGGCTGTGTGGGTCGAGGCGCGCCAGGCTTGGGCGCAGACGGTTTTGCCTTCTCGGTGGCCGCTGACGGTGCGTTGCCACTGAAGCCGGCCTTGAGTGCGTCGAGCGAGAAGAGCACCGAGTTCTCGTTGCGCTGCCCGGTTGGCTTGTCGTCGTAAGCGGTGGCGCCCGGCAATACCGGCACACCGCGCGCGCTGGTGGCGACCTCTGCTTCTTCGCTGCCCGCGACGTCGATGTCGCCGAAAAGGTCTGCGCTCGGCTGCGCTTTGGCGCTGGCGGTGCGGGCCGCGCTCGCGCCAGTGCCGGTCGAGCCACCTGCGAGAGCAGGCACGCCGCCCAGGGCGCTGGCGCCCGCTGCCGGCGCGACTGCAGGTGCGAGCGGCGTTTGACCAGCGACGGGGGCGGGAGGATCGGTCGGACCAGACAGCAGGGGCGCGAGCTCGACGCAATCCAGGATGGGAGTCCAATCGGCCATGCCGTCGCGCCAGACGAAGGCGTCACTCGTGACTAGACCGGTGCGAAAACCCTCGATGACCTCGGCGGTCGTCATCGTCCGCGAGTCCGTATCGCTCAAATTGACGTTCCAGACGTCCGCGTCAGTCGTCAGAGCTGTTTCCGGTGCGAACGGATCGAGCGCGGGAGGCGGCTCCGACATGCCGGTACCGGTATCCGTGGGTGGATTCTGCCCATCCACGACAATCGGTGTCTGACAGGCCTTGCAACGGATTTTGACCTTCCTGCCTTTGACCTTGTCGTCGGCGATCGTGTACTGCGCACTGCACGCTTGGCAGGTGACTTTCATCGCGGGCGGGACTGTACCAACTCTCTCGAGCATTTGCCGCCAAATGGCTGCTTTTTAACGTCGGCCGCTGGGCCTTGCGAGGCGTCTGGAGTAAACTCGTTACCGAGCGCCAAAGGCGGCTGTTTTTGCGATGAACCAGCGCTCTGCCGGACATTGCCCGGCGTGACGGCAACGCTCACCTCAGCGACGACCCTGTCGTCTTGAAACGGAGCTTGAAAGCGATGTTGGGAGTGAAACGAGGCGGCGCTGCCGTCAGGTTGGTCGGCGTTTGCGCGCAGGTCGGAGCGCTCTCGCTCGCGGCGTGCTCGTCGTCGACTCAGACACCGGGCGACCAGAGCACCGCGGGCTCATCGATGACGAATCCGGGTACCGCGGGCTCGACCGGGTTGCCCGCAGGCGGGTCTGGAAGCGGCGGCTCTTCGAGCGTCACTCCGCCGGCTGCTGCGGCACAGGTCAGTGTCACCACGCTGCGGCGTCTGAACCGCGTCGAATACGCGAACACGCTGCGCGACCTCACCGGCACCACCACCGACTACAGCAAGGATTTTCCGGCGGAGAATCTTTCGTTCGGGTTCGACAACATCGGTGAAGCGCTGACGGTTCAACCGCTCCACGTCGAACGGTACGAAGCGAGCGCCGAGAAAGTCGTGGGTGAGCTGTTCGCGCGGCCCGCAACCGATCCTTTTCGTGCGCGCTTCTTGACTTGCGACCCGGCGACCGGCCGCGCCTGCATGAGCGCTGCGCTGGTCACGTTCGCCCAATACGCCTATCGGCGCCTGGTGACCGATGCCGAAGTCAGCGGCTTGCTCGACATCGCGCAGGACTTCGTGGCGACTGGCGGAGCCGCCGACGAGGGGCTCAAGCTCGCGTTCATGGGCGTCTTGATGTCGCCGCACTTCCTGTATCGCGTCGAGCTCGACGCCGATCCCACCTCGAAAGAGCCCCATCGCCTCAGCGGCTTCGAGCTCGCGTCGCGCCTCAGCTACTACCTGTGGAGCACGATGCCGGACCAGCCGCTGCTCGCCGAGGCGCAGCAAGGCACGCTCACCAGCGACACGACCCTGACCGCGCAGGTCGAGCGCATGCTCGCTGATCCGCGCTCTCAAGCGCTGGTCTCGAACTTCGCAGGCCAATGGCTCAACATCCGGCGCATCGATCAGGTGCAGCCCGACAAGATGGTCTTTGCGGCCTTCGACGAAGAGCTGCGCGCTGCCATGCACAAGGAAAGCGACCTGTTCTTCAGCGAGATCTTGACGCAGGCGCGCCCGATCTCCGAGCTCTTGTCGGGTACGTTCACTTTCGTGAACGCGAAGCTTGCGGCGTACTACGGGCTGCCAGCGCCGGCGGGTAGCGACTTCGTGCGTGTGGATCTGACTGGTACGCCGCGCGTCGGCGTTCTCACTCAGGGCAGCTTCCTCACGCTGACCAGCAATCCCACCCGCACCTCGCCCGTGAAGCGCGGCAAGTGGGTACTCGATCAGCTGCTGTGCTCGCCGCCGCCGCCACCACCTCCGGGCGTCGATGTCAGTCTAGGTGATGCCGGGGCCACCACGTCGCTCCGCAAGCGCCTGGAAGCGCATCGCGCGAAAGAGCCGTGCAAGAGCTGCCACGCGATCATGGACCCGATCGGCCTGTCTTTCGAGAACTTCGACGGCGTCGGCAAGTACCGCACCGAAGATCAGTTCGGCCCCATCGACGCTACGGGCACGTTGCCCACCGAAACCGGCGACGTCTCGTTTCAAGGCGCAAGCCAGCTCGTTCCGGTGCTGGCTCAAGACGCGCGGCTCGCCCAGTGCGCAGCCGAAAAGGTGCTCACCTACGCGATCGGCCGCGGTTACAGCTTCGCCGACAAGGCGACCATCGACGCGGTGCTGGCCGCATCCAGCGCCACCAACAAAGGGCTACGCGGCTTGATCGCCACCGTGGCCAGCAGCGAGCCTTTCCGCAGCCGTCGGGCGGTGGGAGAATGAAAATGCAAAAGTCCTTCGGACGACGAGTCCTGCTCGGCGGCGCGGCCACGGCCATCGCGCTGCCCTTCTTCGAGTCGCTCACGCCACGTGAGGCGCACGGGCAAGCAACCGCGGCGCCCAAGCGCTTTCTCGGCTACTTGGCGCCCAACGGCTTCGACATGGAGGACTTCCGCCCCAAGGGTGCCGCGGGTCCGCTCACGTTGGGCCCGATGATGGCGTCGCTCGAGCCGCTCAAAGACCAGATCTTGGTCATCACCGGCTTGCAAAACACCAAGCAGGACCGCCCGATGGGTGATCATGCTGGCGGCATCGGGTCGTTCTTGTCGAACCGCACGGTCAAGTTCGACCAAGAAAAGATGGGCGGCGCATCCATCGATCAGGTGGTCGCCACCGCTGTGGGCGGAGGCACCAAGCTGAAGTCGCTCGAGCTCTCCGGCGAAGAGGGCTTCTCGGATGGCTACTGCGACAGCGGCTATCGCTGCGCAGTCGGCAATCACATCGCCTTCGACGACTCGGGCACGCCGCTGCCCAAGCTGTTCGACACCGGAGCGATCTTCGATCGCCTGTTCCAGGGTTTCGACTCGACCGCGAGTTCGGCGGACGCGGAGCGTCGCGCCAAGTATCGCAAGAGCATCCTCGACAACGTGCTCGGCCAGGCCAATGACTTGTCGGCGAAGCTGAGCGCCACCGACAAGGCCAAGCTGGGCGAATACCTGAACGCGGTGCGCGACGTGGAGAAGCGCATCGGTACTGGCTCCGGTATGGCTTGCACCCCGCCCACCCGCAGCGTCGGCCAGATGGACGACGCCACGCGCCACGGCGTGCTGAACGACCTGATCGCGCTCGCCTTCCAGTGCAACGTCACCAACGTAGTGACGATGATGTGGGGCAACATGACCAGCAACCGCAACTATGCCTTCTTGGGCGCTGCGGGCGGGCACCACGA
Source organism: Myxococcota bacterium (assembly GCA_048498935.1). Lineage (GTDB taxonomy): Bacteria > Myxococcota_A > Polyangia > Polyangiales > Polyangiaceae > PMG-095. The sequence continues at coordinate 6,709 of JBEHXA010000273.1, forward strand.
CATTTCGCACCACGGCGGCGATCCAGCCAAAATTGCCAAGCTGAAGACGATCGGAAAGTGGGAGATCGATCAGCTCGCGGCTCTTTTGACGAAGCTGAAGAGCCTGCCCGACTCCGACGGTCGCACCGTGCTCGATAACACCTTGGTGTTCTATTCGAGCGACATCTCCGACGGCGACGAGCACAACCACGACGACATGCCCGTCATCCTCGCGGGTGGCGGCGCCGGCTTCAGCATGGGTCGCCAAGCCGTGTACCCGGAGAAGCCGCACTTCGGGCAGTTGTTCCTCAGCATCGCGCAGGCTTTCGGCTCGACCGTCACGCAGTTCGGCGAGAACGGCACCGCGGCGATGCCTGGCCTCACGATTTGAGGGCGGCGTTAGCGCATCTCGGCGGCGCCGCAACCGCGTTGCGACGCTGCCGAGGTGTCCGGAGCAGCGCGGCGCGCGGCGCATGCGTGAAGCTTCGCGAGTCGCGCAGCGTGGCTGAAATGTGGAGCAAGGTGGCTTCCCGCGGACACCCTGCTAGATCGCGCTGACTTACCCCGACTGTCCGATGCACCCACGTTCGAGCCGACCCCGTTCGGCGCCGCTTCTCTCGTTGGTTCTAGCGCTTGCGGGCACGACCGCGTGCAGCGAGGAGCCCGTGATGGCTCCCGAGCTTTGGCAGGAGCCGCTAGCCGGCTGGGTCGAGGTTTGGCGCGACGATTTCGACGGTCCGGCGGAGTCGGCACCCGACCCCGAGCGTTGGACGCTCGAAGTTCGCGAGCAGGGCTTCAATAAGGAGCTCAACTACAACACGGGCGATCGCAAGAATTCGCTACAGGACGGCGCTGGCAACCTCGTCATTCGCGCGCTCGCAGAGCACCACATCGACGCAAACGGCGTGGAGAGCACGCAGCCGTACAGCTCGGCGCGCCTGAACACTCAAGGCAAGTTCGCACAGCAATACGGCCGCTTCGAGGCTCGCATCAAGCTGCCGGCGGGTGGGCGTGGCGTTTGGCCGGCGTTCTGGATGCTCGGCGACAACATCGACACAGCTGGCTGGCCCGATTGTGGCGAGGTGGACATTCTCGAAATGCGCGGCAGCAAGCCGGGCACGATCATCAGCAGCTTGCATGGCCCGGGCTACTCGGGTGGCAACGCCTACAACAACAGCTACGATCTCGAGGGCGGCTCTTTCGGCGACGCGTTCCACGTCTTCGCGTTCGAATGGACTCCAGAAGCGGTGCGCTGGCTCGTCGACGGTGAGCAATTCTACGTGAAGACGCCCGAGGCCCTCCACCGTCAGGGCTTAACGTGGGCGTACGATCGCCCGTTCTTCATGATCCTCAACCTCGCCATCGGTGGCATCTTCGACGGCAACCCCGACGCCGCCACCGTGTTCCCGCAAGAGATGTTGATCGACTACGTCAGCGTGTCACAGTTGAAGTCCGAGATGTGACGCGGCCCGGCCCAGAAGTGGGCCTAGAAAAATGTATCCGCCCTAAAAGTGGCTCTTTTGGAGGCGCTTTCGTGGCGGACTGGTCCCGGCGCGGCCCCCGTTCAGGCCATTCGTGCATTTTGGCCGTTTTGCCGGCCGATTGGCACCACGAAATAGTGATCTGCGGCCATAAACCAAAACATCTTGGCTTCAGAGCACAACCCCGGCAAAAGGCTGCCGCAAGCCTTCAAGGCTGCCCGGGCCATAGTAACCCCTTAGAAGTTTGCAGATCGCTCCGCACATTGGAGCCAGCAAGGAACGAAGAATGAAGTTTTGGGCAAGCGCATCGGCACTCGGACTCTCGGTGGCTTACTTAGCGATTGGTTGCTCGAGTGAACCGCCGCCAAGCAACGACTACAAGCCGCCGGGTGGCACGGCTGGCACCGGCGGCACCACTGGCACGGCTGGCACGGCTCCCTCGACGGCTGGCACGTCCCCCACGACGGGCGGCACCACCGGTACGGGTGGCTCGGGCACGGGTGGCTCGGCTCCGACCACGGCCGGCACGGGCACGGGCGGTTCTGGGACTGCCGGCACCGGCGGTAGCGGCACGGCTGGTACCGGTGGCAGCGGCATGGCCGGTACTGGTGGCACCGGTGCTCCCGGCGCCGAGACGATGACGGACTGTCCCACGGGCGTGCTCGGTCACTGCAGCGCGGGCGAGACGTACCCGACGTACGCTGGTTACAAGCTCGCCCTCGTCGAGGACTTCCCGGTCGCGATGGATCTCGACACCGACAAGATCTGGACTTGGTCGGACGGCAGCCCCGCGGACGGTCAGACCAACTTCCGCAAGGAGCAGATCGGCTTCGTGGACGGCAACATGACCATCACGGCCACTGCGCCGGACGGTTGCATGGCCAAGACCACGAACGCTGCCTGCATCCCGCCCCGCAACGGCGCGGCTGGTTCGTACGCCGAAGCGCTCAACCCGAACAAGCAATCGAACGTCGGCGCGATGGGCGTGTGGAGCGGCGAGTTCCGCACCAAGTACAACAACTACCGCTACGGTCGCTACGAAGCGAAGTTCCGGGCACCCATCGCCAACCCGGGCATGCACATGAGCAAGACCACGTCGGGCGACTTCCTCTCGACGCTGTTCGTCTTCCGCAACCCGAAGAACCAGGTGTGGAACGAAATCGACGTCGAGCTCGAGCCGAACCACTTCGACGAGCTGGCGGGCAACGTCATCAACGTGCCGAACCGCACCGCCTACCCGGGCGACGTGGCCGGTGCCTTCGTAACCCAGCAGGGCCTGCCTACCGGCTACACCATCTATGAGGATCACGTGTACGCTTTCACGTGGGAGGCGAACAAGGTGGAGTGGTTCGTGGACGGCATGAGCGTCCACGTCGAGATGAGCAACAAGGTGCCGCAGCTCTCCGCCAAGATCATGGCGAACCTGTGGGTGTTCAGCGGCAACGCCTTCGGCGAAGGCGT
>JBEHXA010000274.1:0-9601 GCA_048498935.1 Myxococcota bacterium
CAAGCCGTTCAGCGCTCTGGCAGCCCTGTTCGACCGCCTGCTCGATCCGGGGACCGAGGTCGACTGTCGCGGCGGCTACGAGTACGGCAAGCGCTTCTTCCGCTGTACCGGCGTACACCGCAAGGTGCACCTGCACGAAGCCATCGTGCAGTCGTGCAATACCTATTTTTACGAGCTGGGCGCGCGCGTGAACATCGATCGCCTGGCAGCGGTCGGCCTCGACTACGGCTTCGGCGTCAAGACGGGCATCGGCATCAATCCCGAGGCGCGCGGGCGCATGCCGACGCGCAGCTGGTACACCCGCCGCTACAAAGAGGCATTCCGCGGCGGTTTTACGCTGCTTTCGGCGATTGGTCAGGGCGCGACGACCGTCACCGTGATGCAGCTCGCGCTCGCGTACGCCGCGCTTGCCAACGGCGGCACGCTGTACCAGCCGCAGGTGGTGCGCAGCATCGAGACCAGCGACGGCACGGTGGTCCAAGACTTTCCGCCGCGCGTGCGCCGCCTGATCGAACCGAATCAGGAGCACCTGGCTTGGATCAAGAGCGCGCTCGAGGGCGTGGTCACGGAGAAGAACGGCACCGCCTACAAGGAGCGCTCGCCGGGCGTGGACATGGCCGGCAAGACCGTTACCGCGCAGGTGAACCACGTGACCCCGCGTGGGTTCGACCCAGGCAAGGTCTGGTATTTCAACCGCGATCACGCCTGGTTCTCGGGCTACGCGCCGTCGCGGTCGCCCGAAATCGCGATCGTCGTCCTGGTCGAGCACGGCGGCGGCGGCGGTAAGAACGCCGTGCCGATCGCGATGCGCGTCGTGCGTGACTGGCAAAAGATGAAGGAAAAGCGGCTCTCGGCCAAGGACGACGCCGCCCAGAATGGAGGCAAGCCGAACTGATGAACGGCATCGGTCGCCTCGAAGGAGTGGGCTCGCGCCGCTCGACCAGTTTGTCTTTCCGCCGCGGCCTGGCAGTGGACATGAAGCTGCTGGTTGCGGTGGTGGCGATCGTGACAGCCGGGCTGGTCAACCTCTACAGCGCCACCAGCGTTTATGCCGACACTGCCACGCGCGCCCGCCTCGCCGACATCTACGTGTCGCAGGTGTACTGGATGGTGGTCGGTGGGCTCCTGGCCATCTTGGTCGCGGCCATCGATTACCGGCACTACGAGCGCTTCGCGGGCGTGCTGTACGCCGGCGGCATCTTGTCGCTCGGCCTAGTGTTCATTTTGGGCAGCGACATCCGCGGCTCTTCACGCTGGATTCAGCTCGGCAGCTTCACCTTTCAGCCGAGCGAATTCATGAAGGTGCTGCTGGTCATGATGGTGGCCCGGCACGTGCACAACGACAACAAGACCGAGCCGCGCACGCTGGTCGATCTCGCCATACCCGGTCTGCTGATCTCGGTACCGGTCGGGTTGGTGATGATTCAGCCCGATTTAGGCACAGGCCTGATCATGTCCCTGTCGTCGGCCACAATCTTGCTGATGACGCGCATCCGGCGGCGCACCTTGCTCGCGATCGTCGCGGGTGCTGGGACTGCGATCCCGCTCGCGTGGACCTACGCGATGAAGCAGTACCAGAAAGATCGCATCACGAGCTTTCTGGATCCCGAGCACGACAAGACCGGCATTGGCTGGCACGCCTTGCAGTCGCAAACGGCCATCGGCAACGGCCAGCTGGTGGGTGAGGGGTTCATGCAGGGCACGCAGAACCAGTTCGGCTTTCTCCCCGACCAGTTCTCGGACTTTCCGTTCGCCGTATTCGCGGAGGATTGGGGGTTTCTCGGCTGCTTGGCGCTGATCGGCCTGTACTGCTTCTTGTGCGTCTACGCCATCCACGTCGCTTCGCAGGCGAAGGACCGCTTCGGCGCCGCCCTCGCCACCGGCGTGGGGGCGCTCATCTTCTGGCACGCCGTCTTCAATATCGGCATGGCCATCGGCGTTCTGCCGGTCGTCGGCGTTACGCTGCCACTCTTCAGTTACGGCGGCTCCAGCGTCGTTACGACCATGATCGGCTTGGGGCTACTCATGAACGTGTCGATGCGACGCTGAGGCTCGGGCCCTAGTTCCCACCCATCGAGCCGAACAGGGTCGAGATCTTGTTGAACAGGTCGGGGTACTCGGTGGCGAAGGCGGCGCCGAGGGGAACGATACCCCAGGCGAGGACTCGAAACACCAGGCCGCGATCGAAGGTCAGTTTGCCGGGAGAGCTCGCGGCGATCTTGCTGAGCAGCGAGTTGCGGTCGAGCTCGGCGTAGGCCCAGATCCCGGTGCCGACGGCCGTCAAGGTGAGCGCCCAAGTCCAGGTTCGGAGCAGGCGATGCGGCTCGAACGGATATGAGAGCACCGCGAGCATGAAAACGAGCGAGCTTATCAGCAGCGTGTACACGAAGTACTGAAGCTGACGCACGTGGCGGTTGATCAGCACCGCCACCACCGTCGCGGCAAACGCCTCCGCGTCGCGGAGCCAGCGCAGCTCGTCCTTGTTGAAGCGCCAATCGGGCTCCGGCGGCTCGGACGCTGGCGCTTGTTTCGCCGGTGCAGGCGCTGGTGCAGGCGGAATCAACGAGCTTCGCCCCAGTCGTTGGCCACTCCAAATCGTCGACACCAGCTTCATTACCTCGCTCGCCGCCTGGATGACCTCGGCGCCCAGCCCTGCTTGGTGAGCCGATGCTTTCTCCACGTTTCTGGAGCTGCCGGAGCTGATCGCGTTGGTGCGTTCGGCTTGCAGCTGCCTCAACAGCGCGCCGAACTGACGCTTCTCGTCAGGATTCACGATGCTGGGTCCCAGCCGCTTGGCCCAGCGTATCAGGTCGTCGAACTGCCTACCGCAGGCAGCCAGCCGCAGCAGATCGTTGGGGCGTCGCGACACCTGCTCGTGAATCGACTCGCGCACGAACGCGCCGACGCGATTGAAAGACCGCCCCAGCCGATGCTCCGAGATGCGCTTGAGCAGCTGCTCGAGGGCTCTCCAATACTGAAACAGCTGGATCAGCGTGTTGCCGATGAGGATGCTGCACAGGTAGTGGAGGGCGAGCAGTGACCAATCGAAAGCGTGCTCGAGCGACGAGATCGGGCTGAGTAGAAAGATCGCTACCGGCAGAGCGAGGAGGGTGGCCAGCGCCGCGCAGTAGGAGGGCCCCGTGATGGGGCGCACGATGGTGTTGATGGCTTGTCGTTCGACCCGAGTGAAGGCCTCGTCGGAGGGCCCCGAGGGGGCGCTCGGATAGCTCGCCTCAAGCTCCTGGTGCGGGTGACCGTGAAACGGGTACAGGATCACTCGAATGGGCGTGCTCACCAGATCTGGAATCCGGTCGTGTGGGGTCATGCGTGACACCCCGTGAACCAAGGCCAGCCGCGCCATTCGCCCCACCGACCAGGTGTAAACAATGGTGAGGAACGCCAGCGTCGGAGCGGCGGTAGACGCGCCCGCGGCCAAGTCGAGCGTGCGCTGAATGAAGAGTGTACGGGCGACCTCCGACTCGTCGGCGACGTGAAGGCCCTTGTAGAGCCCCATTGCCTGAGTGACGGCGAAAGCGACAGCCACGAATACGGCCAGTCCAGTCAGGAGTCTGAGCTGTGCGAACGAGAGCCTAACGGGGGGAACGCGGCTGTCGGCGCGGGCCAGCCCCAGCGGCAGCGTGATCCGATCCCAACGGTCCATGTTGTCCGCGTCCTCTGCGCCCTCCTTGGGAGCGGACTCCCTGAGCTTGGAAAACCCCCGAAACCAGCGCAGAAACGCGCGAATGTCCTTGGCGAGGTACCAAACGCCCGCGACGAGCAGCGCCACCAACGCGAACTGGAACAAGTGCGCCGACCAATCCGGGAGCTGCTCGCGCAAGTAGCTGGCGAAGCACCAGACGCAAGCCAGGTAGGTAAAGCCCGCGACGAGCGCGAGCGTTCGAATGGCGGAGTAGAGCTGCCACTTCGTGCGTACGATCGCCTGATCGATGATCCCGTCGTCCTCGGCTCGGAATTGCTTGGGGAACGCGGTTTGAGACAGCTCGCACCAGGGCGCGCGTTGCCGGATCCGATCGACCGCGAAACCCAAGATGACGGCATAGATCAGGAACTGCCACAGGCGTGGCAGCGCCACCTCGGAACCCAACTTGAGCTTGTTCCTGTGGAGCGGTCCGGCGGCTTTCTGCCAGCGCTCTCCCGCGGGAATCTCGAGATCTATCACCTGGAGGGCGTCGCTTTCGAGCCGTTGCTGGTCGGCCGCGAAGGTGCCTGCAGCCGTGTCAAAGCCTGGAAAAACCGGGTTCGCTACGATGTCTCTTCGACCAGCGGGCACGCTGTTCGGTACGACGGCCAGTGGCACGAAGCGGCCCGTGCCGATGGCGGCGATCCATACCGGCAGATCACCGCCGCCCTGTGGGGCCACGTACTCGTGCAGCTCTTCCCGATGTGCGCCGCGCAGCGCCAGCGTCGCGTTGTAAATGCCCTGCGCCATGCTGCTCTCGAAGCCTTCGATGTGGCGTGGCGGTGGCTGGTCGGGATCACGGTTGGCCCAAGTGGGGACGAAATCGCTCGCGCCCAAGAATGGATACGGCGTGACCACGAGCGAGCCACGGAGCGTCTCTTCGAAGGCTGGATGGAGTAGCAGTACGTCCGCTCCCAAGAAGGCGATGCGCACGTCGGGCGTGGCGTCGCGGATCTTGCGAGCGATGAAGATCGCGTCAGCCACGTCGGTGGCCTGAATGACGACGTGACGCACGGTGCTCTGGGCGATGGAATCGAGTACGCGCGACATCGAGACGTCCCGCGCGAACGTCGTCTTGTCCGAGGGGTTGGCATCGATGCCCTGGGGTAGCCGGCGCTCTCGCAGCGAGACGTCGAGCGCGGTCCGTCGAGCTGCTGAGACCTTCGCCGGCGCGCCTAGGCCTCGATCCATGCGTTCGTAGGCATCGCGCAGGGCCGAGATATGGGCCGGGAACGAGACGTCGAGACCCGGCACGTAGCGGCACGACGAGGGAGCGCCGGCCGCGCCGCTCCCAGCGCTGGGGCTGCCGTGTGTGAGCACGCCCCCGAACTCGGTGCCCGATTCGTGAAGGAGCGCGACCGACTCCAGGGTCGCGTCCTTGGAGCCGTGGCTGACGAACCACAGGTAGCGGCAATTGAGCTCGGCCTCGGGCACCGTGGTCGCCCAGAAGTCGACGTCGCCCATCGGAAACCAGGCGCTGTCTTCGTCGAAAATGCTGCGTAGGCTTCGGCGCAGGCCGCCGCCCGTTGCGGACCCGGTGACGATGCTCACGCGGCGCAGCTCGTGGTTCGGATTCAGTGGGTCGCTACCCGTTAGGCGGTTATCTGGGTCGGTCCACTGGAGTAGCGCGCTCCGCAACGAGGCAGCGCTGCCGGAGAACGTCGGCCCCAGAATCCGCAGCGGCTCCGTGTACGAGAGCGAGCCGAAGCGTTGCGAAGCCTTGCGAATGATGTCGGCGATGCTGGCAGCTCGGACCATCGCGGCTTGGTGAAGTCCGGTCGTGGCCGTTTCGCCCACCAGCAGCAGAGCGGTCATCTCGTTCGAGCCGGTGCTGCCTCGGAACATCACGAGTGAAGGCAGCTCGTGACGACAAGCCTCCGACTTGAGGCGCTCTTCGGGCTTTTCGACGCTATCGTCCCACGACAGCCAACTCGCATCGCGAAACTGCGCTTCACGCCCTTGGAGCGGTCTTTCGACACCGAGCCGGATGGCTTGAAGCGCGGTGTCGAACTTATATCCAAAACCAGAGTCGATCGGGTCTGGCAGGGTTGCCAGCAGCGTCTCGATGCGCGGTTGAGCGCCCAGCTGCTGCAGGTTTTGGATGACCTGGCGCTCGATGACTTCGGGCCAGTTGCTCACTTCTTCCGGCAGCTCGGCGTTCGAGGGACCGGTGAAATGCTCGAGCGGGGTCAGAAAGCGACTCAGGCAATAGCCCGAGACACTCGCGGAGCGCTCCAGCTCGGCTGGCGGAGGCGCCGGGCTGGGTGGCTCGAGCGCGGGCAGCGGCGGCGGCGGGACTTGGGTCGGGCTTGGGCCCTTCGCCGCAAGCCAGGTGAAAGGGAACAAGAGTAGGAAGGCCAGTGGCCAGACCCCGAGCGCCCCCGCCAGTTTGGATGAGTCGGTCATCCGCACCGTGCTGAAGGCGAGCACCGCTTTTGGGTGTCGCCACTCGTCGCGCTGACTCGAATCAGCATGCTGCCCGCCTTTGCCGCCGCCCCCAAAGCGAGCTGCGACCCTACGACGAAGACCAAATCTCGGGCGGGAACGCAAGCGCGCACACCACCGTCGAAGCGATGACTACTCGCTGGCGCCGCCGAGACCTGGTCTGGCGCCAAATTTCGCTGCTCGCGCGCGAAAGAATGACCTATCGCGCCCGGACGTTGCGAGTGCCGAGCGCCATGGCTCAGGTCACGTCAGTCGAGCTTGAACAGGTCGTCCAGGTCTTCGCGGGTGAGCTGCTTGGCGCCGCCGGCGTCTTCGCTGAGCACCGAAGCCACCAGGGCCTTCTTCTTGGCCTTGAGCTGAAGAATCTTCTCTTCGATGGTGCCGGCCGCCACCAAGCGGTAGACGGTGACGACCTTCTTTTGGCCGATGCGGTGCGCGCGATCGGAGGCTTGGTCTTCCACGGCCGGGTTCCACCACGGGTCGAAGTGGATCACCGTGTCGGCGGCGGTCAGGTTGAGACCCGAGCCACCAGCCTTGAGGCTGATCAAGAAGGCGGGGACGGTTGGATCCTCTTGGAAGCGATCGACGCGCTCGGCGCGATCGATGGTGCTGCCGTCGAGGTACTCGTAGCGGATCTTGTCCTCGTCCAGCGCGTCGCGCACGAGCTTGAGCATCGACACGAACTGGCTGAAAATCAGCACCTTGTGGCCGCCGGATTCGACCTCTTCCACGAGCTCGCGCAGCGCCGACAGCTTGCCGCTGTCGTCGTGGCTGAACTCGCGCGGCAAGCCGAGCAAGCGCGGATCGCAGGCCGCCTGGCGTAGCTTGGTGAGGCCGGCCAGGATGTGCAGCTGGCTCTTGGCCACGCCGACGCGCTCGACCTCGCCCATCACGGTGGCGCGCACCTCGCGCAACACCTGCGCGTAGATAGCCTTCTGATCGGGCGCCAGGTCGATGATCTTGTCGACCTCGATCTTGGGCGGCAGGTCCTTCGCTACCTCGTTCTTGGTGCGGCGCAGGATGAAGGGGTGAATGATCGAACGCAGGCGCGCTGCCTGCTTCGAGTCGCCGTTGTCGATCGGACGCGCGTACTTCTCCTCGAACTTCGGCAGCGGCGGCAGGAGGCCCGGGCTCACGAACTCGAAGATCGACCAGATCTCGCTGAGTCGATTTTCGATCGGGGTACCGGTCAAGGCCAGGCGGCGCTCGGCGTCGAGCTCCTTGGCTGCTTGCGCGGTGGCGCTGAGCGGGTTCTTGATGTTCTGCGCCTCGTCCAGGATGGCGTAGTTGAGCTTGAGCTTCTTGAGCAGGTCGATGTCGCGGCGCAAGAGCGCGTAGCTCGTGATGATGACGTTGGCGCTCTCGAGCTCGGCCATCTGCTCCTTGCGCCCGGCGCCATGCCAGAGCGCGGTCGTGAGCGACGGACCGAAACGCTCGATCTCGCGGACCCAGTTGGTCACGACGCTGGTCGGCGCGACGATCAAGGCGCGCAGAGCCGACGTTTTTTCCTTTTGCTTGAGCGCCAGCAAGAGCGCGATGGTCTGGATCGTCTTGCCGAGACCCATGTCGTCGGCGAGCACGCCACCCGACGCGATCTCGTCGAGGAACTGCAGCCAAGACAGGCCCTGCTCCTGGTACGGCCGCAGCGTCGCCTTCAGGCCCTTGGGCTTCTTGGCGGTCTTGATCTCGTCGATCGAGGCGAGCTTCTGGAACAGCGATTTGGCGCTGGCCGCGACCGTGGCCGAGCTCGCCTGCTGGATCAGGTCCTGCACGCTGCCCGCCTGCGACAGCGGGATTTTGCCGGCCTTGCCGCCTGCGGCGATCAGCTCGACCTCGCGATCGATCATCTGTTGGATCGAGTCGGCGTCGAACGGGGCGAACGAGTTGTCCGACAGCTTGACGAACTTGCGGCCTTCGCGGAGGCAGCGCTCGAGCTCTTCGCGGTCGACGCCGATGCCTTCGCTCTCGTAAGAGATTTTCACGCCGAGCCAATCGACGCCGCTCGACACGCGCACGTGAGCCAAGACTGGCTTGCCACGCACGTGCGTGCCGACCAGATGCTCGGGCACGTAGAGGTCCCAGTCTTCGGGCAACGCGCCGACGCCTTCGGACCAGAATTGAATCGCCTTTTCGCCGTGGGCGACGAAGTGGTCACCGCTCTCGGTGGGCTTGAGGCCCAAGTCGAGCAGCAGCTGTACGGCCTTCTGCTGTGCCGCGATGTCGCAGCGGATGCAGCGCGCGCGCTTTTGTCCCTCTTCCGGTGGCGAGATCAGGATCGGCGGCGAGATGCCGTCTGCGCGTACCTCGATCTCCTGGTCGCCGTAGGCGGCCTTCAAGAAGATTTCAGCCTCGGTTAGGCTGCCGGCGGCCCGCATGTGGAAGGTCGGTTCGAGGTCGATGACGTCGGCCACTTGCGACAACTCGGGTAGCTCGGCACCGACCTCCAGCGCTACGCGTGGCAAGCCGTAGGTGATCATGCCGATCAGCTCCGAGCTCGGCTCGGCGATGGTCGGGCTGCGTAGCAGGCGGCGCAGCGCCGCAGGCGACACGCGGTGGTCGAGCTTGCGCGCGATGCCTTCGCTGGTGTCGATGTGCCAGCCCGGCGCGCCTTCGAACCATCCGCCCGACGTGAGGCTAAAGCGCCTACCGTCGCCCTGGCGCTCGAACGTCACCTTGGCCACGATGGTGTCCGAGCCCACCATCTCGAGGTCGAAGCGAGGCTTCAGCACGTCGTCGATGAAGCGCAGCTGCATCAACGCTGGCTCGAGCAGCACGCGCCGATCCTTGAGCTGAGGGAGCAGCTCGGCGGCGTCTTCGCCGCGGATGTCGACGGCTGGATGCCGAGGGTTGCCGGACTCGAAGCGTGACAGCACGCGCAGCGCTCCGCGGTCTCCGGTGGGGGAGAGCGTTTGCCAGGTCAAGGCATGGCTTGGCAGCATCGGCGTGCGGTTGTCGACATCCAGCACCGTGACGGTGAGCCCGCCCTGGCGGACGTGGATGCGAAACTCCAGGTTGAGGGTGCGTCGCGAACCTTCTGGGGATAGCCAGGCGCCGATGCCGGTGGGGCGGGCGCTGACGTCTGCAGGAGGCGGCACGTAGTGGTGACTGCCGCCGCCGGTCGGTGCTTGCACGGGAGCCTGCTGCCCGCCGCGACGGCGACGATCGCGACGCCTACCGCCCTTGCCGTCGCCGTTGGCGGCATGTTGCTGTTGCTGCTGCTGAGGGGGCGGCGCGGCTTGCGGCTGCTGTTGCTGCTGCTCGCGACGCGGCAGGTGGGCGCGCGCGCGGTTGCGCACCGTGATCAATAGCGCCGCGACGTGCTTGCAGTGTTGGTTGGTCTTTTGAAACGCCGGGCAGGTGCAGTTGGAGGTGATGCCCTCACCGCCGAGTCGGATCGTGACCTCGTACGGCTCGGCGCTCAACGCGATCTCGGGAATTGCAGAGATTCTCGGAGGT
>JBEHXA010000275.1:0-9579 GCA_048498935.1 Myxococcota bacterium
CTCGAAGGTTTCGAGCGCGGCAGGCTCGACGGTCACGCGCGTGTGCAACACGACCCGCTTCCCGCCGGTGGAGTCGCCACCTTCGGAACCACATGCCTGCGTCGCAACCGCGAGTGCGAGGCCCACACCCGTGGTGAGCAAGCCCAAGCCAGCGGCTCTCATGAGAGCCATTGCGGCGCGGCGCAGCGCGACTCGAGGGATATTTGGCTGAATCACTGCAAATTCTCAAATGTAGAGCGTGAAGGACCACATGAACGTGCGCGGCGCGCCGACGGTGACGTGCCGCGTTGGCACCAGCGACGCGGCACCGTTGAACGCCGATGCATAGACGAGCTCGCTCTCGTACCATTCGGCTCCGAGCAAGTTGAAGGCGTCGATACCGGTCGAAACCGGACCCCAGCGCACCGACGCCCCTGCATCGATCAGAAATACGTCGTGCCCGAGCTCGCCGTACGGGAGGGGTCGACGCCCCATGTACGTGGCACCCGCACCGAAGTGCGATGTGACGTCGCGTTCGAACAAATGCCCCAACACCGGCGTGACTGCCAAGTCGGAGCGCACCACGAACTGCGGCACGTACGGCACGAGGTCGCCGGACGTGTACTGACCATCGCTCGCCGTGAAGGCAGCGCGCGCATAAGTAAAGCTCGTGCTGGAGACGAACCAGGGCGTGGGCTCCGCGGTCATGTTCGCGCTCATGCCCGTGCGCGCCGTGCTGGGAGTGAGCTCGTTTCTGCCGGTGGTCGGGTCGAACACCAGGTCGTCGCTCAAGCGCGTGTGAAAAACCGCCAGGGTCGCGCGCAGCCGCCGCGCATCGCCATAGCGCAGGCCGCCCTCGTACGACACCACGCGTGTGAATGGAGTCGGCTCCCCTTCTCCCAAGCTTCGCGCCTGCGGCGAGCGAAACCCTTCGCCATAGCTGGCCAGTACCCGCAGACCCGGCAGCGCCAGCACATCGAGCGTGCCGCGCTTGCTGAGCTGGGCGCCGAGTGAGGACCGCGTTTGGCCCTGGCTTTCCCCGCCATGGTCCTCGGTCATGTACGCCAGCCCGTCGAGCCGCAAGCCGCCGCGCAGCGTGACGCGACGGATCGGGTGCAGGCTCGCATCGATGTAGCCGGCCACGTTGGTAGCGCGCACGCTGGCTTCGATGCCGGGTGTGCGCTCGTCGTCGGTTACGCGATCGTTCCGTAGCGATAAGCGGTGCTGAGACTGCTCGATGCCGTCGGTGCGCAAGTAGACGCCGGCCGTGATGGCATCGTGCTCCGAGAAGAGGCGAAGCTCGCGGCTGTAGCGCGCGGTCGCGCCAACCGTGGTGGCGTCGTTACGCTGCTGGATCGAATCGCCCTCGGGGCTGGTGAGGTAACCTGTGTAGTCGTTGCGTAGCTTGAGCGACCGCCAAATCAAGAACGGGCTGATCGACCAGTGAGTGATTCGACCGGCGTCGTCGAGCGGGCTTTGATCGCTGATCTCGAGTACGAGCTGAGCACGCGACGAGAAGCCGCCCTGCTTGGGATCGTACGTACCAAAGCGATCGACCTTGCCGCTCTCCACGTCGTCGAGCAGCAGCACGCCGGCCGAGTCGTAGCGGCCGGCGTAGGCCGTCGCCAGCGCGCGCCCGGTCACCCCGTGGCCTAGATCATAAGTCAGCTGCGCAATGCCCGAGGCGTGACGGGCCGCGCGCGCCGTCCCATAACCGTCGGTCGCTTCCACCTCCACCGCGCCGAACGTCGCCGCATCGGCCGATTCGGGGTGGTACGCCATGAAGTAGCGCTTGCTGCCGAAGCTGCCGAGCGAGCCACTAGCGGTGACGCCGGGCTCTTTGTAGCCGAGCGTGAAGCGCGCAGTGCCGGCTACCGCGAAGTCGCCCTGTTCCGGATCGTAATTTCCGGGGGTGGCGCGGATCTGCTGCACGACCTCCGGGATGAGGAAGTGAAGGTCCGCATAGCCTTGACCGTGAATGTTGGAGACATCGTTGACGGGCGCGCCGCCAGCCCACAGCTCCATGTCCTGGCCGTGCACCGCGTCGAAGCCGCGAAAGAAGATCTGGTGCGCTTCGCCCGACCCACCATGTTGCGCGATGAAAACGCCCGGCACCGTGAGCAGCAGCTCGCTGCCGTCGCGATGCGGTGCTGCTTGGAGCACGCGCGAGCTCACCACGGTCTCGGAGGCGCTGCGCGGCGGGGGATCACCCTTGACCGTGATGCTGATCGGGGCGGGCGCGGGGGGTGAGGGTGAAGCGTCTGCGGGGACGGGGACGGCAGGAGCGGTGGGCGCAGCTTCGGTGGGCTCCGGTTGGGCGTGAGCCAAAACGGGCCAAAAGGTCAGGCCGGCGAGCGCGCACAAACGCCGGATCGGCCTGGGAAGGCCGCAAAAGCGAGCCATGGATGGCGTGCTACTAATTTAGAAAAAGGTGGCACGCAACCGGATCGCCCGTGACAAAAGGCGCACGAAGCGGGTACGCGCGTGTGCCACTCAAAGCGTGTGCTGCTTTTCTGCCTGCACGCTCTGGTAAAAGCCGATTGCGGCCGCGATGCCGATGGTCGCGGCCGGTAGGGCCATCGCCCAGCGACTGGCGCGCGCCGTGAGCACACCACCGGCCGCTGCTCCGACCATGAATGCGCCCGTAATCGCCAGTAGCAATCCGACACGACCATCCGGCTGCGGTGGCGGCAGCGTGCTGCTCGCGCGGCGGATGAGCAGCGCCTGGTACCAGCGGTACCAGCGCACGAGCTCGATGCCGAGATCGGTCACGACGCCAGTCAAGTGCGTCGTGCGCACCACTGCGCCGGAGAGGCGCGTGACGAGCGAGTTTTGCATACCCATCGCGGCGCACAGCAGCGTCGCCTTCGCGTCGAGGATGAGCGGGTGAGTCGCGCGCGAGAGACCCGCGATGAAGATGAAGCAAGCGAGGAGGCCCGCCTCCACCGCCAGCGCCAAGGCATAGCGTGACGCGCGCGATCTGCTTCGACCTTCGATGATCAGGCTGGCCGCGACCGCGCCGACCAAGAACGCGAACACCAGCGTGATCGCCGCCAGCGAGCTGCCAATTTTTCCGTTGGCCAGATCATCCGCGAAGCGGCCCACGCTCCCCGTCACATGCGAGGTGTACGAGCCGACCAGCACGAAGCCTCCGGAGTTCACGTAGCCCGCGGTCGCCGCCAGGTAGGTCGCGAGCAGGGTATTGGTACGGAGATCGCGGGCCGGGCCCTCGCGTTTGAACACGGGACCGACCATACCAGCCCGCTCTTTGCCCCCGCGCTTCCGGGGCCAGACTGGGGGTTTTCGTGGCAGAAACGGCCGATTCCGGACATGTTGAACGGATCATGAATCGCCCTGCTTCGTTGTGGCTCACCGGCGTGATCTCCAGCTGTTTCATCGGCTTCGGCTGCTCCTCCGAGCCCGCGCCGAGCGGGGCCGGCGGCACGGGCGGAGCCCCGACGGGAGGCACGAGCGCGAGCCCTGGCGGGGTGGCTGGAACAATTCAAGGTGGCGCGAGCGCAGGCGGCACCGCGGCCGGTACCGGTGGCAGCGTTGGCGGCACGAGCGTCGTGCCCGGCGCAGGCGGTAACTCCGGCGGTGTGGGTGGTAGCACGGGCGGTACCGGCACCGGCGGCGCGGGCGGCACCGGTGGTGGCGCGGGCGGCTCGGGTGGACTGGGCGGTGGTGGCCCCGTGGTGAGCGCGAGCTGTGCGGACCACGACTACGATCTGTGTCTCGACTTCGAGAACGGCATCGACACCACCAAGTGGACCGGCGGCACCCCGGGCGCGATCATCACCACCGACTTCGCCCACGGTGGGCACGCGTATCGACTGTATCCCAATCCCGGTGGGTTACTCAAAGCCACGAACCTGGGCGCCATCAAGGACGTGATCTGGGGCCGCTTCTACGTGCATTTTGCGCCAGGGGCGCCGGGTGGTCACGGCAACATCGTGGGCGCCTTCGACCAGAGCAACAACTGGTACGAGATGGGCTGGCAATTCGACGCCATGATGGGCGTGTGGCACGCCACCGGCGGTAACGAGCGGCCACTCCGCAGCAAGCCCTTCATCGTCGACCAATGGTACTGCATAGAGCTGCAGTTCGACGGGACCAAGACCGAGATGCCCAAATGGTGGATCGACGGGCAGGAGGCCGAGTACTACATGGCCGCAAACGAGCAGCTCATTCCGAAGGTCGTGACACAGTTCGCGCGCATCGAGGTCGGGTTCACACCCTACGCGGGGCTGGGCTTGCAAATGCCCGATGGCAAAGGGCCGAAGGACGACCGCGTGCTCACCGACATGGCCATCGACGACATCGCGTTCGACACCGAGCGCATCGGCTGCCTCGCGCCCGTCGCTCCCTAAGGTCTCGAAGTCGGCATCGCTCAGCGCGTCGTCTTGGTTTGGGTGAATGCCAGGTCGTCGACGAGTAGCTCGAAAGGGCTGCCGTCGTCGCTCTGGAAGTTGAACACGATGTCGTAGATCGCGCTGGGATCGAGCCGCCGCGAGCTATTGGGCACCGCGAGCAGCTTCAGCTCGTCGAAGCGAACGCTGAAGACCTGCCAATCGGCGCCGACCGCGAACGCCTTGCCGACCGTGTAATAGCAGCCGCTGGCCGGATCGGCGGAGCCTTCGACGCACACGCCGCCCTGCGGCACGCTCGAACGATCGCTGATTTGTAGGGTCCAGGTGCCCTTGCCTTTGGCCGCAAAGCGCACGCCCGTGTAGCGGCTCGCGTCGTAGCGGTCGGCCGGCGTGCGGAGCGCGACACCGAGCTGCACGCCCCAGCTCCAGAACCCCTGCCCGCTGATACCAGCCGCATACTGGCTCGTGCCTCGCGCGGGCTCGAGCCGCACCGCGCTCACCGGAGAGACGTAGCCGCCCGATTCATCGTGCACCATGTACCAGCCGCCGTTCCGTCCCTCTCGTTCCGGAAGGTGAGGAAACGCGACCTCCACGTCATCGATGACATCGAGCACCAAGTGCGGGCTCACCCCGCCTGCTCCCGCCATGCTAGCGGGCGACGGACCATCGGAGCTGCCACCTTCACCCGCGCTCACGCTACCGCCCACGCTCACGCTACCGCCCATACCAACCGGCAATGCGCCGGCGCCGCTCGCGCCGCCTTCGCCCGAGTTCGCTGCACCCGCGCCGGTGTCCGAGTCGCCCACGCCGATCGGCTCAGCATTGCCGGGCACCGGTGCAACGCTCGGCGGCGCTGCACCGTTCACCGGCTGCTCGTCGCTTTGATCCGGCACTGCCGAAAAGCCCGTGCTGAAAGGATCGCCCGCGCAACCGGCGCTCAGCGGCAGCAGCAATGACAACGAGCAAAGGCCAAGAGGGGCGCAGCGCAGCGAGCGAAGAGCATTCATGCTCTACCGTCAGAGCAATCACCGTGCCGACCACGTCGCGCCCTGTCCCCCTGTCGCTAAACCCTCGTAACCATGCTCAGATCTAGTAGCGAGCGAAGAGCGGCGTCTTTGAAGGGGTCAGCCGCGACGCGATGCTGTCAACCGCCGCCTTACAGAGGCGGTTGACACTATCGACGCTGACTACTCGCAGACGATGGAGTCGAGCCAGTACGGCGGTTGGCCGGCGACGCTTTGAGCGGTGGTCGCCTCCCACTTGTAGGAGTGCGTGCCGCTAGCCACGGTCAGGTCAACCTGCGTGAACCCGTTGTACGCGGTCTGGCCATACGTTTGATACAGCGCGTTGTTCAGAGTCCAGTCAACGGACCTGTGCTGTCGCCTAGCATGGCGCCAGAAACACCGGCGACATCGAGCATGCTCACTAGCAGGTTGGACACCTTCTCTTTGGGAGCGCCCTTGTCCGCCGTGTAGTTGAGGTGTCGGCCGGGGTTGAACGCACCGCCGCCGTGACCGGCGAGCAGGATCGGCATGTCGTCGTGGTTGTGGCGATTGCCGTCGGAAATCTCGCTCGACATGAAGATCGCCGAGTTGAAGAGCACATCTTACCCTTCCACCGAGTCCGGTGCCGCCTTCAGGCGCTCGAGCAGGTAGCCGAACTGCTGCATCTCCCACTCGCCGATCTTGGCGAGCAGCGCGATCTGCGCCGGGTCGTTTTGGTGATGGGAGATTTCGTGGTGAGCGCCCGTGATGCCCAAGAAGGGGTGACTGCGGTTGCTGCCAGCGTTGCCAATCATCAAGGTGACGATGCGCGTGCGATCACACGCCAGCGCGAGCGCGACCACGTCGATCATTGCCTTGAGGTGATCCGGGTAGGCCAGGCCGTCGTTGCCGGGCGGCGGCTCACCGACCGTGCAGTGCGCGGCGCTGTCGAGGCCGACCACCTGCTTTTCGAGCTCCCGCACGCCAGTCAGGTACTGGTCGAGCTTCTTCTGGTCGGTGGCGCCGAGCTTGGGCTGGAGGGCGCTCACGTCGCCCAGCACGGAATCAATCACGCTCTTTTCGTACGCGCGGCGCTTTTCGGCTTCGGCGACCGAGGCGTTCGGGTCGTAACCTTCGAACAACCGATCGAAGGCCTGCTTGGGGCTGATGATCTTGGGCAGGGGCGTCTTGGCGTCGGCCCAGGAGACGTTGCGCGAATAGGCGCAGCTGTAGCCGCTGTCGCAACCGCCAGCCGTGCCGCCGCCTTCCAACCCGAGCTGCAAGGAGGGCAGGATCGTCGCTGACCCCAACTTCTGCGCGGCGACTTGATCGGCGGAGACACCGAGGCTGACCTCCGTTTCGGACTTGTTGGCGTGAATGCACGTGATGAAGCCAGACGTTCCGGACGCGTGATCGCCCACCATGTCGGGGCGCGCGTTGACGTTCTCGAGCCCAGTTACCACTGAAAACTCGCTCTTCAGCGGAGCCAAGCTGGCCAGCATCGGGGGCAGCGTGTAATCCGCGCCCGGCGACGTGGGCCGAAACGTCGCCATGTCCAACCCGTTGGGCACGTAGAAGTAGATCAGCCGAATCGGAGCTGCGGCCGCCTGTGCGCGCGCCGCGCGGGGCACGATTGACTCCAGGAAAGGCAGCCCGAGCAGGCTGGCGCCGCCTCCGAGCAAGAGCCGCCGCGAGAGCTGAAAACCGGAACGAGCCTTCATGGCTGACCTCCGACCGGCTCACCACGCCGTTGGGTGAAGGTGGGGCTCAGCGCGATGCTGGCCACGAGCTGATTCCAGGCATAGCCGCTGGCGACGAATCCGTCCGAAATGCCTTGGAGCGTGGACTCGTCGAGGTGTGCGGCCTCGAGCACCGGTGTTCGCCCGAGCGCGTACGTGTAGAGCTTGCTGGCCGCGCAGCGCGCAAAGTCAGGGTTCTTGGCGATCAGGGCCGAGAGCTCTTGCGCCCCCGAGAAGGCCTCGCCGGTCGGGAGCACGCCGGCGGAGTCGATGACCGAGCCCGCGTCCATGGTGCGGTACGCGCCGATGGCGTCGTAGTTTTCGAGGCCCAAACCGATCGGATCCATCAGCTTGTGACAAGCGTTGCAGGTGGGGTTTTGACGGTGCTGCTCGAGCGCCTGGCGCTGACTGAGGCCCTGCTGCTCGGCCATCGCGACCGCTCCCAAGTCGACATCACCGGGAGGAGCCGGCACGGTCGCGCACAGCAGCTCGTCCATGACCCACTTGCCGCGCTTGACCGGGGAGGTGCGCTCGGGATGCGAAGTGAGCGCCAAGAAGCCGGCTTGCGAGAGCAGTCCGCCACGCTGGGTGCTGCCACCCAAGTCCACCTTGATGAGCTCGCTCGAACCCACCGCTGGCAACCCGTAGTGCATCGCCAGTCGGTCGTTCAGGTACGTGTAGGTCGAAACGAGCAGCTGCTGGATCGGAGCGCCCTTGAACACGATGTCGCGAAACGTGAGCTCCGCCTCGCCTTTCATGGCCGCAAGCAAAGGTTCGTCCACGCCGGGAAACTTCGCGGGATCGGGCTGAACGGTCGCGATGCTGCGCAGGTGCAACCACTGCCCAGCGAAGTTATCGATGAGCGCACTGGCACGCGGGTCCTGCATGAGACGAGCGGTCTGCTGGCGCAGCTCGTCGGGCGTACCGAGCGTGCCTGCGGCAGCGCTCGAGAGCAGGGCCTCGTCGGGCATGCTGCTCCACAGGAAGTACGAGAGGCGCGAGGCCAGCTCGAACCCGCTGAGCGCGTGGGGCGCGGTCGACGTGGGCGTTGGGTCGAGCTCCACCCGGAAGATGAAATGCGGCGAGAGCAGCACCGCTCTGAGCGCCAGCGCGACCCCGGCCTCGAACGTGTCTTGGTGCGCCCGCGCTACGGCCACCGCTGCCATCAAGCGATCGAGCTCTTCAGCAGTCGGAGGCCGCCGCCAGGCGCGGTATGCAAACGCCGAAAGGACCTGACGCGCGCAGGCTTCGCCCTGCAGCTCGAGATCGCAGGTGACGACTCGAGCGCGCTGCGACTGATCGCTCAGCGCTTCGATCACCAAAGCCTTGGCCGCGCTCGCGTACAGGCTCAGATGCAGTGGCGAGAGCGTGAGCACGTCGGCCATGTTGTCGAAGCCGCCGCCCCGATCGTCGATCGGAAAATTTTCAGCGGGGTGCAAAGCGGTGCCGAGCAGGTCGTACACGGTGTTGTCGTACTCGACGCGATTTAGGCGATGCAGGGTGACGCGCCCCGGATCCGTTGCGGTGGAGGCAGCGGTGGTGGCGCCGGATCCGAGACCTCCGCCTCCGGAGCTGGCCCCTCCGACCGTGCTGCTACCGCCGCCCGCGAGAGGAGGCCCCGCAGAAGTACCGGGACCCTCGATCTTCGCAGTACAGGCGCCCAAACACAGGCTGATCCCAATCAAGACGTTGCGGCTCACCACGAAGGTGAGTGCAGGGAGCCCCAGTAAACCGTTCCGCGATCGGGCGCTGGCGCTCCGAAAAGTGGGCGCAGGTAGGTCAACTCACAGCGACGAAAACAGCTTCCAAAAGGCATCCATCGCCAGCGCGTCCTGGCGATCATGGCCCTTGCCCTCGGTGCGGCACGCGATCACCGGGTAGCCGGCGTCGCAGCCTTGGTAACGAGCGCACGGCGACGGTGCCTCGGGAACCGGTGGCGCGTCGGCGCCGCAGCCGTTTTGCGCGATCACCCGTGCAAGCTCCTGACTGGCGCCCTGCCCGTCGAACGGATTGGTCGGGTCGTTCAAATCGTGCACGGTGGCGCGCGCAAACTTGCCCTTGCAGGTCCCGAGGTTGCCGACACGCCCTCCCGAGAGCGTGCCGGTCGCGCGCAGTTTGTCGCCGCGCGTGCACTCCAGGGTGTTGGTCATCCAAGCGCCGCTGCTGTACCCCATCGCGAACACGCGCGAGGTGTCGACGCAGTACTGCGCTGAAAGGGCTGCCAGCATGGCGTCGAAGAACTTCACGTCGTCGCCCTCACCGCCGTACGTCCAGCAGCCGCCGTTGCCCGGGTCTGCGCCGGTGCCGCGGACCACAATCGCGTCAGCGCCCGTTTCTTGCTGCATCGGGATGAAGTTGCTCGGACCGCCGCAGCCGTGAAACGTGAAGATCAAGCGATACGCCCGCTGAGCACTATAGCCCCGAGGGAGCCACACCCACCACTGCCGCTCCTTGCTGTTTACCATCAGCTTGGGCTTCTCGACCCAGCTCGCGAGCGCCTGCGTCGGG
>JBEHXA010000276.1:0-9574 GCA_048498935.1 Myxococcota bacterium
GAGGACGCGGCGTGACGCCCGGGCCCGCAGGTCGTGGTGCTCCGATACCCATTAAGGTCGACTTGTCGGGACGCGGCGGCGAAGGGGCCGGACGCGGCGCTTTGAACATCAGCTGCGTCGTTGCCGGGGGTTTCGGCGTCATCGGCTGGGGCTTCGGGGTCGTGGCGACTTCCGAAGCATCGACCTCGATCGTCGCGTGGCATTGCCGGCAGCGCACGGTGACGACGCGACCAGCGACCTTTCGACGCAGCAGGTCATCGTTCAGCAGGAAGCGGGCCTGGCAGCTCTTGCAAATGACAGCGAAAGCCATGCGGAAAAAACTTTCACAGCATCGATCGAATCGCGCGTAGCGGCAATCTCGTTCCTAGGTGCGAGGCACGATCGCCGACAGGTGCCGTCCGCTCCGTTTACCGTCGCGACGGAATGAGAAGTAGCGCGCGGGCTCGAGCACGGTGCAGCCACCCACCTGGTCGATGTCCGCGCCGCCTATACCCAGCGCCAAAAGCTTCTGGGTGACGATGAAGCGCAGGTCGACGTGCGGCTTGGGGCGGTTTGGCAGGCGCTCTACGCCCTGTGCGCCTGGACTCGAACCGGGGCAAGCCGCCTGCAGCTCGGCCGCGACCTCATCGGATACTTCGAAGGCCGCGAGCGAGATATGAGGCCCAATGGCAGCCAGGAGTCGACTTTGCCCGCCGCCGGAGCTCGCTCGCCGCAGCTGCTCGACGCCCGCTTCGACCGCGCCTGCCACCACCCCGCGCCAACCAGCGTGAATGGCCATCACCGCGCCGGTCGTGTCGTCCGCCACCAGCACGGGCACGCAATCGGCCGAGCGCACGCCGTAGGCCGAGTCAGAGCGCGCGCCGCCGAGCGCATCACCCTCCAGGGTGATTGATTCTTCGCGCGTCAGCGGCTCGCGGTAGAAGCGGGCCTGGCTGCCGTGGACTTGGGAGAGGTAGAGGATCCGTTCGGGCGCTACCCCGAGCAGCCTGCCGGCGCGCGCGAGGTTCAGGGCGACGTGCTCGGGGGCATCGCCCACCGCTGTCGAGAAACTGAGGCTCTCGAACGGCCCTTCGGACGCTCCGCCCAGGCGCGTAAAAAAGGCGTGCCGGAATCCGGCCCTGGTCAGAAGCGGGCTGAGCTCGTGCCCGGGCAGCTCCGGTCGGCCCGGCAGCGCGGTCGTGTCGTTCAAATCGCTTCCTGGCATGACTT
Organism: Myxococcota bacterium; assembly: GCA_048498935.1. GTDB lineage: Bacteria > Myxococcota_A > Polyangia > Polyangiales > Polyangiaceae > PMG-095. The sequence continues at coordinate 1,210 of JBEHXA010000276.1, forward strand.
TTGGTATTGCTGGGGCCCGATGCGCCCCAAGGATCCCTTCATCGGCCGCGAGCTGCTCGGCGGCCAGTTTCGGGTCCTGGAGAAGATCGGCACCGGCGGCATGGGGTCGGTCTACAAAGCCGAACAGCCGGCGATGAACCGGATGGTCGCGATCAAGATCCTCCATCCTAAGCTGGCGGGGCGCAAGGATTTGACTTCGCGCTTTCGGCGCGAGGCTCGCGCCATGAGCCAGCTGACCCATCCCAACACCGTCAAGGTGTTCATGTACGGCGAGCTCGAGGACGACGGCTCGCTCTACATCGTGATGGAGATGCTCGAGGGCCGAAACCTGAACCAAACGGTCAGGAAGGAAGGGCCGATGGTGCCGGAACGCGCCATCCCGATCCTGATCCAGGTGTGCGGTGCCTTGCAGGAAGCGCACGACCTCGGCATCGTGCACCGCGACCTCAAGCCCGAAAATATCTTCCTGTCCAAGCAGGGCGGCATGCCCGACTACCCCAAGGTGCTCGACTTCGGCCTGGCCAAGGTCACCGAGCGCCAGATGCAGCCCGGGTCGGTGATCTTGACGCAGGAGGGAATGGTCTTCGGCACTCCGGAGTTCATGTCTCCCGAGCAGGCGCAGGGCAAGACGCTCGACGCGCGCAGCGACATCTACTCCCTCGCGGTGATCTTGTACGAAGTACTGACGGGCAAGCTGCCGTTTACGGCGCGAACGCCGATGGAGTACATCCAGAAGCACGTCACCGATCCGATCATCCAGCTGAGCGAGCGGGTGCCGGAACGGAAGTTTGCCAAGGGCCTCGACGAGGTCTTGGCCAAGGCGCTGCAGAAGCAGCCCGACAATCGCTACCAGAGCGCTGGCGAGTTTGCCGAGGCGCTTCGGCCCTTCGGTGGCGCTGCGGCCATGGCGTTGCCGGTAGTTGGGCCAGTAACGCCGAGCCCTGCTTCCGAGCTCAATCCGGCCGGCTCCGCGCGCGCGCAGGGGGCGGCATCGGGTCCCAGTGCCAAGTTGCTGCTCATGGTGGCCGGCGCCTGCCTGCTCGCTGGCGTCGTCATCGCGGTGCTGGTCATGAAGGTGCTCGGGCACTGACGCGAGGCGTCTCGTGAATCGGGAGCGTGCGTTGAAGGTGCTCAAAGTCGCCGGCGTGGTGCTGCTGGCAGGCGCGGTGAGCGTCGTGTTGGCGGTGGTGCTCACCATTCGCCACTACGAGGGCAAGCTACCCACGCTCGACAAGGTGCGCCGTGGCTACGAGCCGCCGCAGGTGACGCGTGTGCTTTCGCGCGACGGTACCGTGCTGGCCAGCCTGTTCACCGAGCGACGCACGGTGGTTCGGTTCAACGAGATACCGAATCACGTAAAACTCGCATTTTTGGCCGCGGAAGACGCCGCCTTCTATCAGCACGAGGGGCTCGACTACCTCGGTATGCTGCGCGCTCTTTCGGTCAACCTGCGCTCGGGGCGCTCGCGACAAGGCGCTAGTACGATCACGCAACAGGTCGTCAAGAACGTGCTGCTCGCGCCCGAGCGCACCTACGAGCGCAAGATCAAAGAGACGATCTTGGCGCGGCGCCTGGAGCACGAGCTGTCGAAGGACGAGATCCTCTCCCTCTACCTGAACCAGATCTACCTGGGGCATGGCCGCTACGGCGTAGAGGAGGCGTCGCGCTATTACTTCGGCAAGAAAGTGCGGGAGCTCGACGTAGCGGAGGCCGCCACGCTGAGCGGGCTCGTCGCCTCACCGGAGCGCTACTCGCCGCGGCGCGACGTGACGCTCGCGCTGCAGCGCCGGCACTACGTGCTCGCGCAGATGCTCGAAAAGGGCTTCATCACCAGCGAAGTGTTGGCCGACGCCGAGCAGCGCCCGCTGCGCCTGGCACCGGTCAGCGACGGCGAGTCCGAGCTGTCGCCGGAGGCGGTGGAACAGGTGAAAAAGCTGCTGCAAAAGGTGGCCGGTGACGCGGCGCTGCGCGGCGGCTTCGTGGTCGAGACCACCATCGATCCAGCGCTTCAAGCTGCTGCCCGCAAGGCCACGCGCGACGCGCTCGATGCCTACCTGGTGCGGCAGAAGCTCACGCCCCCCTTCGCCGCGCCGGAGCGCAAGCTGTGGGGGCCGCGCTTCGACGGCGCTCCGAAGCAGAACAGGGTGTACGTGGGCGAAGTGGTCGCGCTCGACGACAAGCTCGGCAGCGTCGACGTGCGAGTCGGCGTCGCGCTCGGTCGGGTGGATCTGCGCCACGAAGAGCGCTTCAACCCCAAGCACTTGGTGCCGAGCGAGCTGACCAAGGTGGGAGCGAGCCTGCGTGTTCGCGTGCTGAGCTTGGCGCCGGAGCCCGGAGCCAAGGCCGAGCTGAAGCTCGAGCTGGGGCCGGAAGCAGCGCTCGTCGCGCTCGACCCGCGCACGCGCGAAGTGCGCGCGCTCATCGGCAGCTACGAAGGCGTGGCTGGTGGCCTCGACCGCACCACGCAGGCGCACCGCCAACCCGGCTCCGCTTTCAAACCCATCGTTTACGCTTACGCGCTGCATTCGCGCCGCCTCACGCTCGGCAGCGCCTTGAGTCTCACCCGAACTGGCAAGGCCCTCAAAAAGAAGCCGCCGCCCGGCGTGGCCCCCGAGGCCACCGAGTACACCCTCCGCGTCCGCACCGCGCTGGCCATCAGCGACAACACCGCCGCCGAAAAGGTGCTCGAAGAGGTGGGGGCTGCGGGCGTCGTCGACTTCGCGAAAGCTCTGGGGATCGAGTCGCCGCTCGGAGCCACGCCGTCGCTCGCGCTCGGCGCCTATGAAGTGACTCCGCTCGAGCTCACGGCCGCGATTGCGACCTTCGCGGCCGCCGGTGAGTATGCGCCCCCAGTCTTGGTGACTCGCATCACCGACTCGTCGGGTCACGAGCTACCGCTGCCCAGCCAACCGCCTCGCCGCCAAGTCCTGCCGGCCGACGAGGCGTACCTGATCACCAGCGCCATGACGAGCGTCGTCACCGAGGGCACTGCCAAAGCCGCCAGCACGCTCGGCCGACCCTTGGCGGGAAAGACCGGGACCACGAACGAGGCCAAGGATGCATGGTTCGTCGGCTTCTCCACCGACATCGTGGCCGGGGTTTGGGTCGGCTACGACGAAGCAATGCCGCTGGGTTACGGCGAAGCCGGCGCCGTCACGGCGTTACCGATCTGGACCGCGTTCATGAAAGCGGCCGAAGCGGGACGACCGGCCGTCGACTTCCCGCGTCCGCCCGGCATCGTCACAGTACGCATCGACCCCGTTACCGGGCTGCTCGCCGACCCCGCACAAGGCGAAGGTATCGACGAAGACTACCTCGATGGCACCGCGCCTACTGAGGTCAGCAAGGCGCCCACCGACGCGGCCAACACCGCGGTACCGGGCGACGACGAAGCAGCTGCCGCCACGGCATCGCCGACTCCAGGCGATAGCCCGGCGGTGCCGCCTGAGCCCGGCACCCTGCCCGAAGCGCCACCGCCCTTCTAGCGACTGCGCGGCCCATTGCGGGTGTTTTAGCCCTCGCTCGGGCTGAGCGCGCGGCGTTTGGCAGCGCGCTCGGCCCACTCGGTGAGCCCGAACGACAGGAACGCGGAGGCCATGAAGCCGGCGATGAGCGGCAGCGCCGTGCCGTCGTAGGCGCGGCCGAAAGGCGTGCCGATCACCAGCGCCACCGCACCGCTCACCGACCCGGTCACGGCCGCCGCTACGCCCGCGATGTGCCCCATCGGCTCCATGGCGCGCGCGTTGAAGTTACCGAACAGGATGCCGTTGAAGAAGAAGCATACCAGCATGTACCCAATCAGCGCCCCGAGCGGCGGGTGCCCCTGCATGAGCCACGCGCCCACGAACGCGCTGAGCGAAAGCACACAGTTACAGATCAGCGCGACGCGGCTGAGCTTCTGCATGCCGAAGCGCATCACGAGGTTACCGTTGGCGAACGACGCCGCTCCGATCCCGCTCGCCAGCAAGCCGAACACCACCGGGAACAGCTTGCCCAAGCCGTATTGCTCCTGAAACAACTGCTGGACCGTGGAAAGGTACGCGATGAACGCGGCGAACGTCGCCCCGGTCGCGAGCATGTAACCCAGAGTCAGTGGGTGCGCGAACACTTCGCGGGTGCTGCGCGCAATGCCGACGGCCGAAAAAGGCTTGCGCCGTTCTGCAGGCAGCGTCTCGTCTTGGCGCAGCCAGAACCACACGGCGTCGCCCGCCGCGATCACGACCAACGCCCCGAAAATCGCGCGCCAGCTCGTCACCGCCAGCACGCCCTGACCGATCGAGGGCGCCAGCACCGGCACCAGGATGAACACCGTGGATACGAACGACATCACGCGCGCCATGCCCCGCCCTGCGTACAGGTCGCGCACCAGCGCGATCGACACGATACGGGGCGCGGCTGCTCCGAGGCCTGCGAGCGTGCGACCGACCAAGAGCCAGCCGAAGCTCCGAGTCAGCGTGCACAGGAGCGTGCCAGCCATGAAGAGCGTGATGCCCCAAAACAACGTGGGCCGTCGCCCGATGCTGTCCGACACGGGTCCGCACACCAATTGCCCGACCGACATACCGCCGAAGAAGGCGCTCAGCACCAGCTGGCGATCGTTGGGATGCGCCGCTCCGAGCTCGGTCGCCATCGCGCCGAGCGCCGGCAACATCGTGTCGATCGACATGGCCACGAGCGACGTGGTGAGCGCCACGAGCGCAATGAATTCCACCCCGGGAGGTGGAGGAGCGGCCTTGGCGTCCATGCGGGGGCGCTTCATAGCAGGTCCGGCGCCGAGCGCCCGAACCCGCGAAAATCGCCTGCTAGGCGCGCACGCTCAGGCGAGGCGCTCGGCGTACGTCATGACCAGGTACATGAGCGCCTCCTCGTTCCCCACGTTTTCGTACTCGTGGTTCACGTCGGCATCGAATAGGATGGCGTCGCCCGCGGTGAGGTCGTGCCGCGCCTTTTCGACCAGGATGCTCACGTTGCCGTGCGCCACGACCAGATTCTCGGTCGTACCCGGGGCATGCGGCTCGGCTCGTTCGATACCCCCAGGAGAGAGCCGCAGCTCGTAAAACTCCGTGTGGCGAGGGCCATTCGCCGGGGTTAGTGCGCGCGACGTGAAGCTGCCGTCGTTGGAGGTGAGCAGCTTGGCTCCGTGACTGCGCACCACGGTTGCACCGCGCGTCGTCGCGTCGGTGACCAGCGTGGAGAACGGCACCTCGAGCGCGCGCGAGATCTTCCAAAGCAGGTTGATGGTGGGCGTGCTTTGTCCGAGCTCGATCTGCCCGAGCATCGCGCGGCTCACCCCGGAGGCTCGGGCCAGGCGTTCCAGAGAGAGGCCGCGCTTCACGCGCAGGCGTCGCAAGTTGGCGCCGACGACCGGAGTGAGATCAGAGCCGGAATCCGGCGGCGCAGAGGGCAGGGGAAGGGTCGTCGGGCTGGACAATCAGGTTTGTGAGCTCTAGGCTCACCCCATTCGGTCTATGTGTTTACTAGACTGATAGCGCCATCAAGTCAAGCGCCTCGGAGCTCAGCATGACCCTACACATCGGAAGCATCGCGCCAGATTTCACTCAGGATTCCACGGAAGGTCCCGTCTCGTTTCACAGCTATTTGGGCAGTGGCTGGGGCATCCTCTTTTCTCACCCCAAGGACTTCACTCCGGTGTGCACGACGGAGCTCGGTCGAGCGTCGAAGCTCAAAGACGAGTTCGCGAAACGCAACGTCAAGCTACTGGCCGTGAGCGTGGATGACGTCGCCTCGCATCACAAGTGGGCGGTCGACATCGAAGAGACGCAGGGCACACGCCTCTCGTTCCCGCTGCTCGGCGATCCGGATCGCAAGATCTCCAAGCTGTACGACATGATCCATCCCGAAGCGAACGACACGCTGACGGTGCGCTCGGTGTTCGTGGTCGATCACAACAAGAAGATTCGCGCCATCATCACGTATCCCGCCAGCACCGGCCGCAACTTCGACGAGATCTTGCGTCTGGTCGATTCGCTGCAGCTCACCGATAGCCACAAGGTTGCCACGCCCGCTGACTGGAAAGACGGCGGCGACGTCGTGATCGTGCCGGCGCTGCAAGATCCCAAAGAGCTCGCCGAGCGCTTCCCCAAGGGTTTTAAGGCCGTGAAGCCTTACTTGCGCCTCACCCCCCAGCCCAATCGCTGAGACCGGAGAGACCCGATGATTACCTGGACGCTGGCGCTCCTCGGGGGCTCGCTCATTGGAGTGAGCGCATCGCTCGCCTGGAGCGCCGCCGGCCAGGTCGCCGGCATCAGTGGCATTCTGGGTGGCTTCGTGCGCTCACCGAGCGTTCGTGGGTTTCACGGGGCGTTCCTGGTGGGCCTGCTGCTGACGAGCGCGCTGATTGCGCTGTCAGGTCGGGGATCGGTGGTGTCGAGCGTGGAGGCTCGTCCGCTCGGCGTGCTGCTCGTGTCTGGCTTGCTCGTCGGTTTCGGAACACGGCTCGGTGGCGGCTGCACCTCGGGTCACGGCGTCTGCGGACTCAGTCGGCTGTCGAAGCGATCGCTCGTTGCCACGTCGGTGTTCATGCTCAGTGCGGCGCTCGTCGTGCTGCTGACTCGTCACGTGCTCAAGGTGCCGTCGTGACCGCTCGGCGGGCGCCGACTGAGCTCATCGGGCTGCTTTGCGGCGCTATCTTCGCCGTGGGGCTCTGGCTTTCGGGCATGACCGATCCGGGCAAAGTGCTCGGGTTTCTGGATGTCGCGGGCGCTTGGGATCCTACCTTGGCGTTCGTGATGGCCGGCGCGGTCGGCGCGCATTTTTCGTGGCTGCGTTGGGCGAGCCGTCGCCGTGCGGCTGCCATCGAGACGTCGGGCTCCGTGACGCCGCCGGCGAAGGTGGACGCGCGGCTCATCACCGGAGCCGCCATCTTCGGCATCGGCTGGGGCGCCGTCGGCTATTGTCCGGGACCTGCGCTAGTCGCCAGCGCCTTCGGCCGTCGCGAAGCGATCTGGTTTAGCCTGGCGATGTTGGCCGGCATCGCGGTGTACACGGCGCTGAGCGCGCTCGAGCGCCGCGCGGCTGCGCCCATCTCGGTCAGAGATTCGGCGTGAGCGACGACGAGCGCTTCATGCAGGCGGCGCTCCGGCTAGCTCGCCTGAGCGCGCCGTTTCCGGCTTGCTGCGGCCGGCATCGAGGTAGGGTTCGGGCCCTGGCGCGCGGAGGCTGAGTCGCTGATCGAATCGTGGCGCAGTTCACTCTGGTCCGCGGCTAAATTAGCGAAATTAAAGCACATTGCATAAGCCTACTTTTCCGATGGAGTGCGCTTGCTAACGGCAATTCGTCCATTATACTGGAGAACATGGTTAAGCCGCTGTCGCCCAAGCAGGCCCTGGACCGTATCGCTCAAGGTGAGGTTGAGGTCATCGACGTGCGCGACCCGCATGAGTGGGTCGACGGTCACGTCCCGACCGCCCGCCTCGTTCCTCTCGCTCAATTCCGGCAGAACCCCAAGGCCGTGCTCGGCCAACGCGCGGTGCTGTTCGTGTGCGCCGCAGGCGTCCGCAGCGAAACGGCCGCGCGCCTCGCCGTGCAGAGCGGTTTCAAGGACGTGTTCAATCTGACGGGCGGCACGCGCGGCTGGGTCAAAGCCGGTCTGGCGCTCGATCACGAGCCCGCCGTCACCGCAGCAGAGTGACAAAAGCACGGACCGGTCATCGCTGCTGCAGAGCGACGACCGGTCTCGTGGGGGGCTCAGTGGAGGCGCACTTCGCAGCGCGCCGCCTGACTCAGCGGCGCGGACGACCCGCCTGGATTCGCAGCAGGGCGGCGACCAGCGCGTCGATGTCTTCGTAAGTGTTGTAGGGGGCGAGTGAAGCTCGCACCGTCGCTTCGAGGCCGAAGCGGCGCAAGATGGGCTGGGCGCAGTGATGACCGGAGCGCACCGCGATGCCCTCCTGGTCCAGAATGCCGCTCAAGTCTTCCGTGCGCTGGCCGTCGAGCACGAAGGACAGCACGCCTGCTTTTTCGGCTGCTGTGCCGATCAGCGTGAGGCCCGGGACGGTGCGTAGCTGGTCCGTCGCGTACTCGAGCAGCTCGTGCTCGTAGCGCGCGATGTTCTCGATGCCGATTGCGCTCACGTAGTCGAGCGCTGCACCCAAACCGACCGCGTCGCCGATGTTACCGGTGCCGGCCTCGAAGCGGTTGGGCGCAGCTTGGTACACCGTCTTCTCGAAGGTGACGTCTTGGATCATGTTGCCGCCGCCTTGCCAGGGCGGCATGGCTTCGAGCACCGCGCTCTTGCCGTAGACTGCGCCGATGCCGGTTGGTGCGAACACCTTGTGGCCCGAGAAGACGTAAAACTCGCAGTCGAGCGCCTGGACGTCGGCACGGATGTGAGAAACCGCTTGGG
>JBEHXA010000277.1:0-9569 GCA_048498935.1 Myxococcota bacterium
GCCCACCTTGCAGGTGGCTCCATGACCCTGAAAATCGGGTGGCTCCATGAGGCTGAAAATGGCCTCGGAACCTGGCTCCATCAGGCTGACGATTGGCACTCGCGCGCATTCCGGCCGTTGGCCACCACAGCGAGCACGCCCGCGGCAACCGCGTTCCGGGAGCTCGCCAAACGCGTCGACCCGCAACGTCTCGGTGCAGGAATGCTTGAACACTTCGAGCAGGGACGGGCAGCTGGCTACGGGCGCGAGCAGCGGGTTCAACCGAACAAGCGCAAAATCGTCGACTTTTACGTAACGGAGGGTGCGTATCGAGGGCGCTCGACCTGGCGAAATGAACTTCAGCGAGCTGCGGCAGGACCAACCCATGACTCCCCCTAGGACCATCGCAAGCCCCGAACAGGCACGGACGCTCGAGCCTTCGAGACGAGACTTCTCATAACGTCGGGAGGATCGATCTTTGGCAAGGGCGCGCGCAAGTCGATTCGGTCGTGGCCCGCCGTTGGCATAGTACTTTTGTCAGAGGTCTGCGGTTGAGATCATTCTCTGGGGTGACGAGTTGTCGTCAGCCATCACGATCGGATTGCAAACTGGCCTGGGGAGCAAGGCTTCAGACCGCCCAGACATGCGATGCTCAGCCGTCGAATCGGGAAAAGCCAGTAGCGTGTTCGCGGGTAGCGCTCGTTCGTTGCATCGTGACTAGCGATGGCGCAGCCGTTCTGCGGCAAGAGCGAATGGGTCATTGGCGTCGAGTGCCTGAACGCGCTGTCCGCGTGCCAAGACCCTGGTGGTGAGCAGGCGCCAGTCGCTGGTTCCGCCTGGAGGAGCGTCGCGCACCCTAGCGGTACTCGCGACGACCGCAAGAACGGCGTCGTAGCCAATCTCTTCCTCCTGCAAGAGCATGCGCGCCGCACTGGTGACCGTACCCCAGCGTTGGGTGATGAAGCGTGCGTTGTCCTCGATGCACCATGTTAGGGTTGCTGAACCATTCGACATTGCCATGACTGATCGCGCGGCATAGTCGAGGTCGTCGCGCGTTCGTTGGAACAGGCCCGACTGCCAGCGACGATACATCAACCGCATCGCCATGATGCCAGCCAGACCGATTCGGATGGCGTCATCTTCTTGCCCCGAGAGCAGACGCAGTCCAACCAGCATGCCCGCGCTGCTCTCCGACGCCTTGATCGTCACCCTATCGAACGTCACTCCGCAGTGCACAGCCACTACAGCGTGCCCCGCTTCATGATGCGCCGTAACAACCCGTCTTTCATACCGAAGCGGGCTCATGTTTCGGCCCGTCATGTGGCGAACAACTTGGTCTTGATCGGGAGGTTTACGGCCGAGACCTTGCGCAGGTCGAGGTAGCACTGACCCGTCGAAAGTGTCTTCACTCCCTGTACGACGTCAGCGCCCAGATTCTCTCGCAGCCACGAGTCGCTGCCAGAAACGTTGAACGTGAGCTTGATGTCACAGTTGGCGACGATGTCTTTGTCGACGTCCGCCGGAGTCTGAGTGCAGATCACCATCCCGAAGCGGCGTCGCCTGCCTCTCTTGGCGATGCCGGCGACACGGGACGCAACTCGCTGGATCGTCGTGGGGCTGGCGTGGCCGCCGCGAGCACGTGGAAACAACTTCTCAGCCTCGTCGAGTACGAGCAGTGCGTTCACGCCTCCGCGCTCTTCTGCCAACTTTTCGAATGCCAGTAGCAGGTACAACGCTACGACCTTTCGTTGGTCGTCAGCCAAGTCGACGACGTTCAATACCGTGGTCGTTCCTGGAGCCAGGAGCTCGCGCACTCCGATCGCATCTGCGGCAGGTTGTTCAAAGAGCTCTACCTGGGGTGACATGAGGCGTTCTGCAATCGCGCGAGCTGTTCTCCCGTCGATCTGTCCGTTCGATTGGATTTCTTCGCGCAAATGCTGTAGGGCCTGGGATAGGTTGCGGATTTCGGAACCGGAATCGGTTGCCATTTGTCGAAGGATGCGTCGGAGCACATTGGCGCTCGTTTCGGTCAGAGACGGCAGAAGCAAGACAATGTCCTCCACCTTGATCTCGCCGTAAGCAAATGCGAGGCCCGAGCGCTCGCGGGTAATGCGTATCTCGCGGACCGTTGGTGCATCCAGGAGTGCCCCCGAGAGCTGCTGGCGAAGACGTTGATGCGCCCGCTGCAGGGTCTCGGGGCAGAACTCGGAAGCGTCGCCCGCTCTGTTCGGTTCTCCGTCGAGCACGATGACAGAGGGCCTCGAGTCGGACGGATTGCCCAGGAAGGTTGTGCTCAGAGTGACGAGCTCCCGTACGAAGCTGGTCTTGCCCTTGCCCTTGGCGCCCACGACGAAAAAGCTGCGAAAGAGTGTGTCGTCGCCCGGTCCGAACGGGAAGTTCACCGTGACCGGCTCGCCCGCTGCGACCAACTGCCCGAGCGGGAGGCCCGTTGCTGGAAGATTGAGGAACGCACGGACTTCTCCGGCGCGCGCGACGCGGAGCTGGAACCCGCTCAGGTCGTCGTTCTCCACTCTCGCCACCTCGCCGGAGGTCGACTGTTGCTCCGAGAGAGGTTCCAACAGCAGCTGGGATTCGAGCTCGCTCACAGACTTCGTGGTGGTGCCCACACTCCGGGGGGCGGACTCAATCTCGAGCACCCGAAGAAATATTCGCTTTCCCTCGTTCGTTACCGGCAAGCGCTCGGCGACCACGAGATCATCTTTGGCGAGAGCTGCACGATGCTCTTCCTTGAGGAAGCCAAAGACGCGATCACCTCGAAGCCCGAACTTGAGCGGCCGGGACTGATCCTCGGCGATGAACCCGACGTACTGCGCCTCTGCCGACATCGGAGGAGCGGTAGGTCCCGAAGATGCTTGGTTGCCACCCTTACTCGGGCCGGGCTCGCCCAAACTTTGAACCGGCAGCGCTGCGGCATTTAGCGGTGCGGCTTTGGCCACGATGACGCTTGCCCACTGAACGCGATCTGCGTCGGCGAATGGGAATGGCTCGAGTTGCCCCTCCTGATCCATGAGAGCAGCCTCCGAACAGGTCAAGCCCGTTTTGCTCATGGACATGAAGCAAATGTCCGCAACCCCGCCTCCGACTTCTCGAATGCCTCGCCCACCGACGTATACCCACGGGATTACGCGGTCGGCATGAAGGACGTAGAACGAGCCAGGGCTCGGGCTGGCTTCGACATGAGTGCCGCCAAAGTAGGCCTCATGGGTCATCGCTGGAGCGCCATCGAGCCGGGCTACGAGTAGCCGCTCCAGCGACTTGAGCACCCGCCGAACCGATATTCTCTCGACAGCGCCACGATCGGCTAAAATCGCATGACGTTGCTCCTTCGCCCACCGGTCGAGATCCTTTCGCGAGCGTTTGCTACCACGACGGAGCAGTTTGGATAGACGCAGGTGCCATTCTTGAAATGCCATCGCCTCGGGTACCTCGGGCTTGCGAGCTCGAGCCGTCAGGGATGGCAGCGGCACGAAACCCTCGGGCACAGCGTCGCTGACCTGCCCGGCGCCAAAGCACTTTGAGTGGTGCAGACAGAGACTGCATTGGTCTTGATTGGCGCGCACTGGCGGAATGCCCCGGCGCACGGCTTGGTCGCGGGCGGCTCGGAGCGCTGAGAGTGCGCGGGCGCGCAGCTCGTCGCTCAATGGCCTGAACTCGGCCGCTCCGAGGTACGTATAGTGAAGGCCCACCTCCTCTACGACGGCGCCGGCCTCCTCCAGGAGGAGGCCGTAGAGAGCCACTTGTACCCAGTGGCTCTCCTCGAAGAACTTCCGCAGGTGGGGGCCATGTGTCTTGAGATCGACCGGAGCGAGTCGGCCACCACGCAGCCAGAGTTGGTCGACGCGACCTACCAGACCTAGCTTCGCCGAGCGGAGCCCGCGCTCCACCTCGATTGGAAGTACACGGGTTGTCGCCTCCGCCACGGAGAGCCCCCGCGACAGGTACTCCGCAAACCGTTGCAAACGAGCTTCCTCCTCCTGAAGCAGTACCGCTTCCGTGTGGGCTCTGATTGTGGCGTCGATCTCATCGAAGTATAGGGGGTGCGTAGCGCGCGCCAGATTTCGAACGAACGACGATGCGGTAAGAACAACGTCGAGAAGCCCATCCCTGCTGAAGGCAACGGCGTCTTCAGAGGTGGATATCGCTTGATAGCGGTCCCGCAGCGTCACCGTGAGGCGGCGTCTCAGCTCGTGCTCGATCGTTCCAAGTGCGAAGTTTGGAGAGGTCGGGTCGCCTTGGACATGATGAGCACTGAAGGCCCCTTTTCGTTCGCAGAAGACAAATTCCGAGACCGTGGTCACGCTCAGCGTGGGTGGCGGCTCGTCTTGTTCGATAGTGACTGCAGCGATGTGGCTTGTTGTTTTCATTAAGCAAGACTCCTCATTGTTTGAACGTCAGCAGACGCGAAGCTGGGTGGGCTCGTAGTCAAGGCGGGCGGACCAAGGCCACGCCCGCAAGATCCTCAAGCCGTACGCGGCGGGCGCCTCCGCCATTGGCGAACCGCGCTGAAGCTCGAAGTCGTTCATTTCCGAAACGACGCCAAGCTCCGCGAGAGCCGCGAATAACTCGTCGTCGCTTTTCCGCTCGATCTCGGTTTCGCCCGGAAGTCCTGTGATTCGGTTGACGACCAGCCGGACGCCGGCCGCTCGGCAATGCTCAGCTATCGCAATCATGGTTGCCGGCGACTCGAACTTGCTGACCAAGCGTTGCATGCGTGGCACGCCCGTCTCGAACCCGATCTCGAGTGTACGGAGGCCACTGCCAGCCAGAAGCGTCAGTAGCTCGCGATCTAGGCTGCGAGAAGCTTTTGTTGTCGCGCTCCATTCGATGGCGACCCCCTGTCGTGTCAGCTCGACAGCAAGAGCTCGCAGGCGAGCCGCTGTGAACAAGGAATCCTTGAACGAAATTCGCCCGATTCCAGACTCATCGGTGAGGCGACGCAAGATCCCGACGTGGTCATCGAGTCTTCCTGGGGCGTACGAGCCTTCAACGGCGGGATAGGTGCAGTAGGCGCATCGACCGTAGGCGCATCCAGATGAGCATTGATACGGAAGTGTCAGGTCCGCTTGGCGATAGAGAGGCAATTCCCCGAACTGGAAGACAGGGGCGAGATGTGACTGGAGCAGAGACGCGACGGCACGACCGGGGAATGCGACATTCAAGAAGGCTGCGGTGTCACGGCTCGGCCACCAGACATCGACCAGTTGGCGCACCATCTCGGGGCTCGGCGGATGGGGTCCGAGGAGTTGGAGGAGCGCGCCGCCCCACGCGATGCGGGTTCTGGGCCAGTAGGACTTCGCCAGACTGGAGGCCACCAAGCTCGGAAGTACTTGAGCTCCGAACATCACGGAGACTGCAAGGACTTCTGGAGGCTCGACTACTTCGAAGAGGTGGCGTCGGAAGAACTCGCCCCAGGCTGTTTGCGTGAGGTTGCAAGATAGAGCTCTCGCAATCTGGAAGTCTGAAATGGCGCAAGCATCGAGGTGGGCATCATCCACGTCAGCCCCGACCAACTCGCGCGACCACTTGCGGGCGGTGCTCTCTGCGAGGTCTTGAATGATTGGCACCTTGCAATGGTCACCGGTGAGCCCCGTGCTCGGCGCATGCATGTAGCTACTGCCGCACGACTCGACGACGAATCGAATGGCAAGATCTCGCTGAACAGACGAGATGCCGCCGGCGCTTGCGGCTGCCGCCAACACGGCGGGGCCGAGCAGGGGACCCATGGTAGAACGCAGTGGCGGCGGAACAACTACGAGGAGGGCGGGCACGTCTCCCACTGCTGCACCCACCGTGCCTGGTCCTACGCTCTCCAAGATGGCCCAGAACACGGGTTTTCTTGAAGGTCGGCGATTGATCGCGATCATCTTGCAAGCCCGGAGGGCTGATCGCGTAGCAGGTCTCGAAAACGCTGCGGCGGGACTCTAGAATGAGCGTCCATGCCTCTGCTGCCCGGAGACCTACTCGACGGTCGCTACCGCCTCGTCGAGCGCCTTGGAGCCGGTGCCCAGGGCGAAGTATGGCGTGCGGCCGACACTCTGTCGGGAAACGCAAGCGTGGCTCTCAAGGTTGCTGCGGTGGATAGCCGCTCAGAGGCCGCGCTCGAGCGTGTCCGGCGCGAAGCGCGAACCCTCGCTCGTCTGAAGCACTCGTCGCTCGTCCCATGCCACCGCGCGTTCGAGGACTTGCAGTTTGCCGTGTTTGGGTTGGTCTTCGACTACGTCGATGGAACGCCGCTAACAGCGGCCATGAACGATGGGAGGCTTTCTCGTCGGCATCGTGAGTGCATACTTAGACACGTCGCGATGGTGCTCCGCTACCTGCATGGCGAGGGCGTTGTTCATCGCGACGTGAAGCCAGCGAACATTCTCGTGCACCGAGGTTTTGCCGAGCAGGCCACGGAGCCCAGCCTAGTCAAGCTGGTCGATCTCGGAATCGCAACGTCCGCTCGAGCCGGACGGCGACTCACTGAGGTCGGGCGCGTCATCGGGACGGCGCCGTTCATGGCGCCCGAACAGTTGGAGCCCCACTTCTGGGGCGGGGCTGACGACGCTCCAGCTGTCGACGTCTTTGCGTTCTGCTGCCTGGCCCACGAATTGCTGCTCGGAGGCCACCCTACTGGGCTTCCCGACTCGGCTTCGGCGACAGAGTTCGCCCTCGCCTACCGCTCCTACAAAGGACGGGCGATTCCCGTTTCGACCACGCTCGGTGAGCCTTGGCATGGAGCGATCGCGCAGGGGTTGTCAGTCGAGGCGCCAGCTAGGTTCAAAGACGGAGCCGCGCTTCTCCAAGCTTTGATGTTGCCGTCAATAGAGCCGACGGAACCTCGCGCCACGGTCGAGGCTCCGATGCCGCTTCCGCTGCTACCTGCGTCGAGTGACCCTCGTCCTGCGCGGCCTCCGGAAACATCGGAGCCAGTGCTGGCCCTACCTCGCCTTGGTTCGCCACCCCGACGTCGGCTCGCGTTCGTCGCTGTCGGCGGGCTCGGCCTTGGTGTGCTGCTTGCGACGCAACTCGATTGGCGTCGCGATGAGGTGGCCCACCGTCAAGAGCGTTCTAGCTCCGACACTTCCGGTAGCGTCGCACCCGGCCAGACCTCCGACGGCAGTTTCGTTCCCGCCTTCGAATACTCGGATCTAGCGGACGTTCCCGGCATGACGTTCCACCAGGCCGTGGAGCATTGCGCGGCTTCGAAGCTCAGCCTCTGCACAGAATCGCAGTGGGAGCGAATCTGTGCGAGCTCACCGGCGGTGGCAAAGCACACGAGTTGGACCATGGGCGTAACTAGCGGTCCCTCCGGAGACGCCGTCGTGCCGCTCAGGGGAGGCACTTCTTGCTCGGACAAAGAGCTCGAGAAACCGTCAACGCTCCTCGCACGCCCGGGGCTGACTTGCTGTCACCGAGCTATCGCGACCGATCGCCCCGATCCAAACGTCGACGTGTTGGTTCAGTTCGAAGCGTTTGGCAGTGCTACCGATAAGGTCTCTCTGCTGCGGAACGTGCTCGCTCCCCGTTTGGCTCGGTTCTACGCGAACCTCCGAGATGTCGACCGCGAGGAGGCAATACGCGTAAGCCTTCAGTATCCGGGTGCACCAGACTCGGCGAGCGTGCACGACCTTTGCGCCGTCAAGGCGCTTGGCGAGTCCACCATCTTCGACTGCCAGCACTACCTCGTCTCGAGCAAGAAGCTCAGCCAGTTCAGGTCCACCTACGAGTTCCGCGGAGGCCTCATCTCATCGGCCATGGACCTGAGACCCATCGTTGAGCTATCCCTCGAATAGCTCTCCGCATGCCAATAGTTCCCAACACTGACGAGCACCAGGGGCCCATCAGTGGCCCGTTGTCGGGTGGAATCCCCGCGCTCGTCGTCGCGTTTCCCGAACCGCGGGCCCTGGCGATACCACAGGGCCTGGTGCGTGCAGGGCGAGAGTGGTTTGCCGCTCATGGCGTAGAGGATTCTCAGATCTCGACGTCGCATGTGGAGCTTAGTCGTCCGGGCGGGGTGCTTCATATCGCCGATGCAGGCTCGAAGAATGGAACGTTTGTTGATGGTGCCCGTCTCCAACGGGGAGAACGTTCGCCACTGCCCGACGGTGCGATAGTGCGAGTGGGCCGAACCTTGATGGTTTACCGCGAGCAA
Organism: Myxococcota bacterium; assembly: GCA_048498935.1. Taxonomy (GTDB): domain Bacteria; phylum Myxococcota_A; class Polyangia; order Polyangiales; family Polyangiaceae; genus PMG-095. Next base: position 8,138 of record JBEHXA010000277.1, read on the forward strand.
CTACTTGGGGGGCTTGAGCCTTCAGCACCAGTGGGCGGTCTGGTCGGTCCCTTCGGTCTACGCCAGCTGGCACATCAAATTGCTGCCCTGGAGCCGGCACGTACTCGGAACGTTCTTATCCAAGGCGAAAGCGGCACCGGAAAGGAGATGGCCGCGCTCGAAATTGCCCAGCGCCTCCGTCCGGACAAGCCCAGAGAGTTTGTCAACGTCTCGGCCATCGCGTCGACGGTATTTGAGTCGCAGCTCTTCGGTCACGTTCGAGGTGCGTTCTCCAGTGCGGACCGCGCTGAGCCTGGGATCTTGCGTCAGAACGACGGCGGTACGGTCGTCTTTGACGAGATCGGAGAGCTGCCGCTTGACGTGCAACCTAAGCTGCTTCGCCTGCTGGAGACACAGGATATCTTGCCTGTCGGCGCAAGCCGATCCGTTTCAGTGAACGTCGCCATCGTCGCAGCGACAAACCGGATTCTCGAGGAGCAGGTTGCCAAAGGCACTTTTCGTCAGGACCTCTACGCCCGTTTTCTTGCCGCGATGGTCGAGCTACCAGCTTTGCGAGAACGACCCGAGGACATCTATGCGATCGCAGCCGCGTTGCGCGCTCGTGCCGGAGCCGCCCTGGCCCATGACGAGGTCGAGGTCGAGGCCGTCGAGCTCTTGATGAGACTGCCATTCGTGGCAAATGTTCGAGAGCTTCGCGCGATCATTGAGCGAACGATCGCCACTGAGCCGACCGGGCGGATCACGCTACGAGCGCTCCGGCAGGTTGCCGGTACAGAAGAGTTGCCGAAACGGACCGCATTGACACGCGTGGCAGTTGAGAAAGCGCTCGAAAGAAGCGGCGGCAACAAATCTGAAGCGGCCAGGCTTCTTGGCGTCAGCCGGCCAGCGCTGCTCCGAGTCTTGAATCGGAAAAGCTAGCCAGTACTAGGGTCGTCTGTGATTCTGGCACCAAGGGGCCAATCCTTCGACTGCCCGCGTCGAACATTGGAGGAGCATGTCGCTGCCGACGACATCCCGCCGATACCGGGAGCATGGCTTGGTGGCTCCTGGTTACCTAAGGGTAGTACGCCGTCATGCAGTACTCGAACGCGCGCAGTATTTGGCCGAGCAGCTCTGCGCTGCGCTTGTAGACTACATCTGGGACCTCCGCGGTGTGTGCGGCCAGGTTTCTTAGGGCGTAGGCGACGCTGAGCGCGGCGTCCATCCTCGTTGGGGAGGTGCCGTCGCTCCACGCCAGAGTCCGATCGATGAGCGCGGCGAGGGTTCGACCCGCGTTCCCATGCATTCCGCTATTCACTTCACCGAGGTGGACTCCAAGTTTCTCGCCAAGCTTTTTGGAGATTGCTGTCACCTGAACCGACATGAGCCCGCCAACGCCACTCTTTGCCGCAATGGCGCGCTCAAGTACTAGCGTCATCCCCGTGGTCGCGTA
>JBEHXA010000278.1:0-9563 GCA_048498935.1 Myxococcota bacterium
GGTCACGGTCGGGCTACCGGTTCCGCCAGAACCCGACGACGAAGGGGTGCCGCCACCGCCCACGGGTGGAGCTGCCGAGCCTCCGGTACCAGGCGCAATGCTACCACCCGTACCAGCAGGCGCTCCGCCAGTCGCGGGGGCCTGCACGCCGGCATCGCTACAGCCCATGGCCAGCCACAGGAGCGGAATGCCGAGCGAAAGCGAGGTCGAACTCTGCATCGGGCGCCTCACGTGAAAAGCCCGCTCGCCGGCCCCTTCGCGAACGCCTGGTCACCGAACTTTGCTTCCACCTTGAAAGCACCGCACACCGCGGCCCAGACGTCGTTCATGTAGCTGCCCTTGGCGAGCTGCAGGTTCTGTCCCGTGCGCAGACCCAGGCTCTTACCGCCGAACATCAAGACCGGCATGTTCTCGATCGAGTGCGTATTACCGATCGCACACTCGTTGAAGAACACGACCAGCGTGTTGTCGAGCAGCGTGCCCGTCCCTTCTGGCACCATCTTCATCTTCTGCAGGAACGCGGACAGCTGCTCGCAGTAGATTTGGTCGATGCGCTCTTGCGCAGAGCCGGCGCTGGTATCGTGCGACACGCCGTGATGCCCGTCGCCCTTGGTGACCGCCGGGTCGATCTTTTGAAAGCGCAGGTCGGAGTTGCCATGAGCAAAGCTGAACGTGGCGACGCGCGTGAGGTCGCATTGGAACGCGGTCTGGATGATGGCGAGCTGATTCTGCGCGACGACCAGGTGCTGCGCTTCGTCGACGGTGACGCCCGACGGCACGTTGGGCAGCGGGGCGAGGGTCGGCTTTTGGCAGGTCGCGTCGACCGGCATGGTCGAGCTCTGCAGCTGCTTTTCCAGCGCCTGAATGCCGGCCAGGTGTGAATCGAGCTTGGGCTTTTGCGAAGCCGGAATCAGCCCCTGCATGCGCGCGAGGTCGGCGTTGACGCGATCGAGCACGCTCTTGTTCTGAGCCGCCTTCCGCGCGAGCTGATCCGGCGTGAGACCCGAGCTATCGCCGCCGAACACGAAATCGAACAAGTTTTGCGGGACGCTCTCCGGGAACAGCGCGCCGTTCGGGCCGTCGTACGACATGACCTTGAACGACGGCAGACCGACGCTGGACGGGCGATAAGCGGCCGCCTGCAGCGAACCGATGCGCGCGCCGCCGAGCGCCGGCGCGACGGTGAGCAAGTGCTGATCGATGGTCTTGTCCGGCGCCACGATGTTTTTGGCGTTCGGATCGCCACCAGCGTCCGTCCCCGGGATCGGGATGAAGCGCTTGCCGCACATCATCGTGATGAGCCCGGCCGAGTGCTGATCCGCGGGCCAGCCCTGATCGCGCGGACACGTTACGCCGTTGAGGATAACCATCTCGCTCTTGAGCGGCGCGAACGACTGCAAGATGGGCGTGAGCTGGAAATCGGTGGCACTACCGGCCGCCGGGAAAAACCGCTCGAGCACGGTGCCGCAGGGGCGATGCACGATCAGCAGCCGCGTCGGCGGCGGCCCGGCCTCTTGAGCTTGGAGCGGCCTGAGCAGCATGCCCGCAACGCCGGCGCCAACTCCCGCGAGCACCGTCCGGCGCGCCACCGACTTGGAGAATATCGATCGATTCAGGCGTCTGCCTTCCCGCTACTGCACGTCTCGCAAACCAAACTCCGGCGCCGTGACGAGGGCCTTGTAGAAGTCGCGGAACTTGCCGGTTTTCGCCAGCTCGTCCCGGACCGTCTGCATGGCGCACGACGTATCGGTCTTCACGTCGCGACCCAGCGTGAACACCGCGAGGTTCGTCGCCGCGCAGTCCGACAAGCGACGCCCCAGGGCGAGCTTGCTCGCGAGGCCTGCGACTCCGTCGACCGGACCGTCTAGATCCTCGCCGACACCGAAGATGTTCGAGGTCTGGTCGATGGCGGCGCCGCTCGCGTCAGTCTCCTTGTAGCGTCCGATCGCATCGAAGCGCTCCGTGGCGAGACCGAAGGGATCGAAGCGCGCGTGGCAGCCTCGGCACACACCGTTGGCAGCGCGTAGGCCAGCGAGCTCACGCTCGGTCGCGTCGGGCGGAAATGTTTTGGCCACTTCCAGCGCACCGGGCGGAGGCGCGGGCACCTGCCCGCCGCACACTAGCGAGTAGTACACGAACAGGCCGCGATGAATGGGATCGCCTCGGGTCGGTCGCGAGTACGCCGCGAGCACGCCGGGCTGGCTGAGGATGCCGAAGCTCCGCTCGGGGACGCTCACTTCAGTCGCGGTGAGCTCGGTGCTCGTTACACCCGGAATCGAGTAGAGGCTCGCGAGCGCCTGGTTCAGGTACATCTTCTTCGACGTGAGCAGGTCGTTCACGTTGCCGTTGGCCAAGACGTCCTGCACGAACAGCTGCGCGCTGCGGTACATGTTGGCCTTGATCTCGGGCGAGAATTCCGGGAAGGCCGCCGCGTCCTTCTCCATGCGCTTGATGCGCTCGACGCCGAGCCAGTAGCCGGCGAGCTGGCTCAAGTTGGCTTGCGTCTCGGGCTTGTCCAGCAACCGATCGGCTTCTGCAGCCAAGACCGCCGGATCGGCGAGCGCGCCGCTATCGGCTTTTTGCCATAGCGCTTCGTCGGGGACCGAGTTGGTGAGCGAGAAGGACAGCGAAGTGGCCAGCTCATGCGGTGTCAGCTTGACCTGACCGGTGGGACCGCCTGGCGTCGCTGATCCGAGCTCGGTGCGATAGAGGAAGGACGGCGACTGCAGGACCGCCTCGATCATCAGCCGCACGCCAGCTTCCGGCCCCTCCTCCAGCCCCTTGTGGAAGAGCTCGAGGTAACCAGTCACCTCACCGGCATCGAGCCGACGCCCGAAAGCGCGAGCGACGCGGTTGCGGACGAACTGCTCGACACAGGCGTCGCCGGTGCCGCATGGCATGAACTTGTCGAAATGTGAGGTGACTGCTTGGCGCGCAGTATCCGAAGCGACCTTTTGATACGCGAAGACCGCCTTGGAGGTGACCAGGCTGAGCTCCGAGAAGTTCGTGAAGTCGCCCTGCCCCGCGTCCACATCGGCAATTTCAGCCGGTAGCTGGACGCCGAACAGCTGACGCACCGCGTTACCGTACTGAGCGTCGGTGAGACGCCAAATGCGCGCCTTCGCGAGGGCAACGTTCGGGGTGCAAGCTTCCGGGCTCACGCTAGCCGTACCGCCTGTCGCAGCGCCCGAGCCGCCACCCGGACTCATCATCGATGAGTCGGTGCCGCCGGTGGTCATGGCTTGGTCGGGGTTTTGCGTACCACCTCCGACCTCGGCCGAGCACGCACCCAACAACAGCGGCAAGGCGAACGAGCCGAGCCATCCGATGCAGGCAGCAGTAATACGCTTACCCATTTCGCCGTCCTATTCCGTTCCAGAGGAGCCACGCGAGAGCTCCAATTGGGACCAGCAATCCACCACGCTGGGTGTGTGGAACACCGTACCATGTGGGATCACGAATTGGCGCCGCGAATGCCCACAAAACCGCGCGAAAACGCACAAAGTTGTTAGCTGGCTGCCGAGCCAATGAATCGCGATCTGCACCAAGCTCATGAATGGTGCGAGCTCGCTTACTCGGCTCACTCCGCTCGCTTGGCGCTGATCTCCACCACGTTTGTCGCGACAATTCGTGTGACTTGAGTCCGATGAACACACTCGAGCGCGCGCGACGCAGTTCACGTAGACGCGACTATTCCCTGCGGGTGGGAACGCGCTGCTCGGTGAGTGAAGCGCTCAGCAATCCCACAAAGCGCTCCGCAAGCCACAAGCGCTCAGCAAACCACTCAGGTGCGCGCCTACTGACCGCATTGACGTTCGCGGAAGAAGCGCAAGCGCGAGCCGGCAGCGTCCGCGAGCCGTTTTCTCGGCACGTTCCCGATCTCCCAAATTTACTCGGCCCGTCCCAAAACTACCCACCCCTGAGCAAAATTGGGAGCTCGCGCTCGTGAACGCAAAAGCAGCCTCCGAGAAACCTCCGCTTCCGCACGCCCTCGCGCGACTCGGGCACCGAAACCGAATGGCGTTCGTGCCGCAGCGCGCCCGCCTTCGTTGGCCCCAGTCGAGACATCACGACTCGCTCGCGCGAGGCACGCGACAACGAAACACATGGCGACTCGCGTGAGGCGCCTCATCGGAGCATGGCGACTGACGACTCCGTGAGGCCTCGCGAAGCGAAGCCTTACGGAGCGCGGGGGCTTAGCAGCTGCCGTCGGGCTCGAGACCGACGATCTCGAGAGCGTCGCGGCATTCAAGACCTGCTTCTTGGTGCAGCACGCGCGCGGCCGAAGCCAGTGCAGCTACCCGCTCCTGGGGGGCGCTGATGGCTTGGGCGGCCTGGAGGGCACTACGAGCGCCCTCGGGTACGGCGTGGCTGTGCACCAACAGAGGCAAGATCGAAAATCCCGGGACGATGGCCCTCACGGCTCTCATAGCCAGAATCTGGGGCTGGCTCGAAATCCGTCAACCCCTCGCCTTGCAAAGCGATGTGAAGGTTGTGTGAAGGCGCGTAAAGCCGCACAAAACGCGCGCCGAAAGCCACCTGGTACGGGTCACCAGCCCGTGCTGCCCATGCCCTTGATCAGGTTGAACTTGCCGTTCGACTCGTTGATCACGCCGGGGCTCCCGCCACTCGCGACGACCGCCACTGCGTCGAGCGCACCTTGTGAGCCCCCGTTCAGGAAGAACGACGCCTGACCGGGGTTGCTGATCTTGACGCCGTTCAGCCACACCTTGTCGATCACGTTCAGGCCTTGCACGTGCACGCCCGAGTTGGTGGGGTCGACGATGTCCAGGTCGTTCACCTTGATGTTACCGACCTCGGCCTGGTCGGCGTGGAACTTGAGCGCGCCGTGCGTGTGATTGTAGGCATTGCCGCCCGTGCGTAGCAGCGTGTTGCGGTTCACTTCGGTGGTACCGCTAAAGGGCTGCGAGTCGAACTGGCGTGCGAACAACATGCCCGGGTACTGCACGGTGTCGGCGCACACGTTGTCTTCGATCTTGTTGTCTTGGCCGCCGTAGATGCCGAAGCAGTTCGCCTTCCACGGGATCTGCACGTAGTTTTTGCGGAACACGTTGGCGCGGCTCGGGCCGGGTGACTCCGCGCTGTGGGACCAGGCGGCGATCGCGTCGTCACCGGTGTTGCGGAAGTGCGAGTTCTCGACCACGCAATCGTGCGCGCCGTTGTACAGGTTGATGCCGTCGGCCATCAGGTCGCGGATGCGCACGCTCGAGACCTTCAAATTGGCGATGCCCTTGTTGGGCCAGATGCCGACCTTCAAATGCTCGATCCACACGTTTTGGATCACCGAGTTGCTCAGATTGCCGCGAAAGCCGGTCTCGGGAGAGGCGTCGTCGCGCGCCACGGTGTCGCCGAACAGCCCGAAGTCGTAGAACTTGCAGCCGCCCGTGCCCCAGCAATCGAACTGCGCGTTGAAGCCGACGATCGACGAGTACCACATGCCGGCGCCGCGCAACGTGAGGCCCTGCGCGCTGAGAGTCTTGCCGTAGCTTTGGAACTCGCCCTGCGGGATGAACAGCTCCTTGCCGAGCGACTGAGCCTTGTCGATGCACTGCTGAATGGGCAGCGAGTCGTCCTTGTCGTCGTCGGGGACCGCGCCGCAATCGGCGATCGACACCGTGTTCGGCGGTTGTGGCAGCGGGGCGCCCACGAGCTCCATCTCCACGAGATCGACGGTGATGGTGGCAGCGGTGTCGTCAGCCTCCTTGCGCAAAGTGACCTTGGCACCGGCTGGCACGTCGCCGATCAGGGCGTGCGCCTCGTCGTAGAAGTGATGAGCGTTGCCGATGCCCTTGTCTTCTTGCTGGGGCTTGTTGAAGTCGCCGTCGCCGCCGTACGTCCACGAGTAGCGCGACGTGAGGGTGAGCTTGCCGCGCGCCTCGCCGTCGACCAGCACGCTCAGCGTGGTCCAATAGTCGTGACCGCTGTCGGGGATCGAATAGCGAACGACGATCGAGTTGGCTGCCTCTTTGTTGGTCAACTGCAGCTGATGGCCGGTGGAAGAGAGCGTGACCGCTCGGCGCCCCGAAGCTTCGGCGGACATGCTGCCGAACTCGCGCGAAAGCGGCGTGACAGAGCCGGTCGTCTCGAGGGACTCGGCTTCGTAGCTGATGAACGCCACTTCCGGCCCGCGCCCGTCGGGCCAGATTGGCTTGGCCGGGCCACCGACGCCGCCGCTACCGGTCATGCCGCCGCCGGTCATCGTGCCGGTGCCGGCAGTGCCGGCTGGGGGCGTGCCGCCGCTCGGTGCCGAGCCGCCGCTGGTGGGACCTGCGCCGCCGGACGGGCTCGGAGTGCTACCGGCCGTACCAGGAGAGCTACCGCCCTGGCTCGACGTGCCGCCTGTACTCACGACCTCGTCATCGTCCTCGACACCGGTGTTGGTGCCGCGACCGCAGGCAAGCTGATGTGAAGACGCGAGCAGACTCAGCAAGACGAGGTAAGTCGAGCGCGAGCGATTTTTCATGATGGTCAAGAGCGGCCTGGACACTAAGGTGTCGCGCGCCGCGTTGAAGCTTCAATGTGCTTCCGGATGCGCGCTCGATCAACCGAGAATGAAGTTGCGATCGCTAATACAGCGGCGATCGCAAAGTTTCAGTTTCTCTTGGTCAATTACCGTTTTGAACCGTGATGGCGCGCGGGAATACGTGATGGCCGTCTGCTGCTAGCGGAAGCGCGTCGATACGCTCCACTGCGCTGGCCGGCAGCGGTGCGTACAGGTGAGGAAACAGCGCGCCCCCGCGCGACGGCTCCCAACGGAGCACATCGCCGAGCGCGCGCGCGCGCACCGTGAGCAGCACCAAGCCGACCCGGCCTGCGTAATGACGAGCGGCCGTCTCCGCCACTTGCGCGGCAGTCGAGAAGTGAATGAAGCCGTCGCGCAGGTCGTGCTCGCTGCCGTGAAATGCGCCGGCGAGCTCGGCAGCCCGCCACGCGGATTCGTCGAGCAAGCGGTAAATGAATTCGGGGTGCTCGGCTGAAGAGGCGCTCACTACCGGCGGAATTTAGGCCGGCTTGCCGAGCCGGGCAAGCTGCCGTACCAGCGGGGGGTGAGTGCTTCCGAAGTCGAGCGCGCCATCCATACGGTCTTTCGCATGGAGTCACCGCGCCTCATTGCTGGCCTCACGCGCGTGGTGCGCGACGTTGGGTTGGCAGAAGAGCTGGCGCAAGACGCGCTGGTGACCGCGCTCGAGCACTGGCCGGTGAGCGGCGTGCCCGACAACCCCGGCGCCTGGCTGATGACCACCGCCAAGCGCCGCGCGCTCGATGAGCTGCGGAGGAACAAGCGCGTCAATCGCAAGCACGAGCAGCTCGGGCACGAGCTCGAAGCGGACGCACAGAGCGAGTTGGAAGGGCAAACGCGCCGCACCGACGAGGCGCTCGACGATCGCGTAGGCGACGACTTGTTGCGCCTCCTGTTCATTGCTTGCCACCCGGTGCTCTCCGTCGAGGCGCGCGTCGCGCTCACGCTGCGGCTGCTGGGTGGGCTCACGACGGACGAGATCGCGCGCGGATTTTTGGTATCCGAGCCGACCGTGGCTCAGCGCATCGTGCGCGCCAAGCGCGTGCTGGCGGAAGAGCGCGTACCGTTCGAGGTCCCGCAGGGACAAGCGCTCGCGGAGCGACTTTCGTCGGTGCTCGGGGTCATCTATCTGATTTTCAACGAGGGCTATTCAGCGACCGCCGGGGACGATTGGATGCGCCCTAGCTTGTGTGAAGAGGCGCTGCGCTTGGGACGCGTGCTGCAGGGCCTGGCGACCGGCGAGCCCGAGGTGCACGGGCTGGTGGCGCTGATGGAGATCCAAGCCTCGCGCGCGGCGGCGCGCGTGGGTCCGCATGGCGAGCCTATCTTGTTGCTCGAGCAGAACCGGATGCGCTGGGATCAGCTGCTGATCCGGCGCGGCCTTACGGCGCTCGCGCGCGCCGAAGAGCTCGGAGGCGCCACGGGCCAGTACGCGCTACAAGCTGCGATCGCGGCGTGCCACGCGCGCGCAACTACGGCGGACCTCACGGACTGGCCGCGCATCGCCGCCCTGTATCAGGTGCTCGCCGAGCGCGAGCCTTCACCGGTGGTGGAGCTCAACCGCGCCGTTGCGGTTGCGATGGCGTATGGCCCTGCGCATGGCTTGGCAGTGGTCGACCGGCTGCGCGACGAGCCGGCACTCGCGAACTACCACTTGCTGCCCGCCGTTCGGGGCGACCTGCTCGAAAAGCTGAAGCGCCTACCCGAAGCGCGCGCCGAGTTCGAGCGCGCCGCCGCGTTGACCCGCAACGGGCGCGAGCGTGAGGTGCTCCTGGCGCGGGCTGCAGCCTGCGAAAAGGCCGGTTAGTCCGGCTCACCAGGCAGCGCCTGGGGCGTGAGCTCTGCGCGGAAGGAGCGCTTGAGCTCGTCGAGGAGCTGAGTCTCGCTGCGCAGCTCCTCGACGCGCGGTTCCAAGCGCTCGGCCGCAAACGCGCTCACCAGAGGCGAGCGCACCGCTTCGGGCAGCAGGCTCTCCAAGTATTCCAAGGCCGTGCCGCGCAGCTTGCGGTCGCCGGCGCGCAAGCCCTGCCGCACGAGCTCCACCGAGCCGCGCGCCGTGCACAAGGACAGGAGCGCAAAGACGTGGTCGCTCGCCGAAGACGACAGGGGGCCGCGGCCGACCTCGGCCAGAGCCAACGTGAATACCTCCTTGCTCTCCGGGAGCAAGGAGCGATCGTCCTTGCCCACCTCGAGCAGAGCCAACGCGGCGCGGTAGCGCACCTCGAGCGGCTCGGCCGAGAGAGCCCGCTCGAGGGCGCTAGCGACGCGCGGACCGCGCAAGGCACGCAGCACGTGAGGCACGCGACGCCGCACCGGCAGCGGCTGAGCCTCGCTCAGCATCACGTCGGCCAAAAGTCCCACGACCTCGAGCCCCATCCCGCGCAGCGCTGCCACCGCAGGTTTAGCGAGGGCGTCGCTGGCCAGGTGCGGCACGACGAAGGTGGCCAGGCGAGCGTCGAGCGACGGCCGCCCCAACAGCTGACGAAGCGCCCCGACGTCGCGACTCAAGAGCAGCCGCACGTCGTCGACCAGCTGCCTGGCTTCATCCGGTGGGGGCACGGTCGGCATCGGATCGCGCTCCGGCTGCGCCGCGAGCTCTTGACGGCGCCTCGCGATTTGCTCGCGCAGTTTGTCGCGGTCGATGCCGAGCGTGGTGGCCGAAAGCGTGAGCTGCGCGTTCGGATCCTGCTCCTCCACGAGCTCCAAGCTCACCGTGCCCGAGCGCAAGCTAGCCTCCAGCTCGGAGACGTAACCCTGCCGGGCACGCAGCGCGAGCAGCAGCATGAGCGCATAGGCGAACGTCGCGAACAGCACGGGCGCGCGCTGCACGAGCATTGGGCTGCCCATCGCGAGCATCAGCACGACCAAGCTGGCAAGCGCGTCCCCTCCCTTGTCGAAAACCACGTCGATGAGCGCCTTGCTGCCGCGCTTCATGGTCGCCGGTAGCGGCGTGAACAACGGCTCGAAGGAGCTGCGCGGTGCGGATCTGGCGCTCGGCCCGTCACTCTTCCGCAGCTCCTTC
>JBEHXA010000279.1:0-9515 GCA_048498935.1 Myxococcota bacterium
CGAGCGAGAACTCATGCTGGCGGGCGAGCCCTACGACGCGAGCGACGCCGAGCTCGTGCAGATGCGCGAGAAGGCGCGCGACCTGTGCTGGGCGCTCAACGCCACGCGGGAGTCAGACCAAGCCGAGCGGCGCCGCCTGTGCGAGGAGCTGTTCGGCACCGGCGGCGAAACCGCCTGGCTCCAGCCGCCGTTCTTCTGCGACTACGGCTCGAACATTCACCTGGGCAAGCGTGTTTACTTCAACTTCAACTGCGTGGTGCTCGACGTGTGCGAAGTGAAGATCGGCGACTTCACGCTGTTCGGACCCAACGTGCAAATCTACACCGCCACGCATCCGATGAACGCGCTGGCACGTCGCCACAAGGAAGCCGGCAAGCCGATCGAAATCGGCGCCGACTGCTGGATCGGCGGCAGCGCAGTCATTCTACCGGGCGTGAAGATCGGCGCACGCACCGTGATCGGCGCCGGCAGCCTCGTCACGCGCGACGTGCCGAGCGGCGTCCTCGCAGTGGGCAACCCCTGCCGCGTAGTGCGGGAGATCCGCGACGACGAGGTGTGAGCGCTTCGCCCTGCAACGCGAGTGCGTGCGGCAAAGCTCCAAGAAAATGCGGCGGGCGTGCAAGAGTGTGATGTATTGGCGCCGTTAAGCTGACGGCATGCCGCGCTGGAGCGGTGCTTGGTTCGCGTCGTGCGTTGCGATGGCAGCGTGCTCGGGCGGAGGTGTGCCTACGAGTAGTGGAACGGCGGATGGGGCGGGCGGTGCTGGTGGAGCGCCGACCGGCACTGCTGGGGCGGGCGGTGGCGTGGTCGCGACTGGAGGCGGCGGGTCGAGTGGGAGCGGCGCGTCGAGCGGAGGCGCAGCGGGCGCGGCGTCCGGTGGCGCCGGCAGCGCGGGTGCTAGCGTTACCGCTGGTGGCGGTGACGCGGGAAGTGGCAGCGGCGGCTCAGCCGGCACGAGCGGTGCTGGCGGAACGAGTGGAACGAGCGGCGCAGCGGGGAGTGGCGGCGCGAGCGCGGGGCCGAAGCGCGTGTTGCTCTATAGCTTCAGCACGCTGGTCATCGACTCGGTGCCGATGCAGCTCGCGCTGCTTCAGCAAAAGCTCGAGAGTTGGGGCTACGAGGTAGAAATCAGCGACGATCCTTCGTCGATCGCGGCAGGTGAGCTGACGCGCTTTGCAGCTGTCGGCATGATCAATACGTGTTTCGAGCCGTTCGGTGCGGGCAAGAACGGGCTGGCGGAAGCGACCACGCTGAAGGCGTTCGTCGAGGCGGGTGGTGGCTTGTTCGGCACGCACTGCGCGAGCGTCACGTTTCAGTCCGCAGAGCCGCCGCATCCGTACAACGCGGTGATCGGCGGGCGCGGTGGTCACGGCTTCTTCGACGGTGCGAGCCAGTGTCGAACAGTGACGCCCCACCCAACCACACAGGGTCTGCCGGCGTCGTTCACGTTCGAGGGCAACCTGGATAACGCTGATTTCGTGGCGCCCGACACGACCGTGCTCGTGAAGTGCAAATGGTCGGGCGCCGACATGAAAGATGTCGCCGTTTCTTGGTACCGCACACCCGGCAAGGGGCGCGTTTTTTACACGAACTTCGCGAAGGAGGCGCTGGACCTCGAGGACACGTCGCTCGGCGCGCAGCACATCCTACTCGGCCTCGGTTGGGTGCTCGGACGCTGACTCGTGCAGCGCCGCTACCAAAAGGCAGTTTCATCAGCCAAAACGCGCCGGTCAGCTCACTGCTTGGGGTGAGATCGAGCGCAAATCGGTGATCCGAGACGGCAGGGAAACCCACACAACCGACATGCGCACGGGCATGGTGTTGGCCGCGCTGGCGGCCTTGGGCTGCACAGGCGAAGTGACAGGGCCTCCTGGCAACAATGGCACGCCTGCAATTCCAGGAGCCACGACGGGTGGCACCGGCAACACCCCGGGAGGCGGCGGCAGCGGCACGACTTCGCCGCAAGACGTCCCGGCTGACTGTGCGATTGAAAGGCCGAGCCCGCGCATTTTGCGGCAGCTGACGCGCGGTGAATACCAGCGCACCGTCGCCGATCTGCTCGGGCTCACCAATCCGGACGTCACGGCGATTCCCCCCGATCGCGAAGTGCGCGGCTTCACCAACAACGTCACCGTAGCGTTCGTCGACGAGCAGCACATGGACGCTTACGGCAGCGTCGCGACCGCGCTCGCCAACCAAGCCGTGGCTGAAGCTTTTGCCAAGGTCGTGCCCTGCACGACCGAAGACACCGCGTGCGCGAGCTCATTCATCGAAAGCTTCGGCGCTCGCGCGCTGCGCCGCCCGCTGAACGACGCCGAGAAGGCGCGCTACCTCGCGCTGTTCGACGCGAGCCTTACGGGAGGGCAGTTCAAAGTGGGCGTGGAGCTGACGATCCGCAGCCTCTTGATCTCGCCCTCCTTCCTCTTTCGCACCGAGCTCGGCAAAGACAACGGACAAGGCGCCTTCGTGCTCACGCCGTACGAGATCGCTTCGGCGCTCTCCTACACCTTCTGGGGCACCATGCCGGACGCGGCCTTGTTCGCGTCGGCCGCCAGCGGCGCACTGGCGAACAAGGCGGAGATGGAAGCGCAGGCGCGGCGCCTGCTCGGCGACCAGCGCGGTCGTGAGCGCGTCGCGCAGTTCTTTTATGAGTGGATGGAGTCACCACGCGCCTACGTGGCCACCAAAGACCAAGCGAGCTTCCCGGCCCTGTTCCAGGGCGCCGGTATCGACGCGATCCGCGGCGACATGCGCCAGGAGCAGGACGCCTTCGTGACGCACGTGGTGTTCGACTCCACGCGCCGCTTCGAGGAGCTGTTCGACGCCACCTACACCTTCGCCAGCGCAGAGCTGGCCAACTACTACGGTTTGCCGAGCGCCGGCTTGACCGCCACGCCGCAAAAGGTGGACCTCGGCCCGAGCTCGGCGCGCGGCGGCTTGCTCACGTTGGGCATGTTCCTGTTCGGTCACGCGCGCACGACCGCTTCGTCGCCCACGCAGCGCGGCCATATGATCCGCGCCAACCTGCTGTGCGAAGACATCCCGCCTCCGCCGCCCGACGTGGACACCGCGCAGACGCCGGCCAACCCGGGCCGCACCACGCGCGAAAACATCCTGGCGCTCACCGGTAACGGCGTTTGCCCCTCCTGCCACACCCTGCAAGATCCGATCGGCTTCGGGCTCGAGCAGTTCGACGGCGCCGCCAACCTGCGCGCCATGGAGAACGGCGTGCCGATCGACGCGACCGGTGAGATCAAAGGCATCCTCGGCGCCCAGGGCGAAGCGCTCAAGTTCGACGGCGCCCGCCAGCTCTCCAAGCTGGTCGGCGAAAATCCCAAGGCGCGCGCCTGCTTCACCACGAATTACTACCGCTTCGCGCGCGGCTTCGACGCCAAGGGTGAAGACCTGTGCGCGGTCAACGCGCTAACCGCTGACTTCAAGACCAACAACCTCGAGATACCCGAGCTGTTCGTGCGCCTGGTACTGCAAGACTCGTTTACGACGCGCCGCACGGCGGAGGTGGTGGAACAATGAAGATCAATCGCCGCGACATCTTGCGAGGCGTCGGCACGGCCGCGCTCGCTGCGCCGCTCGCCCAAATGTTTCAGATGCACCGCGGCCGCGCGCAGGCGGCGGGAGCGACGACCAAGGTCGTCTTTTTCTACACGCCGTGCGGCTTGCAGGTCGACCTGTGGCACCCGAGTGAGACCGGCACCAACTTCAACTTGAAGCAGCTGTCGGCACCCCTCGAGCCGCACAAAGAAGACTGCATCTTCATGGACGGCGTGGCCATGTATCCGCTCACCGACCATCAAGGCGGCTCGCAGCAGATGCTGGTCGGCGACGACAAGGACGTGATGACCATGGATCTGGAGCTGGGCGAGATGCTGAAAGCGTCGTCGCCGTTCGGCTCGATTCAGCTCGGCATTCAATGCCGCATCAGCAAGGGTGGCACCGCGACCGTTCCGCACCCTCACTTCACGCGCGTGAAGCTCGCCCAGGAGGTTTTTCCCGAGGAAAATCCGCTGGTCGCCTTCGATCGCTTCTTCAAGGGCACCGACACGGCGAGCGGCGACGCAGCGGCGGCGCTGCGCTTGAAGCAGCAAAAGAGCGTGCTCGACGCCGCCAATCAAGACCTGCTGTCGCTCGCGCAGAGCTTGCCCCCCTCCGAGAAGGCGAAAATCGACACCTATACGGAGTCGCTGCGCGCGCTCGAGCGTCGGTTGACTGACCCGACCGGTGTGGCCGCGTGCGACCTGAAGGGCTTCAACCCCACCGGCTTTGCGGTGCCGCAGGTCAACGATCCGAATCAAGCCGCCTACAACCAGGCCGACAAGCGCCCCGTCGTGGGCGACCTGCAGATGGAGCTGGCGCGGCTGGCTCTGGCTTGTGGGCGCACGCGCGTGGTGTCGCTGCTTTGGGAGCACACCAACGCGCATCACCCGATCGTCGGCGTCGACAAATTCGGCGTGCACGACGCCTCGCACTACACGGCGCCGCCCGGACAGCTCACCGGCAACGCCACTCCGGAGCAGATCGACGCCAAGCTCACGGCGTGGAACTCCTATCGCGTTTGGTACGCCGAGCGCCTGGCGCAGTTCATCCAAATGCTGAAGGACACGCCCGACACCGTCGGCTCGCTCTTCGACAACACGATCATCTTTCACTGCTCGGAGCTCGGGCTCGGCCACAAGACGCAGCGTGTTCCCTTCATGTTCGCGGGCGGGCGGAGCTTGGGCTTCAAGCTCGGCCAGGCCATCAACTTCACGGGCACGGTGCCGGGCTTCGACAAGGATCCGCACAAGGGCCTGCAGCAGCTCGCGCACTCCAGCCTGCTGACGCTGATCGCGAACAAGATGCAGCTACCGCTCAAAGGCACCCGTTACGGCTACTCCGGGCCGCAAGCCCTCGACCCGATGTCGCTCGGCATCGTTTGATCGCGAACTGATCGGTCCGAACCCTACCCGCCTGACCCCCTCTGTCGCGGGGGGTGCTGGGCGGGCGGTGCTAACTTTCGCTGCATGAGGCTCCCTCTGTGGCAGGTGGATGCGTTCAGCTCGCGCAGGTTTGCGGGTAACCCGGCAGCCGTGGTCGTGCTCGACGACTGGCTGCCAGACGCCACGTTGCTTGCGATCGCTGCGGAGAATAACCTTTCGGAGACCGCCTACCTGGTTCGGCAAGGCAGCGACTTTCGCATTCGCTGGTTCACGCCCACCGTGGAGGTTGCGCTGTGCGGGCACGCGACGCTGGCATCCGCTTGGGTGGTGTTCGAGCGACTCGAACCGGGCCGCACTCGCGTGGTGTTTCACTCGCAGAGTGGCCCGCTGCCGGTGGATCGCTCGGGCGAGCGCCTTTCGCTCGACTTTCCGGCGCGCACCTTGGAGCCCGTGGTCGAAGCGCGCGCCATGGAGGAAGCTCTCGGCGGCGCGCCGCGCGAGATCTTCGGAGGCTATGCTTGGCTGGCACTCTATGAGAGTGAAGCCGAAGTGCGCGCGCTGGCGCCGAACATGGCGGCGCTCGTCGACACAGGCGTTCATGGCGTGATCGCGACGGCGCCGGGAACGGATTGCGATTTCGTCTCTCGCTTCTTCGCGCCCGCCGCGGGTGTGCCGGAGGATCCGGCGACCGGCTCGGCGCACACGCTGCTCGCGCCGTTTTGGGCTGAAAGGTTGGGCAAGACGTCGCTGTTTGCGCGGCAGGTGTCGCGGCGGGGCGGAGAGCTCTGGTGCACGCTCGAAGGTGAGCGGGTGCGCATTGCGGGGCACGTCACGCCGTACCTCGAGGGTAGTATCGAGGTTTGAAGCTGCGGCGCGCCGAATCGCCTTTACTTGAGCCCGGCAGCTGACGGAGGCTTCGGGGGGTTAGGGATTCATGATGCGTTGGTCCGCTGCTTCGTTGGTCTTGCTCGGTGGCTGGCTCTTGCCGGCATTTGCTTCGGCTCAGTCGAGCGGCAGCTTTCCGAGTGAGGCGGCACCGCCCGCTGCTGCACCGCCCGCTGCGGCACCGCCCGCTGCGGCACCGCCCGCTGCGGCACCGCCCGCTGCTGCACCGCCGCCCGCTGCACCGCCGCCAGCCGCAGCACCACCTCCCTCAGCGACCGCGACGGCACCAGCCGCTGCAGCACCAGCCGCTGCGCCACCGGCAGCCGCGCCTCCAGCCGCTGCGGCGCCCGCGGTCGCTGAGCCACCACCTCCGCGTCCTGCCGACAACCGCCCGATTCGCGAGAAGCGACGCTTCGCCATCGGGGGCGAGCTGGGCTGGAACGGTCTGGCGGGCCTGGGCGCGAACTTCAGCTTCCATCCGATCCCGCAGCTCGCGCTCGACACGGGGCTCGGCCTTTCACTGGCAGGGGTACGGGCCGGCGTGCGCGCTCGTTACAACTTCTTGAAGGGCGAATGGACGCCCTTTTTGGGCACCGGTTTGACCTATTCGGCCGGCAGCGGCGGTAAGGCGATCAACACCAAGTCGGGCAGCGACGAGGTGGAGATGGAAGTTTTGCCATCCCCTTACTGGCAGCTTGCTGGCGGCGTGAATTACACCGGCACCGAGGGCTTCGTTTTCATGGCCACCACCGGCTACGCGTTGCTGCTCGAAAAGGACAACACGCGCTACGTGAGCGGCAGCGAAAAAGCGTTCAACGACGTGAGCGCGCTGGTGGATGGCGGCGTGATCGTTTCGGTAGCCTTCGGCTACGCGTTTTGACGCGACCTCAGCGCTTGATGGCTTCGAGGTGCTGGCGATGCTGAGCTTGCAGCTCGACGTAATCTTGCTGGCTCAAGCCGAGCGCCGTAGTCAGCTGCCGCAGCATATTGGTCTCGGCGAGCGTGATCGACGAGTCGGCTGCTGCTAGGCCGATCAGCGCGCCCAACACCTCACGCCGCAGCTCTACGTCTGCCAGCTCGACCAGAGTGCGCGAGTAGCGAGGAGCCTGCACCGTCGAAAGCTCGACGATGTGCGTGCGGAGCGCGCTGCAAATCGCGTCGACCCCCGCGCTCGTCATGCCGTGCACGCGGCTGAGCTCGTCACGGACTCGCTGCTCTTCGGCTTCCGAGTAGTTGCGATCCGCATAGGCCACGGCCGCGAGTAACCCTGCCATGCTGGTCACGACCGCCACCGTTTCGGCGTCGGCGCTCGGCAGCTGCTCGGCGATCACGCGCCCGAGCGCGTCGCCCGCCAAAGCGTCACTGTTTCGCTGCTCACCGCGTAGCCATCTGCCGAACATCGCCTAGGTAGTAGCCGAGGCCAGGGCGTTCTTCAACGCAGTCCAGGCCGCGCGCACGTTGCCGAAGCGCTCTTCCGGCTCGATCGCGAGCGCCGACTTCACCCAGTCGTCCACGGCGGGCGGCAAACCGGGGCGCAGCGCGCACAGGCTCGGGCGCTCCGCGCTGATGCACTGGCGCATGATCTCGATCACGCGCTCGCCGACGAACGGAGCCCTCCCGCCCAGCACGCGAAACAGCACCGCACTCAGCCCGTACACGTCGATGCGCTGGTCCAGCGCTTCGGTCGCCTCCTGCCAACACTCCGGCGCGATGTAGCTCGGCGAGCCCGCCACGTGGCCCGCTTGAGTGACCGAGCGCATGCGCAAAAACTTCGCGAAACCGAAGTCCAGGAGCCGCACGCTGCCGTCGAGCTGGACGAAGATGTTACTCGGCTTCAAATCGCGATGCAGGATCCCGGCGGCGTGCGCGGTCTCGAGCGTGCTCACGAGCGGCTCGAAGATCGACAGCACCTGCGCTACCTCGAGCCTTTGCCCGCGCTCTTGGAGGAGGTCGAGGTACGTTTCGAGGTTGCTGCCGCGCAGCAGCTCCATGATCAGAAACAGCTCGCCCTGCTCGCCCCAAACTTGGTGGAACACGCGCACCGCCGCAGTACCAGACAGCACCGTGAGCGCGTGAACCTCGCGCAGTACCCGCTCGCGCCAGGCCTGATCCGCGCATCGCGGGGGAGTCACGACCTTGATCGCCACCTCGTCGCCCATGCGCAGGTCGACGCCGCGATACACCGCGGCCTGCCCACCTCGATCGATGATCTCGATCAAACGATAGCGATCGCCCGCGACCTCGCCGGAGCGATCGCGCTTGGCGGAATCCGGAGCGGCCTGAGCGGGCATGACGAAGCGCCGCGCAGCGGCGAGGCCCAGCGTACCGCAAAAAGCCCGAACCAGGCGGCCACGGGTCGAACGGTCCTGCCGTTAGCCCAAAGGAGCGCTACGCTACGCCTCGGGATGCCGAAACCTGGGTCGCTGGCGCTGGGACTAGGACTAGCGCTCTCGGTGCTCGTCAGCGGCGCATGCTCGGGCGGCTACCCACTCGAACCAACACCGTGCGACGACTTGTGTGACGCTACCAGCAACGTCTTGTTCTGCGCGCCGTCCGATCCCGCAGGGTGCGTGGTGGCGTGCGAGTCCCAACACTTGGGGATAGAGCCGTGCCGCAACGAGCTGCAATCCTTGATGGACTGCTATCGCAGCGCACCCACCGCCGTCTCCGACGCCTGCCGCTACGAGCCCATCCCGACAGGCTGTCAAATACCGCTCATGTGGCTTCAGGCCTGCATCATGGCCAACGTCGACCCTCAGCTCCAGTGAACGGAGCCTCCCGCGCTCAAGGCAACGCGGCCGTGCCGTCGGGCAGCCGCGCTTGCGTCCATTCTTCGTTGTAGCTGCGCGCCGGATACTTGGCGGCGAGCTCCTCGTTGAAGTCGATGCCGAGGCCCGGAGCGTCGCTCGGGTAAAGGTAGCCTTCGCGGGTGCGTGCCAGCCCGGGAAAGAGCTCGTAGACCTGCTCGGGAAAGCCGCTCCACTCGTGGATGCCGAAGTTCGGCGCCGCCAGCTCCAGGTGCAGGTTGGCCATGTGCCCGACCGGCGAGGTGTCGGCGGGGCCGTGCCACGCCGTGCGGATCCCGCGCGCAGCCGCTAGTGCGGCCACGTTGCGCGCGGGGCTGATGCCGCCCATCTGGCTCACGTGCATGCGCAAGAAGTCGACGCTGCGTTCGTCGATCACCTGCTGCCACTCGAACGGGTGATTGAACAGCTCTCCTAGCGCCAGCGGGGTGCTGCACACCGCGCGCAGCCGCGGCAGCCACGCCAGTTGCTCCGGCGGCAGCGCGTCCTCGAGGAAAAACAGCTTGAACTGCTCGACGTCCTTGGCGAACTGCACGGCGTCGCTGGGCGGTAAGCGCTCGTGCACGTCGTGAATCAGCTCGATGCTTTCGGGGAGGCGCTTGCGCGCCGCTTCGAGCAGCTTGAGCGTCTCGCGCGCGTAGCGGCGGGGATCGTAGTAGGCACCCGGTTGTGCGCCATCGGGCGGAGCCTGGTCCGGCACACCACCGCCGTACTGCCGAAGCTGGACGCGCACGTGGCGGTAGCCCTGCGCCAGGATAGCCTCCGCGTTGTCGAGCACCTCCGCGACGGAGCTGCCCTCGGCGTGCGTGTACGCGGCGGCCGCCTCGCGGCACTTGCCGCCGAGCAGCATGTAGAGCGGCAGCCCGGCGCGCTTGCCCAAGATGTCCCA
>JBEHXA010000280.1:0-9499 GCA_048498935.1 Myxococcota bacterium
TCGTGCCAAGTTTTCGTCGGCACTTGCGTGGTGATCACGGTCGAGGTGCGGTCGTAGCGGTCCTCGAGCACTTCGAGCAGGTCGCGCCGTTCGACGTCCGTCATCGGGTTGAGCAAGAAGTCGTCGAGCACCAACAAGTCGATGCGCGACAGCCTACCGAGAAGCGATGAGTAGTCGCCGGCGGCTCGAGCCAGCGCCATCTCTTCGAGCAAGCGAGGCACGCGCAGGAAGAGCGAGCGATAGCCGACGCGGCATGCACCGTCGGCCAGCGCCGAGCCAAGATAGCTCTTGCCTACGCCGGTCTTGCCGACGATGACGACGTTGTGTTTGGACTTTACCCACTGGCAGCTCGCCAGCTGGCGCATGGCAGCCTTGTCGATGCCGCGTTCGGGGTCGCACAAGACGTTGTCGAGCGACGCACGCGTCGCCAGCTTGGCCTCCTTGAGTCGCCGTGCGAGGCGCCGATTGTCGCGGTCGAGCCACTCACGGTCGACGACGATGCCGAGCTTCTCCTCAAATGAGAGCTGATGGCCAGGCGCCGAGTCCATGAGCTCGCGGACCGCGAGCACCATGCTCGGGAGCCGCATCTCGCTCAGTTTGGTGAGGGTTTCTTCGATGGTGGTCAATGCACTGTTTCCTTTCTGTCGTAGTAGTCGCCGCCACGCACGTTCTCGTGCTGCAGCGGGGTGGTGCGCGTCGGTGTGGCCGCAGGCTGTAAGTCCAGCCCGCGTTTGAGGATCACCTCGATGCTGCGGCGGTTTGGGCCGCCGCTGGTGCCTGCGCTCAGCGCGCGTTCGCAGGCCGCGTTCATGCGAGCGCTGCCGTACTTCTCCGCGGTGCGCATCAGCCCCAGGCACGCGCGATAGCCCTGCTCTGGGTTCATGTAGCGCTGCAGCATCCGTTCGACGACGGTGGCCACGGCAGGCCCGTACTTCGCGCCCCAACCGATCAGTCTCTCCGGAGGCCAGACCTGGTCACGGTGATTAGCCGGGCGATGGCCAGCATCGGTCACCGCCGCACCTCGAGGCGCGTAGCTTCGCCTGTGCGTCGCCACACGTTCGCCGCTCAGAAACACCTCGATAGTGCCGCCTGTGGCGCGCACTTCGACTGGCTGGTGCACGAGCTGATGTGGCACGCTGTAGTACCGGCCGTCGTAGGCGATGTAGTCGATGTTGACGCGAGCTTTGCGGCGCTCGGCGAGCTCGTAGCGCACCGGAGGCAACGCGCGCATTACCGGCCGTTCGAGCCTCTTAAACGCCGACGCTCTGCAGCCGTCGAGCTTCTGGAAGGGCTTCAGATTCAGCTCCTCAAGCAGCTCGGCAACCGCTCGATTTAGCTCATCCAGCTCGAAAAACGTTCGGTTCCGCAGCTTCGCCAGAATCCAGCGCTGCACGATGAGCACAGCCGTCTCCACTTTCGCCTTGTCCTTCGGGCGCCGCGGCCGCGCGGGGATCACCGTCACGCCGTAGTGCTGCGCCATCTCCAGGTACGTCGCGTTGATGTCGGGCTCGTAGCGGTCTGGCCCCTTCACCGCGCTGCGAAGCTGGTCTGGCACGACCACCTCCGGCACTGCTCCGAAGTACTCAAAGCCGCGGATCGTGGCGCCCACGAAGTCTGCTAGCGTCTGCGTCATCGTGGCCTCCGCGTACGTGTAGTTGCTCGCCCCAAGCACCATCACAAACAGCTCGACGTCGACCAGCTCGCCCGTGGTCGCGTTCGTCAGGCGAAGCTTCTTTCCCGAGTAGTCGACAAACGCCTTCTCGCCTGCGCGGTGCACCCGTCGCATCGATGGCTTGAGCCGCACCCGCCAGGCCGCGTAGAGGTCGCAGAATTGGCTGTACTGGTACGGCTTCGTTCCGTCCCCACGCGCTGCCACGCTCTCTTGGTACTCAAACCACAGCAGCTGCAGCGTGACGCCGGGGCGACTCAGCTCCGCGTGCACGTGCGCGTAGTCGATTGCCGCGCGCGTCGCGCCCTCGTTCCGACCAGCATCGCGAAACAAGGCTGCCTCGACCTCCGCGTCGGTCATCGATTGCGCCGTCTCCCACGTCAGCCCAGCCTGCTTCGCGCGCTGCAGGTGACCGTTGATCGTGCCGACCGCGACCGCCACCGAGCTCGCGATCTCGCGCTGGCTGCGGCCGTTGTGCTTCAAGCGAAGGATTTCTCGAATCTTGCGCATGCTGAGGCGATCCATTTCGCCGCCGTCGCACCGCTTAGCGGCGCGCTCGATCGGCTTCTGCTTCGCCCTGGCTTCGACCTCGTCCCTGCGCCCCGGCCTTACGGCCCGGGGTGTTCAGGTGCTCCGGAATCGGCGTTCAAGTCGTCCGGAATCGTTGTTCAAATGCTCCGGAATCACCGTTCAGGTGCCGTCGGAACAGCTGTTCAAGTCGCTCCGGAATCAGCGTTCAAGTGCGTCCGGAATACGCACGTGGAGAGCCGCCGGTCCCCTCAGATTGAGTCATGAACGGAGACCGCAGACCATCTCGCAGTCCAGCGTGGCGCCCAGGCCCACCGCGGGACCTGGAAAGTCTCTTACTGGAAGGGCTGCGCCGCGGTGAGGCGAAACCTCTTCGTCAAGCCGACTTCGATCGAGCTCGGGCGTTCGTGCGCGAGCTCGCCACCAGTGGACCCCAAGAGCCGCATAGCCGTAAGTGAGTCCTCGAGATCGAGATCGAGATCATCGAAACACGCTTCGGGAATCGGTGCTGCGCTCGCCGGTGCGGCCACCAAGTCAGCATGCCCGACATGGCTGCCGCGAGCAAAGCTGAGCGCTTGAGGTCGCAGTCCAAAGCGCGGTCGACAAAACTGAGAAGCCCTGTTTTCACAGGGCCTCTCCGGGTTGGGCGGGGCGATACCCGGCGTGGGCTCTCAAAATCTCGCTACCGCTCGAGGTTCGGGTGGCGTAGCTGGCGAGAAATGGGTCGGTCGCGCCCGTGCTAGGATTGGGCAGCGATGACCACTGCAGGGCAGCCTCGAGACCTGATGGCCCCAGACACCGAGCCAACCGATGAGGAGCTAGCGCTGGTCATGCGCGAAGCTCGAGATCTCGCGGTGCAACGGCGCGCCAAGGCTGACGCTTGGATCGCAGCGAAGCTGAAGGAAGCCACGTTGTACGCCCAGGCCCATTCCAAGCCGCGTCCCGCCAAGCCCTGATGCCGGCCCCGCGCCCTCGGCTGCTCGTCGTCGCTGGCCCCAACGGCGCCGGAAAGACCACGATCACCGAGCGAGGGCTCGCGCACGAGTGGTTCCATGGCTGCGAATACCTCAACCCCGACCTCATTGCGCAGGACGAGCTCGGCGACTGGAACGACCCGGATATCGTATTGCGAGCCGCCCAGCTCGCCACGGAGCGCCGTGAAGCGTGCCTCCTTGCAGGACGCAGTCTTGCATTCGAAACGGTTTTCTCAGCCGAAGACAAACCTGAGTTCGTTCGACGCGCCCTCGCGGCCGGCTACTTCGTGCGCATCTTCTTCGTAGGCACCGCGCGCCCCGAAATCAACGCCGCCCGAGTCGCTCGCCGCGTCCTTCAAGGTGGGCACGAAGTGCCCATCCGCAAGATCGTCGACCGCTGGGCGCGCTCCATCGCCAATGCCGCCTCCATCGCTGCAGAGGTCGATCGCTTCTACATCTACGACAACTCCGTCGATGACTGCGACGCCCAGCTCGTGCTTCGCGCCGCCAACGGCGACGTCGCACGCCAGTACGGCGAGCCGCCTACCTGGTCGCAGCCGATCGTGACTCGCCTGACTCGCAGCCCCAAGCCCTGAGCCTCAAAACGAACAAGCGAAAATCGCGGAGCCAACTTTCGCTAACTCCACGTTTTCGTTCTTGGTTGTGCCGGCTCGCAACTCGACTTTCCTGCCCAGCAATTCCAAGGGGTTACCGAGGTGTGGGTGCCGTTCGAGGAGGCGATCGTGATTGGGTGGCGGTAGCCCTAGCGAGCGCCCGGCGCCGTCAAACCGATCGCTTGCTCGTAGCCTTGGGCAGGCGACTGCTAGAGTAGAGGTGCAATGGCCGACCCCGCACGGCGACGTGCCACTTACGACGACCTCCGTGGCGTCCCCGATCACCTGGTCGGCGAGATCCTGAGCGGTGACCTTGTCACGAGCCCGCGCCCGGCACCACCCCACGCCCAAGCGGCGTCGAGCCTATCAGGGGAGCTGTACGGGCCGTTTCATCGAGGACGAGGTGGCCCTGGGGGCTGGATCATCTTGAACGAACCGGAAGTTCACTTGCATGGTGACGTGCTGGTTCCAGACATCGGGGGTTGGCGTCGCGAACGCATGCCTGCGCTTCCGACCGGCAGTGCGTTCGAGCTCGCGCCCGACTGGGTCTGCGAGGTCCTGTCGCCGTCCACGGCGTCAACCGATAGGGCGGTGAAGGTACCCGTCTACGCAAGGGAGAAAGTCGGACACGTTTGGCTCGTCGACCCACTGCTGCAGACACTCGAAGTCCTGCGCCTCGACGGCCCTGGCTATCGTATCGTAGGCGTGTGGCGTGGTGACGTCGTGGTGCAATGCGAACCCTTCGAGCCTCTCGCGATCAGGCTCGCTGACCTTTGGTCGGTCTAGACCATCCGCGCCTTGCCTGGGCGGGTGGGCTGATTTATGCCTGAAGGCACCGTGGCCCCAGACGGCTCGAAGAGTCAGGTGAGTGAGCTTGCGGCCGCGCCGACGCGTGATGAGCGGCTAGTCTTGTTGGGGCTGGCGCTGCTGGGGCGGGCGAATATTTCGACGTTGACGGCGACGGCTGGGGTGCTGGGGGCGCGCGAGACGAAGACGCGGGCATATTCGACGAGCTCGCTCAAGCGGGCGCTGCAGCCATTCATCGCGGCGGGGTGGGTGCTCGGCGATGGTAACGGGTACGAGTGTAACTTTGGGCTGGCCACGCGCGTGCTGCGGACGTTTCCGCGCGCGGAGCTCACGATACTGGGAAACAGCTATTGGCGGCGATCGCGGCGGCGCGACGCGAAGCTGCGGGCGCCAGCGCGAAGGAAATCGTGCTGCCACCCACCGCGCTGACGGCGCTCGAAGGCCTATTGGCGGCCTCATCGGGATTGAAGCTCGATGCGCCGGCCGTCAAATGGCGCGACGAGTTTGGCTACGCGAGCTAGCTCGATTTGCGCCCTCGCTCGCGGTCGAGAGCTACGCGGGCGCCGGGCGGTCGGCCGTGCTCGATGGATTGGGACCGAGAGACGTGCTCGTCGCCGGCTACGCCACGTTGCAGCAAGACGCCGAAGCTCTGCAAGGCATCGAGTGGGGTACCGTGGTCCTCGACGAAGCGCAGTTCATCAAGAACGCCAACGCTCAGCGCACGCGCGCAGCGCTGGCATTGCGAGCTGGCATGCGGGTGGCCGCGACCGGTACGCCCGTCGAGAATCACGCGGACGATCTGTACAGCTTGTTTCAGTTCGTACAGCCGGGTTTACTGGGAAGCGCCAATGAGTTTCGGCGGCGCTTTCCGCTCGCTGATGACGCCACCGGTCGTGAGAGTCGCCGCCAGCTGCGACGGCTGATTCAACCATTCTTGCTCCGTCGCACCAAGGCTCAGGTTCTTGCGGAGCTGCCGCCAATCACCGAGATCGAGCATCAAGTCGAGCTCAGCCGTGAAGAAGCGTTGATCTACGAAGCCGTGCGGCTCGCCGCGCTCGACAAGCTCGGCAGCAATGGCGAGGGCAACAAAATCGCCGTGCTGGCCGAGCTGACACGCCTGCGCCGGGTGTGCTGCGATGCGCGCCTCGTCGTGCCCGAGTCGACCGCCGAGAGCTCGAAGCTGAAGGCGCTGCTCGAGCTGATGCGCGAACTCACGGAATCCGGGCACCGCGCGCTCGTGTTCAGCCAATTCGTCGACGTCTTGAAGCTCGCGGCCAAGGCGTTCGACGAAAGCCATGTCGCTTACCAGTACCTTGACGGTTCCTGCACGACCAAGCAGCGAGCTGCGGCGATCGACGCCTTTCAGACTGGTTCGGGCGACGCCTTCTTGATCAGCCTGAAGGCGGGCGGATTCGGGCTCAACCTAACCGCCGCCGACTACGTTATTCATCTCGACCCGTGGTGGAACCCCGCGGCTGAAGCGCAAGCGACCGACCGCGCGCATCGCATCGGCCAGCAAAACCCCGTCACGCTGTATCGCCTCGTCGCCAAAGGCACGATCGAAGAGCGCATTGTCGCCCTGCACCGCACCAAGCGCGACCTCGCCGATTCGCTGCTCGCCGAATCCGACCAAGCCGCCGCGCTTTCCAGCGTCGAGCTGCGCGCGCTGCTCAACGCCGAGTAGGGTCCCATCCGACGACACCCTGCAAAGCTCGGTGCCTGAGGTCGCAGTTCAAAGCGCGGTCGACAAAACTGAAAAGCCCTGCTTTCACAGGGCCTTTCCGGGTTGCGCGGGGGGATGCGCGTGCTGGAACACGACACTTCGGCTCAGTCAGAGGGGCCGTGCAAGGGGCGCCTACGCAGACACAAGGTCGGCCTGATGTGGTAGGTTGTGCGCTCCCATACTGAACTCGTACGGTCCGGTTCTGACCCCAATTGCCTCAAAATATCCCTCGCTTTGCGGCAGCCAACCCCTAGTGGTAGGGTCTGCACATGACCTTCCCAAAGTTTGCTGAAGGTCCCGACGTCCTCGGGCTTATCGCGGCCGGCCTCTCAGAGGGCCGCGTTCGCTACGCCTACGGTGACCGAAACCTCACCGTACAATTGGTCCGCGATGAGTCTATCGGACAATGGCTCGCGACCGTCGACCAGATACCCGGGGCGATGGCATACGGGAAGAGTCGCGACCAGGCTGCGCGGACAGCTGTCAGCATCGCGCTTCACGCCATGGCAGACGCTTGCGCTGAGCCGGAAAAGTTGCCTGGTCTCTTCGGCTCATCCTCGCAGCTCATGTCAAGCGTCTTTCGGTTCGTGGACGGCTAGATAACCGATGGCGATTCGAGCGGGTGACCTGCTACGTGCGATCACCAGCAAGACGCCATGGCGCATCATTCGCGTAGGAATCGACGGTCGGCGATACCTAGCAGATTCGCAGAAGCTCTATCCGGAAATCGTGTGGCCCTGGGCTGACGATGACATCCTTGGGGACGAGGCAGTCCGACGGATCGTCCATATGGCTCACCTGGAAGATCTCTTAGGGGTTTAGCCCATCCTTGTGACCCGTGTTGACTCGCACGTGCCACTCGTCGCCAACGAGTAGCGTAGAGAGAATCTGTGCGTCCGTTTCCAATCCGAGCAGGGCATCGTGTTCCTTTGGCGTCACCTTTCGAACTAGCGGCACGAGCATGGTTGATCCCTGGCTTGCGACGCGCTCGGCCTCGGTCAGAGCCCAGTTCCTGAGCTTGCCTCTGATTCGCTCCTGCCCTTTCGGCCCCGTATACGTACGGATTGCAACCGCAACCCCAAGAGCCGTGACGAGCGCAGTCACCAGCGCGGTCAGGTCGCCTGTCGTCATGCCCTTCGATGCCGGAACGTCCCCCTGCTCAGACTGGATGCTGGTGCTCGCTACTGGGATGGGCCCCATATCGCGCCTCTCGCTCCCGATGGAGACTGCCCTATCGGCGCCACAACGCAAGCCAAAACAGTGGCGGTCGTTCTGTGCCGTGCACACTCGCCGCAGGATGCGCGCGGAAGCCGCGCAGCCACAGACGGCGCCTACGTACAGCAGCCGCTCGATCGACAGGAAACGCCCGAGCTATGGCTACCGCCGCGTCACGGCGCTGCTGAATCGCGAGCTTTCCGAGCGCGTGAACCCGAAGGGCATCTACCGCATCCTGAAGCGCAACAAGCTACTGCTGGAGCGTTGCACGGGCGATGGTCGCGGCAGGAAGCACGACGGTGATCATCACGCTGAAGCCGAACCTGCGCTGGTGTTCGGATAGCTTCGAAATCCGCTGCTGGAGCGGCGAGCGCGTCCACGTTGCCTTCGTGCTCGACAGCTGCGACCGCGAAGTCACCGGCTTCGTCGCGGCGCCTGGGCCGCTCTGCGGTGAGCACGTGCGCGACATGATGGTGCAGGCCGTCGAGCACCGTTTCGGACCCGAGACGCGGCGGCTAGCGGTGCCCATCGAGTGGCTGTCGGACAACGGCAGCATCTTCACATCGGACGAGACGCGAGCGTTTGGAGCCGGAATCGGCTTTGAAATGTGCACCACGCCGCCCTACTCGCCCGAGAGCAACGGCATGGCCGAGTCCTTCGTCAAAAGCTTCAAGCGCGACTACGTCTACCTCGCCGACCTCTGGACGGCAGCCGACGTGCTGCGCGACCTCGCCGCGTGGTTTGACGACTACAACCGCGTGCGGCCCCACAAAGGCCTGCGCATGCTCTCACCCGTTGAATTCAGGAACGCTCAACTGGCATCATGACAACTGGGTCCGGTCCGACCCGGGGCAACTCCACGGTAGCGGCCCCGTCAGCCCAGCCGGTTTCGTGACAAGGGCGCGCAGAAATGGGATGCCAGGGCAGGGCCAATTCGCAGCCAATGCCTTCAGCAGCTGCAGTCCAGGCCCCGCGCCACGTGGGCGAATCCGGACCTCGAGCGCGCGCTCGTGCAGGCAATGGAGGACTTCGAGCGCGGGGACTACATAGTAGCTCACCGTGGAGCAGCTCGAGAACTGCCCAGCGACGCGTTGACTACCCGCGTGGTTGCTCGACACGCCCGACCTCTGCTTGGAGCTGCTCGCGGCGCTGAGCGTGCTGGTGCGCAGGTGCGTGCCGAGTGGCCGCATGGCAAGCCGCTCACCCTGCGGGGGCGGTGGTTGGCGCGGTTGGGTGACCTCGGTTTTGGCGCCTGCTTGGCCGACGACATGAGCCTCGGCACGACGGTGCAGCTGATCGCGCTGCTCCTGCATCGCGCGCGCAGCGGCCCAGCGCTGGCGATCGCGCCGACCTCGGCGTGCGAAAATTGGCTGCGCGAGCTGGCTCGATTGCGCGCGCTGCTCAACGCCGAGTAGAGTCGCGTCCGACGAGATCGTGCAAAGCTTGATGCCTGAGGTCGCAGTTCAAAGCGCGGTCGACAAGACCGAAAAGCGCTGTTTTCACAAGGCCATTCCGGTTGCGCGGGAGCGACGCGCGCGCCAGAAATCAGTCGCTGCCACATTGGCGTTGAATGCCAAGTATTGCTAAGCTTCCTCGAATGCCCAAAGCAATCGAGGGCCTGCGCGATCGGAAGAAACGTGAGCTGAAGGCCGAGATCGCCCGCTTCGGTCTCGAGTTGTTCGCGCGCCAGGGGTTTCGCGAGACGCCGATCGAAGCCATCGTCGAGCCGCTCGGCGTGTCGCCGCGCACTTTCTTCCGCTACTTCGCCGGCAAGGAGGACGTGGTGTTCGCCTGGTACGAAGAGCTGACGGGCGAGCTGACCGCAGCGCTCGAGGCGCGGCCCCGAGGAGAGCCCCCTTTCGAGGCAGTCCCCCACTGCCTTCGCTCGCTGCTTCACTACTACGATAGCGATCCGGACCGAGCTCTCGAGCTGCTACGCCTCTCGAAGGAGACCCCATCGCTCGTCGGC
>JBEHXA010000281.1:0-9488 GCA_048498935.1 Myxococcota bacterium
GACCCCGCGCCGAGCTCGACCACCGACGTCGCTCCCACCGCCGTGCAGACGCTGTCTTACGTCTCCTCGGACGAACCGACCTACAATCTCGACCTCGTGGCGCACGACAACTACTTTGCCGGCGGCTACCTGGTTTACGCCCGCCCGTAGGCTGCCGCGTTCAACCCCGGTCGGGTAGCACCGCGTGCAGTCAGCTCACTGCTCAGCCAGGCAGGCAGAAGCCGTTCTTGCACACGCAAGGCCCGCTATCGCCGCACATGCCCGGCCGACAGTCGCTCACGTCGTCACAGTAGACGCACAGCTCGCCTTCGCAGCGCGCATTATCGCCACAGTCGCTGGCTGCGTCTTGGCAAGGTTGGGTGCAGAAGCCGTCGCACGGCCCACTGTCGCAGTCGCTCGCGCTTGCGCATCCCTGACCCAGCGAGCAGGGCGTGCAATCGGGCCCGCCGCAGTCGATGTCGGTTTCGTTTTGGTCTTGCTTGCGGTTGTCGCAGTGCTCTCGCGAGCAAAGGTTACCGGTGGGCCCGCCATCGCGACCGACGCACACGCCAGTCGTGCAGTCCCTCGCCTCGTAGCAGGCCCGATCGAGTTCGCACGGCGCGCAAAACTCGCCGCCACAGTCGACGTCGGTTTCGGTGCCGTTGAGCTCCCCGTCGTCGCAGCGCTCGCACGACGCGCAGCTCCCGCCGCAATCGACGTCGGTCTCGTCACCGTTGCGGACGGCATCAGTGCACGTGGCGTTCGTGCACACTCGCCCGTCGCAGGCTCGGCTAGCGCAATCGCTGCTTTTTCCACAAATGTCGCCCACCGGGCATGGCCCACATCCGTCGCCGCCGCAGTCGACGTCCGTTTCTGTGCCGTTCTTCGTCCCGTCGTCGCAGCTGGCGGCACGGCACGTGTCTGCTCGGCACACGGCACTTTCGCAATCCTGGTGCCGTTCGCAGCTGGCATCGGTCGGGCAGCCGCCGCAATCGGGCCCGCCGCAATCGATGTCCGTTTCAGCGCCACTCTGCACGCCGTCCTCGCAGCTGCCGCTTTCGGCACCGCCGACGCGGTACGCCTTCTTGCCGCCACATGCCGGCACGCACAGCACAGCTACGAACAAGACCCAGCGCCTACGCCACCACATCGACCTCGCCCGCTACCACCGAGGTAGCGAGCTGACAAGACTCGCCTGCGCGCTTCGCGCAAAATGTGGTCGTCGGCCGCGGTGCCTTACCCTGTCGAGACCAGCCACTTTTCGGCGACCGTCATGCCCTCGTTGCTGAATGCGATGTCGGAAACGATCAAGTTTCCGGTCGCCTTCCTGTCAAAGAGGAAAGAGACGGAGACGATGCTCGTAATGTCGATGTTGGTGAACGCCGACATCGGGATCCGCGCTGTATTCATGATGGCGGCGCGGTCGGAAGATCCGCCCGGCGGGTAGTAGAGAACGCTCGTGTAGTCGCTAGCTCGGATGGTAGAGGTGCGGCCGTACCCGTCGGTCAGGCGCACGCTCAGATCCTGCGACTGCCCGACGGCGTTTTTGGCGTCATTGAAGTCGACAGCCGTTCTGAATTGCAGTGTCGCAAAGTTGCTGACGTCGCGCTTCAAGTCAGGAATAGCATTGGTGTAAGTCGCGGTGCTGCTGGTCCACCCCAGCTCTGCACTACTCAAGTAGCTCTGGTGCGGCTCGCGGGAGCTTCCGCCTGCGCAGATGGGACCCGATTCACCGCACAGCTGGTATCCGACCAGCCCCGATGAAGTCACGGCGCCGCCCAAGTTGTTCGTCGTCAGCTCTGCAGCCAAGGACAGGCGATCGATGTCCTTGCGGTCACTCGCGCCAGGGAAAAACGCCGTGTAGACAGTGGTGGTTTGGGCCGAAGGAGGCGGCGGCGCATCCCGGTTCAGGATGACGTCGAACTGGGTTTGATCCTGGAGGTGCCGGCGAAAGAAGGCAGACATGTACGCCGCCCCAAACCCTCGCTGCTGCGTGCTCGTGAGACGCCCGTTCCCTGGCGCCGCTGAGCCGCAATGGGTGCCTGTCGTGCCCCAATCGTCCGACGTCCCGGCAACGAATTGTCCCGGCGTCCACATGCGATTGAAATAGTTGTGGTTGGAGCCGAGACTGAGAATCGTATACTTGGGTGTGGGGTCGCCGCTGGCGCTGTAGCGAGCGTCGTCGAAGTATCCAACGCCAGGCAAGCTGTACACGTCGCCATCGCAATAGGGCAGGATGACTCCGAGCGGCACGTTGTTGATGAAGTGGCCGTAGAAATCCACCGGTGCGAGCGGCAACACGGCTCGAATGCCATACGGCGATCCGAGCGACAGGTTGCGCTCGTAGTTCCAAATCACGCCTTCGCCTCCGCGCGAATGACCCATGGTGCCGACGCGAGTCAAATCGACGCGACCCACGAACAAGCTACCGAAGGCTCCGCCGGACGTGTTGAACGTATTCCACATTCCTAGATGATGCTGGAGGAGGAGCCCTCGCTCGTTCATGCCGAACGTTGTGGTGCTGTTGTCGCGGGCGTTGATTCCATTGGCGCTGACCGAGGCCACGATCATGCCGTGACTGGCGAGGATGGTGGCCAGGTAGTCGTAGCCGCGATAACTTGGAATGAGCGCTTCACCGGCGCCGCACGGCCATTTGAGGAGGGGCGTATTGTTCGAGACCGTGTAGCAAGTCGAGTGTCTGCCGTGTAGCAGTACAACCAATGGGTACGGGCCGTTGCCGATGTCGGTCGGATAGTGGACCTCGCCCAGGACCTCGATGGGGGTGATCTCGCCGAGCGAGATCGACGTCCCAGCAGAGCCATACGAGGTGACGGTAACGGAGTGCGGTCCGAGCGTCGCTGGGTCCTCGACCGCGCTTGCCACGCGCGTACATAGCAACGTAGTTGCTGCCAAAACACCGCAAATTCCACGCAAAGTCATGGCGACACCTCCAGCGAAGTCTTGGTTAGCTTTCCAACTCGAGCACGGTTCGGTTGCAGTTGCTCCACGCTCGCGCGTGACGAAGGAGCCGCGGCCTTACCTGCGGGCACGCTCACGGGCGTGAGCCGCGCGCTCGGCGACACATATCCCACGGCCAACTCTGCTGAATCCGGTAGGGCATCGAAATCCGCCGGGCTGATACTGAAAATGAGGGTATCCAGGCGACCATCGGGCGGGTTGCGGCTGGACAGGAACACCTTGCTCCCAATCACCAATGCTGGAGGCATGGCCGTTTCTCGAAAGGGTTCGCTCGAGCTGACCTCGACTTCGATAACGTCGGTCGAGCGTCGGACCTTGGCGCGCAGTGTTGCTTTGCTCGCAGATGCCGCGGGCGATGCGGTCAGTCGATCTGATTGTTGTGCCACGCTGTCCTCACCGCGATCGGGCTGCGTTGCGCAGCCGGAGGCAAGCGCCAGCGCGAAGGCAAGCCGTAGGGGGGCCGCGCCCAAGAGCGGCTGAATTCTCATCGACACTGAAGTCATCATATTCCTCCTTGATCGAACAGCTCGCGATGCGAAACCCTGGCAGACCAACCGGAGTGAAGCCTCTGAAGGTCTAGCGAATCACGAATTCGCAAATGGGTAGCCGCGATCAGTCGTTAACAATGGGTGACAAGCACTGCTTGCGAAGTCGGTGCCCGAGCATCGACAGATTCAAAAGCGATTGCCCCAATTGTCGTGTTCTGGTCGTCG
The DNA here is from genome assembly GCA_048498935.1 of Myxococcota bacterium. Lineage (GTDB taxonomy): Bacteria > Myxococcota_A > Polyangia > Polyangiales > Polyangiaceae > PMG-095. Next base: position 3,672 of record JBEHXA010000281.1, read on the forward strand.
ACCCACTAGCCCTCCCTCTAAAGGTTCCCAGCAAAGCTGGCGCACTGCGCGCGCTAACGCACTTGCCTAGAAAATAGCCTTCTCAGCCTTTTTCTTCACTCTGTAGCCACCACCCGTCGTGCACGCTCCTTCTTCAAGAGGCAATGCGCGAACGAACGCAGCCTATGGGGTTTAGAAAATCAAGTCAAAGGAATTGTTGGTGAGGCGTCGCTTTCATGTTCTTCACACACTCACGCATTCAGCAGTCTGGTTGTTCTCACGTCAGCGAGGAGTCATCGCAAGCGCTGGCTCGTTTCTCAACAGTCGTCGTTTGATCTTGGGTTCGAGACCGGGTCCCGGATCTGCAATGGCGTAGAACCTGATTGCGTCGCTTCGATGCTATGTGACGGAGCGCCACATAGTGTGAATGACATCGTGACGATTCGAGGGCGATCGATTGAGGCGAATAGTGTTTGACTCGCATTGCGGTTCTGGTAATGGATTCCTGGTCGAGGCTGCTGTGAGTTCGGCCAGGTTGATTCGGGGGGTCCCGATCGACGTGGCGTTTAAGGGAAACTAAAACGGAGGCACGCCGCGTTCGTGGCGTGCCTCACAAGAGTTGGGAGAGGACGCTATGTTCGGAAAAATTCTTTCTCGGGTCGCGGTTTTCGGTCTGGTTACACTCGCGTCAGTGGGTGCGAGTGCACATGACGGCAGCGGCCCGCTTGTTACTTTGAACAGCGGAGCCTATGCTCTGTGGTCGGGCACGTATAATGACCCAACCATCAGAATCGTATTAACTGTTGCGGATTACTATAATCCTGCCACTTGTGGCAATGTCGACAGTTATATGGTGTCTACGACCATCTCGGCGGAGTCGCGCCAAAGGCTCTACAGTACGCTGTTGGCGGCAAAGCTGGCCGGCAAGCCCGTTAAGTTGGTCTTGGAGACTGCCCACGATGACTGCGAACAGGGGCGACCCAAAGTGGTGAGTGTGATTGTTACTTGATACCTCCCCGCCGACTCGGGCGGGGTGAAGCTGAGCGCTGTCCGGAATGTCGCCCCCGGCGCTTTGGCCTTTGTGTCGCGTCGCGCTCCAAGCCCTGCTCGAGCGGCTATTCTTCGAGGGTGTTCTTGACGGTGGAGCTGCCCGGGGACTGTCCGGCGGCGTAATCCTCAGGATCAGTTGTTTGCTGCCTGAAGGCGCTTTCGTGAGGCGGCTCGCTCTTCACCACGAGCAGCAGTCGGGACTTTGCGCCTGCCTTGCGGAGCAGGTTGCCCACGTGGAACTCGATGGTCTTCACGGTGCAGCTCAGCTCAGTGGCGATTTCCTTGTTGCTCAACCCCTGCCTGATCAAGCCAAGCACTTCATGTTCTCGCGTCGTCAGCGCATTCATAGCCACCCTCCGCCGCGGGTTCCGCCCAGCAACCGGATCGCGAATGTATCAGGGCGCTCCTTCCTGTCGCTAGGATCAATTCACTGGGAGCCGTTCGTTGGTCGAGCAGCGAGCGCGCTCTGCACGACTTGCATCGCATCGAGCGCTTCATCGACGAATGCACCGACAATGACGCACTAACTTGCGCTGCACGCCAAATCAGCCGTCAGCGTTTCATCAGATAGCTCGCGTTCGATCACACCAGCAGCAGGGGTGAGGGCCGACGGGTTCTCTTCGAGTGCGCTAGCCTGGCCGCTCATGAGCGGTCAGTTGATGTCTAGCGGCGACGGCGGCGGGTTCGTGCATTGCGCGGGCTGCGGGGCGCTAGCCGCTGGGCCTTGCGCTCGCTGCCGCAAGCCAGTCTGCGGTGACTGCTGCGTGCTCACGACCGGCGGTGCACAGCCGTGGGCCGTGTGTCATGCCTGCAATGCGAGCGGTGGTGGCTCACTCAAGAGGGGCTGGAGCACGGTCATCGGGTGGCTGGTCAAGCCCATTCTGGGGCTGCTCGCGCTCTATGTGCTGCTCCACTGGTTGTTTGCGTCGCCTTGAGCCTGTCGGTCAAATGTCGTTGTTGGCGTCGTGCTTGGCAGCGAGGGCGCGCTGCTCTTTGATCCAGGTGACGAGGTCTGCCGGCGTGCCCGGCTCTTTGAGCGCTGCGTCGTAGAGCGGGAGCGCTGTCGCAAAGTCTTCGCTGCGCCGGTGCATTTCGGCGGCCAAGTACGTGGTGCCGCCGCGTTCGTTGGCTTTGATCTTGTCGGATGCGAGTGCGGCCAGCAGGTAGAGCGCCGCTCGCTTTTGGTAGCCTTGGCGTTGTTTCGCGAGCGTGCCCTTTTCACCGCGCATGATGTAGCTGCCCACCAGGTAGAGCTGCGCGATGTCGTCGGCTGGCCGCTGCTCGAACGCGAAACGATCGGCGGCTGCCTCACATTCCTCGGCGGGGCTAATTGCGCGCGAGGCCCACTTCTTCTTCGCTTGCTCGAGCTGCCAAGCCTTTGTGGCGGCCGAAACGGGCTTGGCGAACTCGTTTTGGTAACCGGCGAAACGGCATTTGGGGCAACAGTGGATGTAGCTTTCGTAGAGGTCGCCGATCGCACCCTGCCTGGCGAAGTCGCGCAGCTGCGAAAACGCGGTGTAGCTCATGGTCACGCGGACCGTGAACTTCGTCCTGTCGACTGGGCACTTGAGCTCTTCGGCTCTGGAGGTGTGGGCTCGCGCCAGCTGGGGGACGAACAAACCGAGCGCGGCCAGAGCCGCAAAATGCCTGCGAGACGGGCGCATGGTCATGAGAAACGCGAGTGCGCCCCGGGCTTGGCTCAGTCACCCATGTTTAGTGGGTGAACGGGCGAAGCTCAGTATTTGACGCAGGTGACGCTAGGGTACGAGCCGCTGCCAGACTTGGGCGTTACCGCGAGGACCGTGCCGGCGGCGACGTGGGCCGCAACCTTGTTCATGCCGGCCGTGATATTTCGGGCACCATCCCACGAGCGCGCGTCGTCGACGTCGGGGAAGCGGTCGACCACGAAACACTCCCAGCGCCCCGCCGCGGGCTGCGCCCAACTGCGACCGACGGGCGAAACAGCCGTGGCCGCGCAACCCAAGATCATCCCCACCAGCACCAGCGAAATCGTGACGTGTCGCTTCATGACCTTTCGATACACGGTGAAAGCTGGATGTACAAGATGGGCGCTTACAACTAGGAACTAGAGCCCGCGTAGGCGGAGAGTTTTAGAGGAGAGCAAGCTAACGCTAACCGTAGACACGCGGCACGAAAAGCTCAGGCGCAAGCTCGTGCCGCTCGTAGTTCGGGTTGAAGCGGCGTTCGGGCAGAGTGACCGGTGCCTGCGCCACATCGGTGTAGGGTATTTGTTTGAGGAGGTGAGCTACGCAGTTGAGGCGAGCGCGGCGTTTGTCGTTGCCTTCGACGATGTACCAGCGCGCCTCTGGGGTATTGGTGCGCTTGAGCATCTCTTCTTTCGCCGCCGTGTAGTCCTCCCAGCGCACGCGAGACTGCAGATCCATGGGACTCAGCTTCCATTGCTTCATCGGGTCGTGGATGCGTACCGTGAAGCGCAGTTGCTGCTCCTCGTCGGAAATGGAAAACCAATACTTGATCAAGATGATCCCGGAAGCGACCAGCGACCGCTCGAACTGAGGTACGTCGGCGAAGAACTGCTCGACTTGCTCGGCGGACGCGAAGCCCATGACGCGCTCGACCCCCGCGCGGTTGTACCAGGAACGGTCGAACAGCACGATCTCCCCGGCAGCCGGCAGGTGAGGCACGTAGCGTTGAAAGTACCACTGGGTGCGCTCGCGCTCCGTTGGCGCCGGCAAGGCGACGACGCGGCACACGCGCGGATTGAGCCGCTGGGTGATGCGCTTGATGGCGCCGCCCTTGCCCGCGGAGTCCCGACCTTCGAACAGGACGACGATCTTGGCGCCCGAGTGCGCGACCCACGTTTGTAGTTTGATTAGCTCACGTTGGAGCTCGAGCAGGGCACGAAAATAGTCGGCGCGCTCGAGCGTGGGTCCGTGTTCGCGCTTGTGCAGCTTGCCGATCTTCTCGGTCAGCGCGAGGTCGCCGAGCTCGAGCTCGTAGTCCTCGTCGAGGTTGTCCGCCAGTTCCGCTGCCAACCAGTCGGTGCCCGAGTCGGCTCCGTCTTTCATGGGCGCGATGCTCGAATCGGACACGCGGTCGGTCAAGTAACATGCGTGTGTCAGCCGAGCAGCGTGGTAGACTCGCGGATGTATGGGCAGCGACGGAAAGGCAGCTCGCAAGGCGCTGCGCTCGGTCATCGAATCGTGGTTCAGGCGAGCGCCACCGCTGCCCGAGCGCGCCGATGAGCCATTGGTCAGGAGCGTCAGGACCGAGCTTTCGTCCACCCTGTTCAGCGGCGATTCGAGCGAGTGGGTGCGCTACCTGGGCGCTCCCGACGACAAGCGCTACGAGCGCGATGTCCGCATTTCCGTGCATCTCGATTCGGATCTCGGCCTGTTGGTGTTCGAGCCAGAGACAGAAGATGCTCGCTCGCTCGCCGAGCTCCTCGGTTTCGGCTTTCGGGAGCTCGCGAAGCGCCTGGTGGCCAAGCCGCATGCGCTCAAGCTTTTTCGCGAGCTGGTGTTCGAAAACAAGGCCAACCAGCGGTCGCAGCTTGCGCTGTTGGTCAGCACCAAGGTTCCCAGTCAGGGTACCCGCGAGACGCGTAGCCAGGATGGCAAGTCGGGCGCGGTCAAGTTGGTGCTTTCCCGCCGGCTGGTGAGTGCCAGCCAGGAAAACTACGAGCGGGTTCGTACGGGTCCGGACGCCGAAAAGCTAGGGGCCATCTGGGCGCTCGTTTCGCGCGTGCTGAGCAGCCTGGCCTATCCACCCGCGCCTCGCGACTTGTTCGTCACCAAGATCGACCTGCACTCGCGGCTCAGCTTCATCACCATCAACGTTTTGTACGACGAGCAAAAGCGTGGGCAGCTCGTCCCGACGGAGGTCGGTAGCGCGTTTGCCGAGGCGACCAGCCGAGCCAGCGGCATTCCGGTCGGCGATTTGACCGAGCGCGAGCCCTACTTTCGCTCGCTGAGCAAGTTGGGCTTCATGTTACGCAACGGGCCCTACTCTCGCTACGAAGTCGATGCGCGCATCGTCTCTCGTGACTATCTCGATCCGTTGTACCTGCGCTTGAGCCTGGCCGGTGCCATGCCCGGCGTGCTTCCAGCCATGAAGGCCATGAAGTACTCGCGCAAGGGGCAGCTGGTGCGGACCCCGACTCCCGTGCTCGGCAGCTACGGCATCCTCGATGATGAAGATCTGCAGGCGTGGCGGGCCGTGTCCGGGCGCTTTGCCGACCTCGGCTTCACGCTGATTAGGCAACTGGGCATCGGCGAGTTCGGTCGCGTCTACGAGGCGTTGAACGACAACAATCGTGCCTTCCCGGAGCGCGTTGCACTGAAGGTCGACCGCATCGTCGGCAAGAAGAAGAAGGCGATCTTGGAAGCCGAGGAGGCGATGCTCGTAGGGCGAGAGCTAGCCGCCTCGCCCCACGTCATCCGCATTTACGACACCGGCAAGCTCTCAGGCCTTCGTTATACCTATCACGTGCTGCAGCTGATCGACGGCGACACGCTGGACAACCTCGTTGGCGTCACCGGGCGTGAGCATGCCAGCGTCAGCCGCCCCCCGAGCGCGCGCGGCTCGGAGCTGGAAGCGCAGCTCGAGTTCGCGCGCGCCGTCAATTCGAGTGGCAGTGAGCTGTGGCGGCGGCAGCGTCTGTCGGCCCCGTTTACGCAGGCGCTGTCACCCGCCATGGTGCTGGACCTGCTCACCAGCGTGCTCTTGTGGCTCGAAGAGGTGCACGAGAACGGCTTCGCCAACAACGACCTCAAGAACGGTAACCTCATGATGAGTCGCCGGGGT
>JBEHXA010000282.1:0-9452 GCA_048498935.1 Myxococcota bacterium
GCCCGAAGGCCAGGTGCGACCAGACGTCCGGGCGGATCGCGTCGTAGTCGGAGGTGCGGTCGCTGACCGTCGAGACCGCGTTGAGGCGATCGCCGTGCGAGCACGAGAGGGTGGCGGCAAACCAAGCACCGCTGCTGTACCCACCGGCAAAGACTTTGCTTTGATCGATGCAGTAGTTGTCTTCGATCTCGTTCAGCATCTTCTCGAAGTAAGGAATGTCGGGCGTGTTGGCCTTACCGCCCTTGCCGGCGTCGAAGCAGCCGTCCTCTTGGATCATGAACACCAAGATGGCGCCAGTCATGACCTCGGGGATGTTGGCGACCGGGATGCCCTCGGGCTTGCCCTTCTGCACGCCGCAACCGTTGCCCCAGAACCAGAGCGGGTACGCCTGGTTGGGGTTGTAATCGTTGGGCAGCCAGGTGTGGTACTCGCGCGTCGAGTAGTCGACGGGCGTTTTGTACTCGTCGGCCACGTCGACGATCATGTCGTGCTTCACGTAGGTACGCGGCGGCTCGTTCAAGGGCTCGGTGCGACCGCAACCGGCGCTCATGCCCATGTTGGAGCGACCACCCATGTTGCCGGTGCCGGCGGTGCCGGGGCCGGTGCCGCCAGCGCCGGCCGTACCGGTAGTGCCGCCCGCTCCCGCGGTACCGGCGGTACCCGGGTTGGTGCCTGCCGTGCCGGGGTTCGGGTTGGTGCCGCCTGTGCCGCCCACTCCCGGGATGATGCCGCCACCACTACCGGCCGTGCCCACACTGCCACCGGCACCGGGAACACCACCAGCGCCCGGCTGGCCGCCGGCCGGATTGCTCTGGCCGCCTTGGGGATTGTTGGGCGGAGCGCCGCCAACGGGGCCGCCGGGACCCGGCTCACTCGAACAGGCCAGGCTCAAAGCCACAACGCAAACACCAACACCAGCGGACGCAAGCTTCATGGAAGACTCCTGAGAGGCACGGCAGGGGCGGCAGGCCAAACGCTACCGCGCGGGCAAGCAGTAGCCTGACATCGCTATGTGTATCGAGGCGCCTTCTAATGTCGAAAAATCGCGCCACCCCACATCGACGCCTGCCGCGGGCCGTTTCGCGCCACTACCCCGCTCACACCCTCTCGCACCCGGCCGTAAGACCTATCGGCGACTACGGAAATGCTCGGAGCGGGAGAGCCGAACGTAGAAGTCGAGCAGGCTCGAGCCACCACGGAGCTCGGCGGTCGCGCCGCTCACGAGGCACGCGGCGGTTTCGTGATTCACGCCGAGCGCGTAGGCCCCGACGTACGACGAGACGCACTCCGTGACCTCGGGGAGCTTGGCCAGCGCAGCTGCGAGATCGGCGGCGCCCGCGACCTGAACATCGCCGCCCGTGGTGCCGGTCACGATCCCGGCGTCGTTGATGGCGTAGCCGTTCTCTTGCTCGCGGTAGCGACCGGCGGCGTCCAGATGCTCGAGCGAAAAGCCGATCGAGTCCATCAACGAGTGACACGCCTTGCAGGAAGCGTTGGCGGTGTGCAGCTCTTCGTAACGCTGGCGCGTAGTTTGGGCGGCGCTGGGCGGCGGGATTTCGCCCACCACTGCGGGCGGCGGCGGGACGACGTCGCACAGCAGCTTGGTGCGAACCAGGTGCCCGCGCCGAGTCGGCGACGTGGTGACGCTGTTGGCCTGGACCGACAAGAACGAGCCCTGAGCGAGCAAGCCGACGCCCCAGTTTGCCGGCCGCATGGCGCGCGTGAATGCGCCGCTGCCCGGTGCGCCGAAGCCGTAGTAGTCGGCGAGTGGGCCGTCCACGAACGTGTATGGCGCGGTGAGCACGCTCGTCACGTTGCCCTTGTCCTCGAGGACCACGGCCGAGAAGAACTGCCGAGTCTCTTCGGCCATCGACGCCTGAACGTCGGCCGTGAACTCGGGGTAGAGGTTCGCGTCCTTCTTCAGATTGGAGAGGCCGGCGAGCCCCAGCCATTGGTCGGCGAAGTGTAGGAAAATCTCGCGAAACGCGGGTCGTACACCTTGCCCGTCGAACACCAGGCTGCGCGCCGCGCTCTCGATCTGATCGGCAGTCGCGAGCTGATTTTGAGCGGCGAGCTGCGTGAGCTCGGCGCTCGGGGGCCCGCCGCTGAAGGTGTACGAAAGCTGGGTGGCGATCTCGTAGGGCGTCAGCTTGAAGCCCGCGCCTTCGGCCTCGCCCAGCTCGCTGCGGTAGATGAGGTGCGGCGACTGCAACATCGCCGTGGTCGCCCAGTACGCGAAGGAGGCGAAATCTTCCTGTGCGCTGATCTTGTCGAAAAGCGCGCGGTAGCGACCTTTCTCGGTCGTGGTGAGCGGACGCCGGTAAAGCTTGGCGCCGATGGTGCTGACGAACGTATCGGCGCACGCGGCGTCGCCGTTAGTGCTACATGGCGCAAGCTGACCGAGCAGCGGCTGAGCCGAGACCAGCGCGGCGATCTTTTTCGCACCGTCGAAGGTGCCCTTGGCGTAGTCGCCGCCGACCGTGAGACTGTCGGCATTGTTGGTGAAGCCGTCGGTGGAGCCGGCGTCGCTCGGCAGGTTGACGCCCGCCCATTGCGCGGTCTGGAGCCCAAACGTTGTGCGCAGCGTGGTTTCGAGCTCGGCGTTGGTGAGCCGCCGCAACACACGCCGCCCGGCGGCTTCGGCGCCGCTCGGATCGCACGTTTCTTGCGCGCTCATGCCGCCCACCGGCGCGCTACCGGCGTTGGTAATCGAGCCAGTACCGGCAGTGCTCGAGCCACTCCCACCGGCGCCCGGGCTGGGTGCAGGTGTGGTGCTGGTGTCGCTCGGGGCTCCGTCGAGGTAACCGGTGCAGCCCGTAGCGGCGAGCGCGATCAGCCAGTGGAGGCGCATCATGCCAGCACCCCGGTGATGTTGTTGGTACCGAAGTGCGCGGGGTCGACGTCGAACGCCTTGAGCACGGTCGACATCAGGGTCTTGTTGGTCGCGCCCTTGGCGTCGATCACGCCGCCGGTTTGAATCTTACCGCCGAGCTTGCCGACCAGCATCGCCGGCACGCCATTGCTCGAATGGGTGTACGGCAGGCACTCCGCAATCACGACGATCACGGTGTTATCGAGCACCGTGGTGCCGGGCGCAAGCGGGTCGTCGACGTCGAGCGCTTCGAGGAAGCGCGCCATCTTGCCGAAGTACCAGTTTTGCACCTTGGCGAAGGTCGGCTGATCGCCGTGCGAGGTAACGTGATGCGGGTAGCCGGGGCCCACCGGCACGATCAGGTCGTTGTCGGCGCTGCCAGCTTGCAGCGTAGCGACGCGGCTGAGGCCCGAAATCAACACGCGAGCCATGTTGTCGACCTGCGCGTCGAACATGTCCGAGAAGTACGTGTACTTGTAGGCGTCGCCCGTTTTGCCCTCGAGCTGGGGTCGAATCTTCTCCACCGACGCGAGCGGGCCGGTGATGATCGGCGTGTTCGTCATCGGCATCATCAGCGAGGTGCGCAGGGACTGGAGCGCCTCTTGATGCTGGCCCAGCTTGGCCACCTCGCTGGGCACGCCGGTCACGCGACCACTGAGCTCGCTCAGCTCCGCACCGACCAGATCGAGCGTATCGAGGCTGTGGTCGGCGCCCATCGGCTTGGGCACCGGCGTCGTGGAGTCACCGAACAGGCGATCGTACGCCGTGACCGGGTTCGCCTCGTAGTCGACCGGCGTGGGCGAGTAGAAAAACTTATTCCGCCCCTGCTTGTAGTACTGGATCGAGTCGGCCGGGATGACACCGAGGTGCACGGACTTCTTGGGGGTCGGGGCCTTGGCCGCGATGCTGTCGGCGATCAGCTGATCCACCGACTTTACGGTCGGGTCCGGCGAGTCGTAGCTCGAGACGCTGCCGCCCGTGTACGTGGCCCGCACTGCGAAGTGATTCTCGGCGCCGTCGATCTTGAGGCCGCGCACGAAGGTCGCGAGCTCTGCGTGCTTGCGAAGCGGCTCCGTTACCGTGCTGAGCGCCGAAGCATCCCCGCCGTTCGGGTAGAAGAACTCCGCCTCGGCGCCGTTCATGAGCGGCCAGCACACCAACCTGAGGGGTGCTCCGGCGGCCTGGGCCTGCGCTCCTCGCCCAAGAAACACAGGCGAGGCCGCCGCCAGGCCAGCAGCCTGCAGCAGGCGACGCCGCGAGAGCCGGCTTCGGTGGAGCTCGTCCGGCCGCATGTTCGATCGCTTCATCGGGTCCTCGGGCAGCGCGTCGCGTCCGTTGCGACGTCATTCAACGGAGCCACCCGCCCGGAACCTTCACTTTTCCCGCCACCGGTCACTAACCGGGCCCGCGTTGCCGAAGAGCCCCAAAGCGCTGCTGTACTGCAACAATTTTTCAACTGGGCCGTAGAGCCGACCCCGCACCGGACATCTAGTAACGTCGAGACGAATTGATGACGCCCGCCGAGCTGCAATGCGCCCTGTTCGAACGGGTGAATGTGGGCGTCCTGCTTTGGCACGTCGGTAACGAGCCAGCGCAGCTCACCCTGCTGCACGCCAATGTAGCAGCGTCGCGGATCGGGCAGCTCGATTTCGCCGCGTCCGTGGGTGGTCGCTTCGAGGATCGCTTCCCGGCTGCGTTCGCGCAGGGTCGGCACGTCGCCTACGCGGAAGTCGCGAGCGCGGGACTAGAACGACCGCTTGCAGCCGGCAGCTACCCCGAGCTTGGGCGCATCAATGTCTTCGGCCGCATGGTGCCGCTAGCCGAGCGATACGTGGCCGTGCTGTTCGACGACGCCAAGAGCCGCGAGCTGGCAGACGCCGAGCTCCGCAAGCTCAACACCTTCCTCGACTCCATCATCGACAACATCCCCGCGATGGTGTTCGTGAAGGACGCCCACCACCTGCGCTACGAGCTGTACAACCGCGCCGGCGAAGAGATGAGCGGCTTCAAGCGCGCGGACATCTACGGCAAGGATTGCTACGATCTGTTCCCCAAGCAGCAGGCGGACTTCTTTCAGACCAAAGACCGCGCGGTGTTGAGCGACGGCCGCATGCTCGACATCCCCGAAGAGCCCATCAACACGCCGAACGGCAAGCGCTGGCTCCACACCAAGAAGATCCCCATCCCGGGTCCGGACGGAAAGCCCGGGCATTTACTGGGCATTTCACTCGATATCACCGAGCGCAAGCTGGCCGTCGAAGCGCTCGAGCGCGCGCATGCCGAGCTGGAGCAACGCGTGGAAGAGCGCACCCGAGAGCTGCTCGAAGCCAACCAGCGCCTGCAGAGCGAAATGGACGAACGCCAGCGCGCACAGGTCGCGCTCGGCCAAGCCGAACAGCAGCTGCGCCAGGCGCAAAAAATGGAGGCGGTCGGACGCCTGGCAGGCGGTATCGCTCACGACTTCAACAACTTGCTGTCGGTGATCTTGTCGTATGCCGGGCTGCTCGCCGCCGACGCCGAGTCTGGCGTCACGCTCGAAGAAGGGCTCACGCAGATCACCCATGCCAGCGAGCGCGCAGCCACGCTGACGCGCCAGCTCTTGGCGTTCAGTCGCCAGCAAGTGCTCGCGCCGCGCGTCGTCGATCTGAACGAGCTGGTCCAGACCATGAGCTCCATGCTCGAGCGGCTGATCGGTGAAGACGTGCGGCTGCTGATGGTGCGCGCTCCCGATTTGGGTCGCACTCGGGCCGACGTCAGCCAGCTAGAGCAAGTGATGATGAACCTGGTCGTCAATGCGCGCGACGCGATGCCGAACGGTGGCGTGCTCACGATCGAGACCAGCAACGCGGACCTGGGCCTGGAGGCAAGCGAGGAGCTGGGCGCGGTCCCGGGCAGCTACGTGGTGCTCAGCGTGGACGACAACGGAGTGGGCATGGACGCGGCGACGCTGGCTCGAGTTTTCGAGCCATTTTTCACGACCAAGCCGCACGGTAAGGGCACCGGGCTCGGACTTTCGACCGTGTTCGGCATCGTCCGACAGAGCGGCGGGCACATCGGCGTGACCAGCCAGCCCGGCCAAGGCTCGAGCTTTCGCATCTATTTTCCTCGCACCGACGAGCCGCTATCGCCCGCCGTGCCGTCGAGTCGTGGTCCGCGGCTCTCACGCGGCAGCGAAACGCTGCTGCTCGTCGAAGATGACGAGCAGGTGCGCACCGTCGCGCGGGAGATTTTAGAGGCGCAAGGCTACACGGTGCTGCCCGCTGCGACGCCGCGCGAAGCTCTCGGGCTCGCCCAACGGAGCGCGAACATCGCGCTGCTCGTCACCGACCTGGTAATGCCGGAAATGAACGGTAAGCAGCTGGCCGAGCGTCTGCTGGAGCAGCGCCCGGAGCTACGGGTGCTCTACATGTCCGGCTACTCCGACAACGTGCTCGGTAGCGAGCTCGTCGCGTCGCTGGGGTCGGACTTCTTGCAAAAACCGATCACACCGGTGTCGCTCGCCACCCTGGTGCGGCAGCTGCTGGACCGCCCTACTCGCTCGTGAACACGAACGGAATGCTGAGCGTGGTTCGGCTCTTGGCGGGCGGGAATTGCCAGCTCGCCACCTGCGCCGCGAGGCACTGACCGAGCCGCGGATAGCCGGGCGGGTCACCGAGGCTGGTCACGTCGTCGACACCACCCGAAGGGGTGACCGTGACCGACAAGCTCACGCGAGCCGAAGTGGAAGTCCGCTCGGCGCGCGCCTCGAGCGCCGGTTGCCAACACTGGCGCTGCATCGTTTCGCGGTAGCGGGCCACGGTCGCCTGCACTTGGGCCGCCTCCAAGCGCTCCGGAACTACGGTCGGCACGCCGCCAGAGGTCACCGGCTGCGTCGGCTGTCCCAGCGCGCCAGCGCGCGCGCTCGGCGTTTCGGCCACGCCGGTCGAGTCGACGCCGCGCGCGCGCCGCGCGAAGGCTTGCAAAGCCGCCGAGCCGAGCAGCGGTCGAGACAGCGCGACCTTCATGGGGTCGAAGTTCGCTTCCCAGCACGACTCCCAGCTCGACTGATCGAGGTCGCGGCAGCGCGCCAGGTCACGACGAAAGCTCGCTTCTTCGACCTGACGACCACGCACGTCGTGCAGGCGAAGCGCGAGGGTGTCGGTTCCGCGCCACTCGACGTCGGCCCACATGTCACGCTCTGCTTCACCGGCCACAATCTCGAAGCCAATGCCGCTGAGCGTGGCCTCGATGGCTCCTCGCAGCTTGGGTTCGAGCGGCTTGATGCGCGTCGAGCCGCGTGGCTCGCCGCCGCAGCCCGCGTCGCTCACGCACACTTCGCGCGTTTGCTCCGACACCGAGAGCCGAAGCCCGAAAGCCTCGGGTGACAGCCGGCCGAGCGCAGAGGTCGACGCAGTCGCGCTGGCAGGTGCTGCTGCCGGCGCCGCCCCGCAAGCCGACACCAGTGCTGCGAGCAAGAGCACCGTGACCTGTCCGTCCCGCTTTCGAGCGCCGTCTCCACCCATACTGGTTACTAGGGTACCGCAGATCTAGGTCCGAGGCCCGAATGTGTCGAACGTGCGGCTATTGAGCTGCGATCCAGTCGCGCACGCAGGCCAGGTCGGCGCTCGAGAGCGGCGGCCTAGCCAGCGGCATCTGGGCTCCGCAGGGCGGCTTGGGTAGCAGCTTGCGATACAGGAGGCTGTTTTCGGGCTGAGCGGGATCGACCAGCGTCTCCAGACAAGTGGTGCCGGAGACGCCGACCAGCCGGGACGCGACGGGCGGCGTCACGAGATCGAGGCCCTGTTGCGACGCCGTCGCGCTGTGACAACCGGTACCGCCGCAAGTGGGCGTGAAGATGCGCGTCACCACGTCGCCGCAACCGTTCGGATCCGGATCCACGACGCCCGTACCGGCTGTGCCTGCGACGGGCGCAGCGGGGCCGGCACCACCGTCGGCATCGCTGCCCCCTTCGCCATCTTGCGCTGGGTCGGGGTGCTGAGCGGCGTAGGCCACGAAGCTTTGCTTGTCGTCGAGCGTGCCCGGACACGCCGCGGTCGCCAGCGCCAAGGCGCCGAGCACCAACGACCAAGCCCTCTGCTCAGTACGCATAGCGCGCCCCCAATCCGACTTGCAGCAATTGATCGAGCGCGCCCCCGGCGACATGCTCGTCGCCCAGCTTGGGATCGAAGCTGGCGAAGTAACGCGTGTAGCGGCCCATCAGGCGTACTTCAGCGCCGTAGCCGAGCGCGATCGAAAAGCCCAGGTTCCCGTCGAAACCAGCCACGTGGTCGTCGCGGAATTGGTCGTAGATTTCGCCAGCGGAGGTGACGTGCAGGTAGGCCGCGCCGAGCAGCATCGAGAGCCGCCAGGCGAGCAGCAGCTCGCCGTCGACACCAATGCGAAGCGCCACCGTGCGCGCCGCCGGCAGCAGTGCCGGCACCGGGCGATCTGCCGTGATGCCGAAGTAGTTGGCGTCCATGCCGGCTAGCAGCCCCACCTCGAGGCGATGCGGGCCCGGCGCGATGAAGCGCTCGCGCAGCTCACCGCCGAAGCGAGTCCAGCTCGTCTCGAGCGAAGCACCTTGGGGGGTGTTCGAATCGAAGCCAAAGCCCCGACTCACCCGGCCGCGCAAACCGAGATCGGAGAGCAGCGGTACGCCGCTGGCAGCAGCCGGGTATGCTTCGACACCGAAGCTCAGCATCGGCGCCACCGGCTGAGTGTACGGCGCGTAGCCGCTGCCGACCGAGTCGCTGTACTTGAAGTGCCGACTGCCGATGTCCACGCTGACCGACACCGCCACGAGGGTGCGACCGATCGCGATGCGCTCTGCCTCGCGCCGCCCGAGCTCGGTGTGCGTATCACCAGTCGTGTCGCTTTTTCGCGCGGGCGGCGCCGCGCTTGCGACCGGTGCCGAAAGGACGAGCGCCGCAGCCATGCGAAGGCTGCGCGCGATGAGCGAACTTTGCCTCATCCGTCGATCAAGCGAGCACGCTGTTGATCGCGACGCCAGAGGTGATTTGGTCGTCGAGCTGCGCGTCGGTCATGCCCAGGCCGCGCCCCAAGGTCTTGGCAACCGAGGCGAGCGAGTCCGCTGCCGAGAGCTCGCCACCCTCGGCGGCTTGGCCGGTAGCCGGGTCGATGTCGGCGGCATGCCCGCCCGGCAAGATGCCCCCGACCACCGCACCCTTGAAGCCTTTGCCGATGAGCAGCGACACGGCGTGCGAGGCATTGTGCCCGCGACCGTTGAGCTCGCCGAAGGTGCGGCCGAATACGTTGAGCGTCGCGAACGTGACCTTGTCCTGAAGACCGTACGTCGTGAGCTTGTTCATCAAGTTCTTGATGTTGTTCACCGAGGCGTTCGTATCCTTGGCCTCGTTTTGAAAGTTCGCGTCGCTGTGGTTATCGCCCGAGAACGGCAGGTGGATCGTGACCACCGGGGTCACGTTCATCTTGATCAGTAGCGCGGCCGCGGTCACCTGATTGGTCGCGTCGTCACTCGTGATGGTTGAGAGGTCGGTCGCTACCTGGTCGATCATGCGTCGCAGGTCGACCTGCGACTGGGCCATGCTGTCGAGGTAAGCGAGCTCAACCATCGTTTGCG
>JBEHXA010000283.1:0-9426 GCA_048498935.1 Myxococcota bacterium
GCCCCGCCCAAGGTTGCCACCAAGCAGCAACCAGCTCTAGCGCCTCGTACCGAGCTCGAACCGTTGATCACGCCCGAGATGTTGGAGCCCGAGTCAGCCGCGAAGCCGACACCTGCTCCTCACGCCAATCCCTCGGGCCCCGGCGCGACGCTGATGATGGAAGCGTTGCAGGCGCGCCGCGCCGGCGACACGGCGCGCGCCCAGCAGCTGACCGCCGAGTACCAAAAGAAGTACCCGAACGGCGCTCTCAAAGAAGAAGCGGCCGCCATCGCGTTCGAGTCGGCCGCTGCTCGGAACGATCCTTCCGCCGCGCGCTTGGCGCAAAAGTACCTGTCCAGCTACCCGCGCGGCCGCTTCCGCAAGCAGGCCGAGCAAGTGCTGGCCGGTCCGCGCTGAGCGTCACGCGCCACGCCGCAGCCGCTCCGCCAAGCGCGTCACGCGCTCCTCACGCCGCGTCTCGGCCAGCGCGAGCTTGATGGCGCGCGGATCGGCGACGAGCACGCACAGCCGTTTGCCGCGCGTGACCGCCGTGTACACCAGGTTGCGCGACAGCATCACGAAGTGCGAGGTCAGCAGCGGGATCACGACAGCCGGGTACTCGCTGCCCTGGCTCTTGTGAATGCTGGTCGCGTAGGCCAGCACCAGCATATCCAGGTCCGCGTCGTGGTACTCCACCTCGCGACCGTCGAACCGCACCGTCAAGCGACGCTGCTCGGCCGAAGCGCTCTCGACGAAGCCGACGTCGCCGTTGTACACCTCGCGGTCGTAGTCGTTCTTCAGCTGCAGCACCTTGTCGCCGACGCGGAAGATTTGTCCGCGATGCTCGAGGCTCGGACCCTGCGGGTTCAGCGCCGCTTGCAGCAGCTGATTCAGCGCCGCAGTACCGACCGGTCCGCGGTGCATCGGCGTGAGAACTTGGACGTCACGACGCGGATCGAACCCGAAGCGACGCGGGATGCGCGTGGTAACGAGCTCACGCACCGTGTCGCTGGCCTCCTCGCCTTCGCGACGCGGCACGAGGAAAAAGTCGGCGCGCAGCTCCTCCGGATCGGCGCTCTCCGGCATTTCACCCGAGAGGATGCGGTGCGCGTTCTGCACGATGCGGCTCTGCCCGGCTTGCCGAAAGATCTCGTTCAGGCGCGCGGTGGTCACAACGCCCGAGTCGATGACGTCACGCAAGAACGCGCCGGGGCCGACGGAAGGCAGCTGATCCGAATCGCCCACGATGATCAGCCGCGCAGCGTCCGGCAGCGCGGCGAGCAGCGCTGCGCCGAGCGGCACGTCGATCATCGACGCCTCGTCGACGATCACTACCTCGGCCTCGAGCGACTTCTGCTCGCCGCGTTGGAAGCCGCCTGCCCGCGGGTCGAACTCCAGCAGGCGGTGCAATGTGCTGGCGTCGTGACCAGTAGCCTCCGAAAGCCGCTTGGCAGCGCGTCCGGTGGGGGCGGCCAGCCTGACGTCCAGGTGCGCCCGCTTCATGACGTCCAAAATCGCGCGCACGATCGTGGTCTTGCCGACGCCGGGTCCGCCCGTCACCACCAGCAGCTTGTGCTCTGCGGCGCCTTGCACTGCCGCGCGCTGCGCAGGTGCGAGGCTGACACCTGCCTGCTGCTCGAACCGAGCGATCGTCGCGTCGATGCCCGAGAGTCGCCGCCCCGGGCGCGCCAGCAAGCGCAGCAGCCCCTGGGCCAGCGCCACTTCCGCGCGGTGTAGGCGAGTCAGGTAAACGCCCTCGTCTTCGATCACGACGAGCCCGCTGGCCCAGAGCTTCTCGAGCGCGGGCGGGACGTGCATCAAGTCGACCTCGAGCATGGCCGCGGCGCGCTCGCTCAACGCTTCACGTGGGAACAGCACGTGGCCTTGTTCGGCCAGCGCGTTCAGCTCGTGAAGCACGCCCGCCTGCACTCGCTCGGGGTGATCGCCCGCGATGCCCAGCGACTTGGCGATGCGATCGGCTGTCTTGAAACCGATACCTCGCACTTCCATGGCTAGCCGGTACGGCGACTCCTGCACCACACGCGCGGCGGCGTCGCCGTAGTGCTTGTGAATGCGCGCAGCGAGCGCGGGCGAGGCGCCGTGCGTCTGCAGCAGCATCATCACGTTGCTGATCGCGCGCTGCGCCGACCAAGCCTTCTTGACCTCCTGCACTCGACGCTCGCCGATGCCGGGGATCAGGCGGAGCCGTTCGGGCTCGTGATCCAGCAGGGTCAAGCTGTCCATGCCGAACGCGGACACGATGCGCTTGGCGAAGGCCGGACCGATGCCCGGGATCAACCCCGACCCCAAGTAACGCTCGAGGCCGACCAAGGTCTCTGGGGCCAGTGTGACCAGGGTGTCGGCGCGAAACTGCTCACCGTGCTTGGGATCTTGTCGAAAATCACCGGTGATGCGCACCCGAGTGCCGCTGCCGACGGGCGGAAGCTGCCCGACCACGGTCACGGTGCCGCGCGTGTGCGCGGGCCCGTCGAGCGAGCCGACGCGCAGCACACGAAAGCCCGTGCCTTCGTTTTCGTAGGTGATGCGCTCGACTTCTCCGGTCAGCGTGATCGGCACGGGGGCGCCATATTACCCGTCACGCCGCCCGGGTGCGCCCAGTATAGTACCGCCCGATGACGGCCTCACAGAGACTCCACGAGCGTTGCGCCTGCGGGGCGGTGCGCGCTCCTTTCAGCTTTTCAGGTACCGAGCGCAAGTACGAGCGGTCGCGACCCTACCGCATCGATCACTTGTTCGTCGACTTGGCGCTCGACTTCGAGAACAAGTCGGTGCGGGGCCGCGCGCTGCTCGACTTTCAACGCGTCACGCCGGGCGCCACGAGCCTGCAGCTGGACGCGCTCGGCTTCGAGATCGAAAGCGTGCGCGTGGATGGCGGGCCGGGCTTCGAGCCCGCGAGTTACAGCTACGACGGAGAAGCCATCGCGCTCGAGAACATGCCGGAGCGCGGGCAGCTGCGCATCGACTACACGGCGCAGCCCAAGCGCGGTCTCTACTTCTTGGCTCCCGACGAGCATGTGAAGCACCGGCCGCTACAAGCTTGGACACAATGCCAAGACGAGGACGCGCGCCATTTCATTCCGTGCGTCGACAAGCCGCACGCCAAGATGACGACCGAGCTGTCGGCCACCGTTCCGGCAGGCTTTCAGGTGCTGTCCAACGGTGAGCTGACGAGCGCCGAGACCCGCGGCAAGACGCCTTGGACCTACCGCTTCAAGCTCGATCAGCCTCATCCGAGCTACTTGCTCACCCTCGTGGTCGGTCACTTCGACGTGGTCGAAGATCGCCCAGCGCAGCTGACGGGGCGCGAGCTGCCGATCACGTACCTGGTGCCGGTGGGACAGGGCGGAAATGCCCAGCGCAGCCTGGGCGAGACGCCGCGCATGGTCGAGCACTTTTCGCGCCTCTTTGGCGTCGATTTCCCGTGGCCGCGCTACTCGCAAGTGGTGGTGAGCGACTTCATCTTCGGCGGAATGGAGAACACCACGGCCACGACTCTGTACGAGCACGTCATGCTCGACGAGCGGGCCGCGCTCGACATCACCTCGTGCGATCTGGTCGCGCACGAGCTCGGTCACCAATGGTTCGGGGACTACGTGACCTGCCGGGACTGGTCACACGCCTGGTTGAACGAGGGCTTCGCGACCTTTTGCGAGCACCTCGAGCGCGAGCAGCGGCTGGGACGTGACGAGTACGACTACGGCGTGGCCGGCGACCTGGACACCTACCTCAGCGAAGCAGCAGGGCGCTATCAGCGCCCCATCGTGTGCCGTGACTACGCGGAGCCCATCGACCTGTTCGACCGCCACCTGTACGAAAAAGGCGGGCTCGTGCTGCACATGCTGCGGCGTGAGCTGGGTGACGAAGTCTTTTTCGCCGGCGTAAAGGCGTACCTGAAGAGGCACGCTTTCGGGATCGTCGAGACGAACGACTTGATGCGTGCGCTGGAAGAAGTGTCGGGCCAGTCGCTCGAACGGTTCTTCGATCACTGGGTGTACCGGCCGGGCCACCCGGAGCTCACCGTAAAGGTCGGGTACGACGAAGGTCTGCTCAGCGTGAGCGTCAAGCAGGGGCAAAAGGCCGGCGATACTGCGATTTTCTCGTTGCCGATCGAGGTGGAGGTGGTGGCCAGCGACGGCACGCGCACCCGGCATCGCAAGCAAATGAGCGAGGCACAGGACGTGCTCACCGTGAAGCTCGAGCAGCGACCGCTGCACGTCGGCTTCGACCCGGAGCAGCGCGTGACTTGCAAGCTGACCTTCGAAGCGCCGGGCGACATGCTCCGCCATCAGTTGGCGCAGGGCTCGAATGCGCTGCTGCGCTGGTCGGCCGCCGACCCTCTGTCCAAAAAGCACGATCCGAACAGCGTGCGCGCACTGAGCGACGTGCTGAACCGCGAAGGCGAGGCCTGGATGGTTCGCGTCGAAGCGGCGCGGGCCTTGGGCAAGCTGCGCTCGGACGACGCGCTGACGGCGCTGCTCAAGGCCTTGGGCTCGACGCATCCCAAGGTGCGGCGCGCGGTCGCGGGTGCGCTCGGCGCCTTCAAGAAGCCGGAGGCCGCCAAAGCGCTCAGCAAGCTGCTGCACAACGAAGTCAGCTACTTGGTCAGCGCCGACGCGGCGCGCTCGCTCGGTCGCACGCGGCAGCACGGTGCGCTCGAAACGCTGAAAGCGCTGGTGGACGAGCCATCTTGGGCCGATGTCATCCGCGCTGGTGTGCTCGACGGCTTGGCCGCGTTGCGCGACGACACAGCGCTCGACGTGGTGTCGAAGCGCACCCGCTACGGCGTACCGACGCGCGGCCGGCGCGCCGCGGTGCACGCGCTGGCGAGCCTGGGCGAAGGCAAGAAGACGCGCGAACAGCTCGAGGATTTGCTCGACGACAAGGATCCGCATTTCAAGATCGACGTCGTCTCGGCGCTGGGCACGCTCGCCGACGCGAAGAGCCGACCTGCACTGCGGCGCGCTCTCGACCGCGAGCTCGACGGTCGCGTCACCCGCCGGCTGCGCGAAGCGCTGCGCGACCTGAGCGACAGCCCCGGTCAGGACAAGAAACGCCTGAACGACGAGCTCGAGAGCGTGCGCGACGAGCTCGTCGAGCTCAAGAATCGGCTGGCCAAGCTCGAGGCCCGCAAGACCGACAAACCGTCGGACGCGAAAGCAGCAAGCGACAAGCCTGCCGAGAAAGCAGGCCCCGACGCAACGCCCAAAGCCAAGCCGAAGGGTACGCCCAAGCCCAGCGCGAAGCCGCCGGTCCCAACTCCGGCGCGCGCAAAAGCGAGCCCCAAGCCGAGTTCCAAAGCACCCGTGAGGCCCGCCAAGAAGCCGCTCAAAAAGGCGCCCAAGAGGCGTAAGTGAGCGACGCGAGCAGCGTCAAGCTAGAACGACGCGGCGGAGTCGCGCTCGTCACCCTCGACCGCCCCGACCGCATGAATGCACTGTCGAGCGGCCTCGTAGCGCGTTTCGGTGAAGTGGGGCGTCAGCTCAGCCAACAGAGCGACGTGCGGCTCGTGATCGTGACCGGCTCCGGCGACAAGGCATTCTGTGCCGGGGCCGATCTCAAAGAGCGCGCCGGCATGAGCGCCGAGCAAGTGCGGGCGCTGCTGCTCGCTTACCAGACCGAGCTCGGCTGGCTCGAGACGTTTCCCGCGCCCACCGTGGCTGCGATCAACGGCGCAGCGCTGGGCGGTGGCTTGGAGCTCGCGCTGCTCTGCGATCTGCGGGTGGCCGCGCCCAACGCGGTGCTCGGTTTGCCGGAGACGAGCCTCGGCGTGATCCCCGGCGCGGGTGGCACTCAGCGCTTGCCACGGCTGCTGGGCGAAGCGCGGGCCAAAGAGCTCATTTTGCGAGCCGCGCGCCTCACCGCGCCCGAAGCGCTGATCCTGGGCCTGGTCAATCAGGTGATGCCGACGACGAAGGACTTCTTGCTCGAGGTCACCGCGTGGGCCGAGCCCATTCTGGCGGGCGCGCCGCTCGCGATTCGAGCGGCTTTGCAGGCCATGCGCGGAGCGACCAGCCGTGAGCTCGGCGCCGGGCTCGAGCTCGAGCGCGCGGCGTACGAGGTCTGTCTGACCAGTGAGGATCGCGTCGAGGCCTTGGCCGCATTCGCGGAGAAGCGTAAGCCCGTCTACCGCGGCCGCTAACGCGCGCACGGGCGCGCGTCGAGCTTTCACTGAGCTGCCGAAGCCGGCGGCTCGACGATCGCCTTGGGCTTGCCCTTGTCGACCTTCATCTTCACGTGGAAGAACTGCTTGACCGGCCGACGATCGGCAGCCGTCTCGCCGAGCCCCCAGAGCGCGACCTCTAGGTCGAGCGTTTCGCCGATGGCTAGGACGCGGCCGCCCTTCTTCGGAAACTCCCGCGAGAAGCTGGTGGGTGAGCCCGGGCTGAGCTTGAGCTCCCCTTCCCCTTCTCGTTCGTCGCCGATGCGCTCCGCCTCGCTGCTCCCCTTCTTGAAGACCGCAGCCGCAAAAGCGATTGGCCCAGCCTTCGGGCTTAGCAGCACGTGCTCCTTGCTGTCGAGCACCTCGGCCTTCACGGTTACCTTGGCCCCCCAGCCTTGCCCTATCTGTTTGGCCTCCGCAGCCGCGAGGAAGCGCACGCCGCTGACCTCGATCTTCAACCCTTCCGGGGTGACGACGTACTTAACCTGACGAGGAGCGTTGGGGTCGGGAGCGAGCGCTTTGGCCTCCGCCTTCGGCTCGGGCGCTTGCTCTGCTGCAGGGGCCGGCTCCGCTGCAGGCTCGGGTTCTGGCTCCGGCGCAGCCGCGGCGGGCGCCGCTGCCGCGTCGGCCGCCTTCGGCTCGGGCGCAGCTTCACCGCCGCAACCGGCGAGCGAAACAGCGACGCATACGCCGAGTAAGCCACGAAGACCCAGGCCGAGCGCGGAAACCTTCATGGCCCGCACGATAGACCAAGCTCAGGCCTGGGCGAACTCGGATTTGACCGAGGCGAGGAGCTGCGGATCTTCGAGCAGATCGAGCGTGGTGCGAGCCATCGCCTTGGCTGCGGTGAGCATGGTCTGGAAACCACGCTCGCTGGCCGCGCAGGCAGCAAACGCATGCTGATGACAGAGCGTCTCGCCCTCGTCGCAAATCGCGAGGTAGGGATGAATCGACGGCACCGCCTGGCTCAAATCTCCCATGTCGGTCGAACCCGAGCCGACGCGCGGATCCGTTTCGCGAGCCTTGCGCCCGAGCGACTCGAGCGCGGCGCCGAAACGACGCGCGATGGCCAAGTTGTTCTTCATTTCGCGGTAGCCGTTGCGAACCGACAGCTCGACCTGGACGCCGCAAGCCATAGCGGCCCCGCGAGCGCAGCGCTCCACGATCGCTGCAACCCGCTCGAGCTCGTCTTTGAATGGAGCCCGCACCGAGAATTCACAGGCAGCGTGCTCGGGGATGACGTTGACCGCCTGCCCGCCGTTGGTGACGTAGCCGTGCACGCGCACGCCGTCTCGGAAGTGCACGCGCTGGGAGTCCACGAGCCGAAACGTCTCGAGGCACGCGGTGAGGGCCGAGGCACCATCCCAAGGCGCGGCTGCCGCGTGCGCCGGAGTGCCTTCGAACTTCATCGTGAACCAGCGGCTTGCCAGCGCGGGATGCGCCAGGATGTCGCGATCGTACGGGTGAAACATCATGGCCGCGTCGACCCCCTCGAAGACGCCGGCGCGCAGCAGGCGGATCTTCCCGCCGCCGCCTTCTTCGGCGGGTGTGCCGATCAGGTCCACGTTGCCGGGCAGCTTGCCCTCGCGAGCCAGCGCCAGGAAGGCGCCGAGCGCACCGCCAGCGATCAGGTTGTGGCCGCAGGCATGGCCGATCTCGGGCAGCGCGTCGTACTCGGCGAGGATCGCGATGCGCGGCCCCGCGCCGGAGCCGAGGCGCGCCCGAAAGGCGGTCGGCAAGTCACCGATGCCGCGCTCTACGCTGACCTTGGCGTGCTGCTCGATGGTCTCGGCGAGCCAGCGCGCAGCTTGGTGCTCCTCGAAGCGCAGCTCGGGGTGGGCGTGAATGCGCTTCGACAGAGCGACCACCTCGGGCGCGACCGCGTCCACGCTCTTGTCGATCTGTTCCCGGTCAATCATGGGGGTGGCTCCCTTCTGGCACGCAAGGTGGTAAGCATAGCCGGCATGTCCTGTGCCGGGCAAAATGGCCTTAATTACGCGGAGTTGGGCCTTTCTCTGCTGGCCTTGCTCGCGACTTGGGGCTGCGACGGAGGGCCGACGAAGAATCGGCCGGCCCCGAGCGCGGCTCCTATCGCGCCGCACAGCGCCGAGCCCCGCCCAACCGCCGAGCCTCGACCGAGCGGCTCAGCGCCCCCGCCGATCGAGCCGGCAGCACCGCTGAAGGTGGAGGTGAAGGACCAGGCGATGGGCACCAGCCTGCACTTCGTTGCCTACACCAGCGCGCCTCTCGACGAGGCCGCGACGCGCGCCGCGATCGCGCGCGCCATTGCCGACATGCGACGGCTCGAGGCGCTGCTGAGCGAGTGGAAGCCGGACAGCGAGATCGGCCAGGTGAACGCGCATTCGGGCGAATGGGTGCCGCTTGGTCCGGAATCCATCGACGTGATCGGGCGAGGGCTCTGGGCCGGTAAAATTTCGGACGGCACGTTCGACATCACGTTCCAGGCGCTCTCGAAGGTGTGGAAATTCGGGAGCGCCGAGGACCCGGCTCACCCGGTGCCGACGCGCGCCGAGGTCGACCGCCTGAAGAAGCTGGTCGACTACCGGCGCGTCGAGCTGGACCAAGCCGGCCGCCGCGTGCGCATCGGCCGCGGTCAGCAGCTGGGCCTCGGCGGCATCGCCAAGGGCTACATCGTGGATCGAGCTGCCCAGGTGCTGCGCTCCAGCGGAGTCACGTCCTTCCTGGCTCAAGCGGGCGGCGACCTTTACGGCGCCGGAACGAAGCCGGACGGCTCGCCCTGGGTGAGCGGCATTCAGGATCCGCGTGGCAGCCACGGCGAATTCTTCGCCGTAATCGAGCTAACCGACCACGCCTTTTCGACTGCAGGCGATTACGCCCGGTCATATGTCGTGGGCGGTAAGCGCTACCACCACATCATCGACCCGCGCACCGGCTTCCCGGCGACCGCATGCCGCAGCGTCACCGTCTGGGCACCGGACGCCACGACTGCGGACGCAGTCGACGACGCCGTGTTCATTCTCGGTCCCGAACGTGGGCTAAAGCTCATCGAATCACTACCCAACGTCGGAGCCGTGATCGTCGACGCGAAGAACCGCGTGCTCATGAGCCAGCGTGTTCAAGGCAAGGTGAAGGTACTCAAGCCTCCCACCGACGCTCCGTGAACAGCCGTACATGAAGCGGCGAGACACTTCGCACCATTTGTACGAAAGCGCCGGACCGGGTACGCGCTAGCGGTCCAGACAGGGTATGCGCTCGCGCTCTAGCACGGAAAGCGCTCGCGCCAG
>JBEHXA010000284.1:0-9417 GCA_048498935.1 Myxococcota bacterium
CGGCGAGATCGACGTGGACCTCGATGAGGACGAAGCCGAGCACGCCGTCGGCCTGCAGATCGCCGCTGAGCTCAGCGTTGCGCTTGGGTAGCCAAGCATCGAGCGACACTTTGCCCGCGCCGAACACCGTGAACGCGCTCAGCATCGCGAGCACCAGCGCTGCAAACTCGAGCGACTGCCCCGCGGTGAGCAAACCCTCGCCGATGTGAACGAACAGCACGGCGCCGATTAGCGGTGGAATCTGCACCGCGGCTGCCACGCGGGTGCCGAGCCCGAGCGCGAGCAAGATCCCGCCACAAAGGTGCGCCGCCACGACGTACTGAGAAACAGCGAGAGGGATGAACCAGCTGCTACTCTGTCTCAAGAAATGGATGAGCACGTCGGGATTGCTGATGAAGAGCGCCCCGCGCACCATCAGGCCTACGCCCAAATAGATGCGGATCACGTCCAGACCGATGCTCGGGTCACGCCACCACGGCTGCTTGGATTCGATCGAAGTCGCCATCGATGCCTCCTGGGCTCCCCAAACCCGCCTGATATCGATTCTGACACCGCGGCTCGGCCCTGGCACG
Organism: Myxococcota bacterium; assembly: GCA_048498935.1. Lineage (GTDB taxonomy): Bacteria > Myxococcota_A > Polyangia > Polyangiales > Polyangiaceae > PMG-095. The sequence continues at coordinate 573 of JBEHXA010000284.1, forward strand.
CTCCAATTTCGCTCGACCAGCGTGGGGGCAGCAGGCCAGAAGCAGCGGTGATAGCTTTGGGGATCATGGCCCGTCCGCCCCTTCTGGTGGCTCAGCTCGACGCAATGCATCGCCGCCCCGCCGGCGATTGGTACTACCGGACGTGGTCCCCGGGGCGCGCCCTTGCGGAGCTGGGAGGCGTGCAGGTGATCGCTTTGGACAAAGCGCACCGACGGATTTCGCAGGTTTTCGAGCGCGCGGACGTGCTCGTCGTCCACGGTGTGTGCAGCGCCGACCTGCTCGCCGTCATTGCTCGACGCAAAGCGGCAGGGCAACTGACGATCTTCGAGATCAATGACGACGTCGAGTCGATGCAGGCCTCCAATCCGCTCGCCCCATTTTTCGCGGAGCCCGAGAATCTGCGGCTATTTCGCCGGCTTGCGCAAAATTGTGACGCGGTGCAGTACAGCGTCGCCGAGCTGCAACGCTTGTTTGGCTCGTTGAATGCACGTGGCCGTGTCTGGCCCAACCAGCTGCTCGAGCTGCCGAGTCTAGGCGAGCCAGACGAGTCGCGGGGCATCAGCATCGGGTGGGGCGGCTCGGCGGGGCACCTAGAGGACATGGCCGCCCTCGCGCCCGCCCTCAGCCGCTTCGTGCTCGACCACCCCGGCGTGACCTTGCATTTGATGTGCTCGGATCGCATCTGGCAGCTGTTCGACGCGCTGCCCGAGCAGCGCAAGCGGCGAACCCCGACTGGATCGATCGACGAGTACTACGCCTTCGTTTCGCAGCTCGATATCGGCCTGGCCCCCAACTTGGATCAGGGCTTCAACCGCGCCCGTTCGGACGTGAAGTTTTTGGAGTACGCGGCGCACGGCGCGGTGGCGGTGCTGCAGCGTTTGACGCCCTATTTGAGCAGCGTGCGCGAGGGCGAGACGGGCTTCTTGTTCGGCGACGAACGAGAGCTGATCGCGCTCTTGGAGCGGCTCGTGCGCGACCGCGAGCTCCGCCGACGCGTCCGCGAGAGCGCGCACGCCTATGTGGCGACGGAGCGCCGCGAGCGCGCTCACGCTGCCGCACGTCTGGAGTTCTACCGGGAGGTCGGGGCAAATATTCCGCCTGGCAAGGCGTCGGGCTTGTTCGAGGAGCTATCGAGCGTGGAGGGCGCGAAGGTCACAGGTCAGCACCTGGTGCTCTCGCACACTGCTTTCGAGACGGCGCTGCACGATGGCTTGCTGCTGCTACAGCGCGGTGACCAACGCGGTGCCGAGCTGCTGAGGCACGCGGCTCGGCTGGAGCCCGCAAGTCCGCTGCCGGAGCTATTTCTCGGCGCTCAGCTCGGCAGCGAGCCCGAGCTGCAGGCCTCGCTGCGCAAAGAGCCGAAGTCCCTGCAGGCGCAGCTCGAGCTGGGGCTCTTGGAGCTTCGCCGAGGTGAGCCCAAGCAGGCTTTGGCACGCTTTCTGGCCGCCGCCGAGCTCGCACCGGGCTACGAGATGCCCTTCTTGTTCGCAGCGCGCGCCATGCAAGCGCTCGGGAGCGAGCGAGACGCGCGCGAGCTCGAGCAATTGGCGGCCGGCATGGCAAACGCAGTCAACGTGCCGCCACGAGCAACCGCCAACGCTCCCCAGGCGGCTCGAGCTACTCCAGCCTGGCAGCTCCTCGATCGCGGAGTGCACCTGACCACGCTGGATCCGGCTTACGCACCGACTGGCTTGCTGGAGCTGATTGCGCCGGCCCCGCGTCACGTGCTGGACGTCGGCTGTTTTTGCGGTGGTACCGGCCGCTTTCTCAAGGCGCGTTACCCGGGCTGTCGCGTGGTGGGCGTCGAGATGCTGGAAGAAGCAGCGGCGCTCGCGGCGGGCGTTTACGACCGCGTGCTGGTCGGAACGCTCGAGAGCGTCGCCTTTGCCGAGCAGGGGTTGCTTGCCGGAAGCTTCGACACCATCGTGGCGGCGGACGTGCTCGAGCATTTGATGAACCCGTGGCAGGCGCTACAGCGCCTGCGCCCGCTTTTGGCTTCGGGTGGCGCCCTTTACGTGAGCCTCCCGAACGTCCGCAACCTCAAGCTGCTCAGCGAGCTCGGGCGTGGCCGCTTCGACTACGCGGGCGCCGGCATCTTGGATGTGACGCACGTGCGCTTCTTCACACGGCGCACCGCCGTCGAAATGCTGGAGCAGACCGGCTTCAAGGTCGAGGACGTGCGTATCAATCCCGACACACGCCTCGCACCCGTGTTCGAAGGCAAGGACTTGAGCCGCACCTCTAGCATCGAGCTCGACGGGCTCGTGCTCACTGGGCTTTCGCGGGAAGACTTGCTGGAACTGGCAGCGCTGCAGCTCTATTTCAAGGCAACGCCGGCCTGACGCACGCCCGGCTCGGGGCCTTCGATCGCTCGGGCGGCGAACGCTACGCGCGCCACGCCTCGGCTTTGAAGCGAGCAAGTAGTTTTCCGCGTCAGTCGCGAGGAAACGCCCGCTACGCGCGCGTCGAGCCGAAACGAACATCGCTCCGAGAAGTCTCGCCCCGACCGCGCCCCCGATCTCGAGGCTAAGTGTTGGACAGCGTTGCCGCGTGAGCGCGCAGCGCCGCGTGACGCTCAAGAAGGCCGGCGCAAGTTCTGTCCATACCTCGTTGATGCACGGTCGCTCGCTCAGCACGGGAGCTCGCATGGTTCGTCGCTTGTTCACAGTCTTGGTGGTTTGCATGCTCGGCGCGGCTTGCGCTTCGAACGCCGAGGGGCCTCGTTCAGAGCCCGGCGCTGGAGGCTCCGGAGCCGCGGCTGGTCCGCCGATCATGACGGGCAATCAGGCGGGCTCGGCGGCAGTGAGCGTCGGCGGCAGCGTGATCACCTCCGGTGGAGCCGGAGTGATTGGTACGGGTGGCGCCGCTATCGTTGGCACCGCTGGCGCGGCCGTGGTCGGCACTGGCGGTAGCACGGTGGTCGGCACTGGCGGCAGCGGCGGAACCGGCATGCCTCTGTGCGGCGCGGCCCAGCCGCCGGCCAACAAGGGGCGCTGCACCGCCGGCACCGTGGTGGCCAAGGGCTCCGCACTGATGATTCACGATTTCGAGGACCCAGGGCCCGATAGCGACTACCTGGGTGTGTTCTTCGGCGACGGCCGCAGCGGCAAATGGTTCGACAGTCACGACACGACCATGATGCCCGCGGTGGCGATGGCCGCAGAGGCTTCCACCGGTGGCCCTCCGTCGAACACGCGCGCGCTGCATTACCACGGTGCCGCGCCCGGCGGCTGGGGCGCCACGTTGGGGTTGACTGTCGCGTCTTGCTACGACGCCAGCATCTACAAGGGCGTGAGCTTTTACATCAAGGGCAACCCGACTGCCGGGAACAGCCAGGTGAAGTTCTCGCTGCACAGCCCCGTGTCCGAGCCCGAGCCCGGTGGCGGCTGCAGCATGGCCGATGTCGCGGCCGGCAAGTGTTACGACCATTTCGCCAAGCTCATCACGCTCACCGACCAATGGACGCGCTACGACCTCAAGTGGTCGGACCTCGTGCAAAACTGCCCGACCGATCCGAGCTACGTGCCGCAGAGCCAGATCTTGGTGCTCAGCTGGTCGATCGTCGATCCGGCACAAGCGTTCGACTTTTGGGTCGACAACCTGAGCTTCGATCCGGGCGGCCTGCCGTCGAACGGCTTCAGCGAGATCGTGCCCAAGGCCATGTTCGAGGAGATGTGGCAGACCACCAAGGGGACGATGGTGGTCAACCAGCGAAACCCCTTCTACACCTACGAGGGGCTGGTCGCCGCTACCGCGAAATACCCGGCATTTTGCACGACCGGCACGACCGAAGAGCGACGCCGTGAAGCCGCCGCGTTCTTGTCGAACATCGCGCATGAGACCGACAGCTTGGCGCTCGTGGAAGAGAACAACTGCGCTAGCGACACCACTTGCACGCAGTACGGCATCGCGCCGAACGGCAAGACCTACCACGGTCGCGGACCGATTCAGCTCAGCTACTCGTACAACTACCAGAGCGCCGATCAGGCTCTGAACCTGGGCATCGCCAATAACCCCGATTTGGTTGCCACGGACGCGACGATCTCGTTCAGCACCGCGCTCTGGTTCTGGATGACGTTCCAGTCCGGCAAGGGCATCCCCCACGAAGCCGTCAAGCAAGGGCTGGGCGCCACGATCAACATCATCAACGGCATCGAGTGCGGCGGCGCCAACGCGGCCGCCGTGGCCAACCGCGTCAAGCTGTACAAGCGCTTCTGCGAAATGCTCGGCGTCGATCCAGGCCCCAATCAGGGCTGCTGAACGTAACGAAAGGAACCTGAATGAGCCTGCGCATTTCTCTCGGCGTCGCCCTGGGTGCTCTCGCGAGCCTGACTCTGTCGATGGCGTGCTCATCCAGCACGACCGACGGAGGCCAGCCTGGAGGGCCGAGCGGCGGCAGCAGCAGCCTGCCGGGCGCGGGCGGATCAGGAGTCGCTAACGCGGCTGGATCCGGCGTCGGAGTCGGAGGCTCGGGTATCACCGGAGGAGGGTCGGCACCGCTCGGTGGAATCAGCTCGACCGGCGGGAGCAGCTCGACCGGCGGGAGCAGCTCGACCGGCGGTGTGAATCCGACCGGTGGAAGTGGCGGCACTGGCCCGGTCGTGCTGCCGCCAGGTAACCGTTGCGAGCTGGCGGGCGTGACGGTCGCCAAGGGCACCACGCTCCTCGTCGACGACGTCGAGGACGACGACTTGCAGGTGCTGCCCGCCGACGGGCGCGACGCTACCTGGTTCGAGAGTCACGACACCACGGCCGGCGCCGCCGTCACGTTCAAGGTCGAACCGACGAGCGCGAGTGCTCCGGGCTCGACCAAAGCGATGCACTACAACGTGAGCGGGCTGGACGGTTGGGGCGCCGTCGTGGGTTTGCCCTTCAATCTTTGCTACGACGCCAGTACCTACGCGGGCTTCAGCTTCTGGATCAAGGGCGCGCAGGGCAGCGGTGGCACCGATCAGGTCAAGCTGAGCCTGCACACTCCGATCAGCGAGCCAGAAGCATCGGGCGGCGCCTGCAAAGATCTACCTAATTGCTACAACCATTTCGCTGCGGACATCTTCACGGTCCCCACGACGTGGACGCGCTACACGTTCTCGTGGTCGCAGTTCAAGCAAGGTGCGGGTTGGGGCATCCAGGCGCCTGTTGGCTACGTTCCGCAAAAGCAGATTCTGGCCGTGAGCTTGTCGCCCGTGTATGCCGGCACCGATCCGGCGATGATCAAGGGCAAGAGCTTCGACCTTTGGGTCGATCAGGTCAGCTTCGACCTCACGGGTGAGCTGACCGGCGGCTTCCCGACTTTGGTCTCCGAGCAGCAGTTCAACAGCGTGTTCTCCGGCAACCGCAACGGGCTCTACGCCAGCGCGTACGCCAACCTGGTCGAGGCCCTCAAAGATCCGCGCTTCGCCCTGTTCGCGCGCGAAGGCTCGGCCGAGGATCAGAAGCGCGAGGTTGCGGCCTTCTTGGCCAACGTGGGTCACGAATCGGGCGACCTCGGCTATGCCGAGGAAATTCAGGCGAACTGCAAGTCGCCGGGCTGCGTTTACTGCAAAGACAGCGCCGAATACCCGTGCACCAGCGGCCAGCAATACTTCGGTCGCGGCCCCATGCAGCTGACGTGGAACGACAACTACGGAGCGTTCAGCGACTTCTTGGGTATCGGCAAGAGCACGCTGCTCGCCACGCCGGCCAAGGTCGCGCAGGACGGCGTGCTCGCCTGGAAGGCAGCGCTTTGGTACTGGATGGAGCCGAGCAACGCGCACAAGGTGTTCTTGCAAGGCGGTTTCGGCGACACGATCAAGGCCATCAACGGCGCGCTCGAGTGCAACGGCGGTAACCCCGCGCAGGTGCAGAGTCGCCGTCAGCGCTTCCAGAGCATTTGTGGCGCGCTCGGCGTGGCGCCGGGCGCCAAAGACACGGGCTGCTGAAGCGAGGCCGCGCTTGCCGCGAACCCGGACGCCGCGCTGGCGTCCGGTGCGCTCGAGCGCGCTGCGCCGGGCTGCGCGGCCTTGATCAGGCGGGCAGGGTGCTCGTGCAGGCAGCTCCACACGCTGCCGTTGAGCTGGTTCGCTTCGCGTAGCCAGCTGCGGAAGTGCCGATACAGGTCGCGATCGACCGGCTCTGGCTCGTTCCAAAACTCGGCGAGCGAGCCTTGGTGCGTGAGCCCCGGGATGTCGAAGACCGCGCGGCCCAGGCATTTGACCGGCGTACCGTGCGTCAGCGACGACAAGCCGGTAGTGCTGTTGATCACCACGGTGCCGCGCGCGCCGCGCAGCGCAGCAGGCAGGTTGACGATGTCGACGTAGATCAGCCGATCGCCGAGCCCATAGCGCTCGCGCAGCTCTGCCACGTCGGCCGAGTAGTCGCAGTACGCGCGGTCCATGGGGTGCAGCTTGAGGACGAGCGCATTGTCGGGCGGTGCGTGCTCGGCGAAGCTCTGCACGACCTCGCGGATGAAGGCGTTGATGGTTGGGTAGCGCGAGTGCTTCAGCTGCGAGTCGAGGTGCACCTGAAGCGGAACGAAGAAATAGGGCGGTAGGGTATGCGCGTCGAGCCGAGCCGCGAACCCGCGATCACGCACCGTGTGTACCAAACGACGGTAGGCGCCGCGCAGCCACAGGTTCATCTGCACGATGGGGCGGATGTCGCGGTGGTGGCGATAATGCGGGTAGCGGTGCTTGAGCAGCGCGTTGGCGCACGCATAGAAGATCGTGTGCACCACCGATTTGAAGAAGGCGTGCTCGATCGGTAGGTGCGTCCGCTCCGGCACGATGGCCTGGCTAGCGAAGAACTCTGGGTCGCGCGGGATGCTGGAATGGCCGTTCACTCCGCCACGCTCGAGCGTGACGAAGTCGGGACGCAAGTAGCCCTCCTCGAACACGAACACCTCGACGCCGAGCTCGCGCGCGCGCTCGATGGCGGCGCGATGCACCGGGCGGCAGTCGCCGAACAGGATGATGCCGTCGATGCCGCGTTCGCGCACGAGGCGCTCGAAAAAATCGGGCCATTCCTTGAGCGACTGGTGAAAGCGGACGATCGGCTCGTCGCGGTAGTAAAAGTCCTCGCCTCCGTTGAAGTTCACCTTGGTGACATGGGCGCCGGCCTCGCGCAGCTGGTTGGCCACGCGCGAAAAGAACAAGCCCGCGGGCCCTTGAAGCAGCAGCAGGTGCAGTCCACGCAGCTCAGCCACGGTCCTGCTCCCTTCCGCGCCACCACTCGAGGCCCGAGCTGGCCAGGCTCGAGATCTTGATGGCCAAGCGGGGCATGCGCGTGATCGCGCGGCGTCGTGGCCCTGCGGCCAGCTCCAGCACCTTGTCCTCGGCGCTGCAAAAGCAGCCGGCGGACCAGCTCACGTAGCGTGGGTAGCGGAGCAAGGTGCCCGCGACGAGCTCGTCGAGCGAGAGTCGGCGCGTGCGGCGCGCCAGCGGCGCGTGATCGCGGGTGAGCCCCCAGCTCGCATAGAAGGGCTGCCCGTAGGTCACCACCGGTAGCCCGCGCAGCAGCGCTTCGAAGCCGACCAGCGAGGTCATGGTGTGCACGGCATCTACTGCCGCCAAGCAGGTGGCGAGCGGGACCTGCCCGACCACCAGATCCCAGGGCGGATCCGCCACGTCGTGCAGGCTGCCGGTGCGGTTACCGCTCAGCACGTCGGGGTGCGGTTTGTAGACGATGTAGCTGTCGGGCTCGGACTCGCGCACCTTGCGCAGCAGGCTCAAGTTGTCGCTCACGTCGAGGGTGCCGAGCCGAATCGAAGCGTCGTCCGCTACCTGACCGGGCACGAGCAGCACGCGTTGGCCAGGGCGCGCCTTCAGCTCGAGTCGGTCGGCGCTCTGCAGGTTGTACTTGCTGACGCCTCTGCTCACGACCTCCTCACGCAGCCTTTGCGCGCGGGCCAGCTCCTCCGGGGTGAACTGGGCAGTTTGCAGCAAGCCCTCCAGGCGGCTGGGGCGCGAGGGATCGTAATAGATGCCATCCGGATCCAGGACGAGCGAGCCGGGCGCGGTCAGGTCCGAGCCGAGGCCTGACGAACGTAGGAAGCCATCTTCCATGTGCCAGAGCGGCACGCCTCGCTGCTCGGCCCAGCGCGCCAGCTCCGGCGTCTTGCGGCTCGCCCACACCACCGCGGTGAGCTGCGACGGATCGGCGACGTCCGCGAGCTCCTGGGTCGAGCGCACGAAGCGCACGCGCTGACCGGGACAACGCAGGTAGCGGCGCACGAACGGCTTTTTCCAGTAGCTCATGTCGAAGCACACGAACTGGCGTCGGTTCTCTTCGAACATGCGGCGCTGCAAGGCGAGGTGCTCGATGACCTGCTCGGCTTCGCAAGCTTGCCCAGTGATCGGATGCCGGTAGCGCGGGTACAGCAGCAGCGCGCCGGCGATGAGCTGCTCGAGCGTGAGGCGTCGCGTGCGTCGCGGAGAGCTCTGCCGATCGTCGGTTAGGCCCCAGCCGGCGTAAAACGCCTGGCCAAAGCAGGTGACCGGCACGCCTGCGAGCAAGCCCTCGAACCCGAGCTGCGAGCTGCAAACGTAGAGATGGCGAGCGCGCCGCAGTAGCGCTTGCGGATTCACGTTGTCGGCGATCAGCGTGACCCGCGAGCCGAAGTCGCGGCCCGCGAGGTAGCCGCGCTTCTTCCCAGCCACGGTGGCGGGGTGCACCTTGACGATGATGCGAGCGTCTGGATGCTCGTCGAGGGCGCTCTGGAGCGCGCGATCGAACGTGCTGGCGTCGGCCAGCGCGCCCGTTACCTAAGCATCGTCGTACGTCTGATCCGCGACGATCACCAGGTCTCGCGCGTCGGCCAGCGCTTCCGGCAAGCGATCGGGCGCGTGGTTGTACTTGGAGACTCCGC
>JBEHXA010000285.1:0-9409 GCA_048498935.1 Myxococcota bacterium
GATCGTCTTGGGGCGCGGATTTGAAGACCTCATCAAGCTCGAAGAGGGCTGGAACGCCGCGAAAGACGACTTGTGATCAATCCTCAGACGTGCACGTATTCAACTTGCGAGGCGGAAGCCGCACTTTGTTGGGGAAAGTGGAGAGGCTTGTTGGATACGTGCACGTATTCAACTTGCGAGTGCGAGGGCCGCACTTGCCGGTGACGGGGGCTGAAGGGGCGCGCGGAGCTGGGCCGCGTTAGCGGGGGACGCGAGCGATGGCGACGTGGAGGTGGTCGTGGTGGTCGGCGTTGCTGTCCGGTGTGAGCAGCTCTTGAAAGACGCGGAGCTGCGCCAGGTGACAGGCCAGACGATTGAGGAGGGGAGCTTCGCTGGAGCAGCCGTTGGGGAGGCCTTTGGCGAAGTCGCGCGCAACCACGTAGCTTTTGCCGTCGGCGATCACTTCGTGCACGTCGAGCGCGAGACCGAAGGCGTGCAAGCTGAGTCGGCCGACGCGTGCCATGCGATACGAATACGCCCCAGAGAAACGCACCGCGCTGATGCCTAGCCCGCGGAGCTCTGGCGCCACGCGAACCAGCGCGAGTGCCAGGCGGCAGTCGGCGATCATGGGGCCGCCTCCGAGCGTGAAGTAGCGGACGCCGCCGAGCGGTGCATCGATCGCGATCGGGGTGTCGACGCCGCGCTTGTCCGAAACGGGCTGAAAGCTCGCGCCCGCGTCGCGCAGCCGCTCCACACAGGCATCCCCGGCCGGAAATTCGGCGGCAATCAGAGCAGGGTCGAGCGGTCGCGGACGACCGTCCGGGTAGGTCGGCACCCCGGGCGCGGCGGCAAAACGGAGCGGGGAAGGCGTGACCTTCACGGGGGGCACGCCGCGCGGCTTTGGGGGGCGCGCGGCGGCAAGGGCGGCTGGGAGCGAGCCTTTGGAAACGGTTTTGGGGGGAAAGCTGTATTGCTCGCTCGCCGGTCGGACCCAGCCCGCGTCCCAGTGAGGAGCGGGCGCACGGGCTTCACCGGCTTCGTGAGCGCAGCCCATGAGCTGGCTTGCCAGGAGCGCCAACGCCAGCATGCTCTTCGCGGCCGTCATGCGCTGCGAATTTTGGCAAGCCGATAGGCGCGCAGCCAACAAAACGACTTGTATAAGCGCGCCCGCAGAGCGCGGCTAGCTCGGCGCGAGCCTGCGCACGAGGTCGGCGGCTTCGTCGCGATCGATTTCGAGCGCGTCGGCCGTCTCGAAAATCAACTCGCGCTCGCTCGTGCGAATGATGCCGTCTGCGGCGGTGACCTGGATCGCCAGCGAGAGCGCAACCTTGCGCGCTGCCGCATCGGGCAGCCGCTCTTTGACGGCGCTCAGGCGTGCTTCACGGCTGCTGCTCGCGAGGTCGCGCTCGGCGCGCTCGAGCATACCCTCGAGTGTAGCTTTGCTCAGCCTTCCCGACGTGAGCGACTCGACGCTGCCTAGGAAGTGCGCTCGCTCGACGGCGCTGAATTCACCGTCGGCCGACGCGGCCAGGAACATCATTTCGACCAGAGCATCGAGCTTGGCGTCCGGCAACCCGATCACGGCGCGCGCGTCTATCCCACTCATGATGGCGCGAGTATAGACGCGCTATTCGTCGTTCGTCGAGTCGGAGCTGGGCTCCGACTGCGCGCCGGAATGAGCCAGAAAAGGCTCATGAGTGAGCTGGCGAATCAGCTCGGTGGCGTAGCCCCCGGCCGGGAGCACGAAGGTCAGGCGCAGCGCGGAGTCGCCGTCTGCTGCGACGCTCAGCTCGCCAAGTGGAGCAAACAGGTCGCGTCGGGTGCCTGGTGCGAGCTTGCCGAGCACACCGAGCATCGCTTCGTCGAGCCCCAGCTCGGCGAGCAGGCGTTGTTCGAGCGCGAGCGCTTCGGCTCCGGCAGGTCGCAGCTTGGGGCCGAACATCGGCCCGGTGAGGTGTAGGTCGCGCGCGTCGTAACGCGGCTGCTCTTTCTCGACGTCTTCGACGCGGAACATGGCGCCCGCACCTTCGAGCCGAACGACCTCGCCCGGTATCAAGCGATCGAGCCCGAGCGCGATACGCTCCGTGGTATAGCGATTGAAGAGCTCCGACTGCACCACGCTGGGAAACAGCTTCTGTTCGAAGCGATTGCGTCCCCGGCCACCGCGCGCCAGCCAGCGTAAAGCGTCGTCCAGGTTGCGACCGCCGTGACCGAAGCGCTGTGCTCCGAAATAGTTGGGCAACCCGCGCTGTCCGAGGCGCGTCACCACGGCTTGCGCTCGCTCGAGCGCATCGGCGCCTACGCCCACGAGCCGCAAGCTGAAGCGGTTGCCCGCCAAGTGCCCGGTGCGCAGCTTGTTGTCGTGGCGCGTGACCGCCAAAATTTCGATCCCCGGGCCCAGGTCGAGCTCGGGCGCGATGGCCGTCTTGCTGAACACCGACAGCCACTGGGAAGTGACTGCGTGCCGATCTTTCAGTCCTGCGTAGCCGATCTCGCGATCGTTCACGCCGCAGGCCCGCGCCAAGCGTCGCACCAGGTCGGGCGTGGTGAGCAGCCGCTTGCGCACGTGAATATACTGATGCTCGCCCTTGCCGCTCGCCGCGTAGAGCGGCAGCTCGTCGACTCGAAAGTCTTCTGGTTCGGGTCCGATGCGGCCCCCGACCGGCAGAAGATCGGCACAAAATGCGGGCGGCGCGTGGGGCACGCGCGTCTCAACGGTTTCCAAGCAAGTCCTCGATGGCTTTCAGCAAATCGTCGCTGGCGCTGACCGCGTCGGTCACGTCCAAATCCTGAATCCCCAAGATCAAGAGCTCGGGTTCGGCCATGGCTTCCGCGGCCATCGCATAAATCTCGGGTGGAGGCGGCGGCACGCTGTCGGCCGGTACCGCTGCGGCGTGTCCGCCCTGACAGTCGATGACCAGCGCCGCGATGTTGTCCGGGCCGCCGTGCTGGTTTGCCAGCTCGAGCAACCGCGTGACCGCTGCTTCGGGCGAGCCCTCGGTGCTGAGTGCCACCGCCAACTCGCTTGCCGGCACCGGGCCGCTCAGGCCGTCGGAGCAGAGCAGGTAGCGATCGCCCTGCACGACCGAGTACGAGCGCACCGACACACGCAGCTGCCCGTCGAGGCCAATCGCGCGCGTTACGATGTTTTTCGGCAACCGCAGCAGCATGTCTTCGTCGAGCTCGGGGCGCTGCTCGATCACATCCGTGAGCAGCGAGTGATCTTGCGTCAAGAGCTCGAAGTCCCCGTCGCGCATCCGGTAGCAGCGGCTGTCACCGACGTGAGCCACGTGCATCAGCCCCGAGCGGGGCGAAAAACAGCTGGCCACCACGGTGGTGCCCATCCCGCGATGCTTGGGCGAGGTGCGCGCGATCTCGACCACGTCGCGGTTGGCTTTGTGCACCGCCGACGAGAGGCGCCTGGCCCCGTTGGCCATCCCCAGCCGGTTGAACTCGGGAAGCTCATGCGTGGCCCGAATGTTGGCCCCGAAGTAATTCTCCATCGAGCGTGCGGCCAGCGCGCTGGCGACCTCGCCGGCGTTGTGTCCGCCAGCCCCGTCCGCCACCACGAAGAGCCCCAGATCCTCGCGGACCAGGACCACGTCCTCGTTGTGCTGGCGGCGCTTACCGATGTCGGTTCGGCCGGCCGCTTTCAGGCTGAGCGCGGGTGTAGGCAGGGGTTTAGCGGGGGAGGAGGCTTGGCCAGGGCCTGGCGGGGCTCCGTTCATGAGCTAGCGCGATTGTCGCAGCGGTCGCGCCCCTTGAAAAGACGCCCGTGACGGATCGGGCAAAGTCTGGGCACAATCGCGATATGGCCCCGACCCGGCCGCCGACGGCATTGGTGCTTTCCGGGGGAGGCATGCGCGGGGCTTACGAGGTGGGCGTGGTGGCCGGCATCGCCGAGGTGATGGACACCGACCCGGGCAGCGCGGCCCTGTTCGATATTTTCGCCGGCACTTCGGTGGGCGCCATCAACGCCGCCTACTTCGCCGCCAACGCCGATAGCCACGACCACCGCGTCGAGCGCCTGGTCGATACTTGGCAGAGCCTGCGCCTCGACGATCACGCGCGGGTTCGCCCGCTCGGCCTGGCGCCGCTGCCGGAAGCGATCAGGCGCCTCGCCAAGACCAGCGTGCTCGGCAAGTCGCTGCTCGACACCCGCGCGGTCGAGGTGCTGGTTCGGCGCACCGTCGATTGGGAGCGCCTGCACCGCAACGTCGACGCCGGCATCGTGCGCGCCATGATGGTCGCCGCGCTGCACGTGGTCTCGGGTCGCACCACCATGTTCACCGAGGGCGCGCCGGGCGTGCGCATCGAGAACACTCGCGATGAGCGCCGCGTCACCGCTTTCGAGCGCATTACCGCCGACCATGTGCTCGCTTCCGCCGCGATTCCATTGCTCTTTCCGACGCGCAAGCTGGGCGAGCACTACTACTGCGACGGTGGCTTGCGCTTCAACACGCCGATCGCGCCCGCCATCCGGGCCGGCGCCGAGCGCCTGGTGGTGATCTCGGTGCGCCACGAGCGCTCGGTGCGCGAGATCGCCGCCGTCGAAGAAGCGGACAGCGCAGAGATGCGCGACTTGAGCCCGATCTTCTTGGTCGGCAAGCTGCTCAACGCGCTGTTGCTCGACCCGGTCCAGTACGACTTACAGGTGCTCGACCGCCTCAATCAAATGATGGAGGTGCTCGAAGAGACTCTGTCACCCGAGGACCTGGAGCGCTTCCATCGCGTCTGGGTGCGCCATCGCGGTATGTCGTACCGGCGCTTGAAGACGCTCGTCTTCACGCCATCGCGCGACCTCGGTCGGCTCGCTGCCGAGTACATTCGTAAATCGCTCAAGCTTAAAGATCTCAAGCCGATTGCGCGCTACCTGCTGGAGCGCGCGGCGCGTGACGCTCCGGAAGCGGAGGCCGACTGGGCATCTTACATGCTGTTCGACGGCGGCTTCGCCCACGAGCTGATCGAGATCGGCCGGTCCGACGCGCGCGCTCAGGCCGCGAAGATCCGCGAATTTTTCACGTAGCGTTGGCCTCTCCGGGCTCGCGGCGACTTGACAGATGTCCAACGCTCGGGTCATGAGCCGGATGCATGAAGTGGGCGCATGGCTGGGCCGCACTGCTTTGCGCTATGTGCCTGGCGCCAGCTGGGGAGGCCGCTGAGCTTCGTTGGTTGGCGCCGCCCGATTGCAGCGATACGCGCAGCACCGTCGAGGAAGCCGAACGCTTGTTGGGTCGTCCCCTCTCTTCGGTCGAAAGGCTGGATTTCGACGTCCGCGTCAGCGAAAGCAGTGGCCGCTGGTCGCTCAAGCTCAGCACGGTCGACCGGGCCACGGGAGAGCGACGTGATCGCTTGCTGACGGGTCAAAGCTGCGACGAAGTCACGGCGGCGGCTGCCGTGTCCATCGCTATGGTGATCAACGCAGACGATGCTGGGCGCCCTGAAGGCGAAGCTTCGGCCGGCGCGACCGAAGCGCCGCAGAGTAGTAGCCCTAGTGCTCCGCCTCAGCCTGCACCAGCCGGAAAGGTGGCCACCGCACCTGCGCCGACTCCTCCGCCACCGGCGAAGCTCCGCGTAGCGCTCCTGTTGGCTCCGAAAGCGACGTCGGCGCGCTCCCCAACCCCGGGTTCGGAGGCGAGGTGGGTGCGGCGCTCGACTACAAGGCGCTGCGGGTCATGGCGCTTGGTGGGGTCCTCTTCAGCTCGGTCGAAGGCGCATCGGGCGAGGGTGGCGACTTCACGCTCGCCCTCGGAGCCTTGCTCGTTTGTGGTCGCCGGGTGTTGGGCACGTTTGCGGCGGCGCTTTGTGCAGGGGCGGAGGTAGGGCAGCTGACCGGGACCGGCACGGGCATCAGCAATCCTCGGTCGGGCTCCTCTGGCTGGTTGGCACCGCGCGCGGACCTCGGTCTGGAGCTGCCGCTCGGCGGCGACTTCGCCTTTTACGGTCGCTTGGGCGCGACCGTACCGACCGTCCGCAAGGAATTCGTGGTCGACGACGAGACACTGGTCCACCGTCCGGCGGCCGTGACGGGGCGACTGGCCCTCGCTTGGAATGAACGGATGGCGGCTCGTTGGGAGACTGATCGCTAGACCGCAGGTTTTCCGTGCCGCTCGCTACCGCCGCCCCAATCGAAATGAGTCGCGACGACGCGGGCGACTTTGGCGCGCTTTACGCTGAGCATTTTCAATTCGTCTGGCGTTGCCTACGCGGGCTCGGGGTGAGCGCTAGCCAGCTCGAGGATGCGACGCAAGACGTGTTCGTCGTCGTGCATCAGCGGCTGCACACTTTCGAGGGCGTAGCGCCGCTTCGCACGTGGATTTTCGGCATCGTGCGGCGCATAGCCTACCGCTATCGGCGCACCGCAGCGCGCAAGCCGAGCAGCGCGCCCTTCGAGCAAGAAGCTGCATCGGGTGAGCCCGGCCCGCTCGAGTGTCTGCAAGAAGTCCAAGCCGCGAGCTTCGTTGATGATTTCGTGCGAACGCTAGACGACCGCAAACGGGAGGTGTTCGTGCTTGGGGTGCTCGAGGGCTTGGCGATCCCGGAGGTAGCCGAAGCTCTCTCGGTACCGCTGAACACGGCCTACACACGCCTGCGCCGCGCACGAGCCGAATTTCGACGGGCTCTGACCGAACATCAGGAGAAGTCATGATCGACGTCGATCGACTGGAACAGGAGCTTTTGGAGCGAGCTCGGCGCGGCTACTCGCCGAGCTCCGTCAGCGAAGCGCGCGTGCGCCGTGGGGCGCTTGCTGCCATCGCGACGGGGGCAGTGGTGCCCACCGGCTCCGCAGCGGCTAGTTTGAGAGCGCTGATTCGTGGCGTCTCCAACACCGTCACGGTGTCGCGCGTGGTTCTGGTCACGCTAGCGTTGGCGGCCGCGGGCGCGGGTGGTTACGCTCTCGGGCTGCGCGATGGTCGAGGTTCAGCTCGCGGCGCGGTCGTGCTGCCGCCCGCGACCAAGCCGGCACCGGCTCTTGTTCAGAGCCCGAAGCCTGTCGAAGCGCTGAGCGCGGTGGAGGTTTCCTCGCTCCCCCGCGAGGGGGGCGCCTCTGCCGTCGTCTCTTCCGCGCCGAGCGCTACTGCTGCCAGCAGCGCCGAGGTCGAGCTAGCAACGCTCCGCCGTGTCGAGCGGCTGCTGCGTGAGGACAATCCGCGCTTTGCGCGTGCTCTGTTGAACGATCTCGATCAGAGCGTGCCGCGCGGCAAGCTGATGGAAGAGCGTCGTGCAGCTGCTGCCGTCGCGGCGTGTCAGCTGGGTAGCGGCGCGGCCGCGGCTGCATCGTTCGATGGGCGTTACCCGAACAGCGTGTACGGGGCACGCGTTCATGAAGCTTGCTCGAACGAGCGTGCGGGTGGAGGTGACAGTGAACGGAATTCGGATCGGTCGGAGACGAAAGGGGGGGGAGGACACCATGAATAATTTCCGGCTCATTCCTTTGGTGCTCGCGCTCGTCGCGTGCTCATCAGCTGGGGGCAACGTCGACCTGGGTGACAACGACACGGCCAAGACCGGTCAGTCGCTGTCGGACTACGAGGGCATATGGGACGGCTACGTGGAGGCCTATCGATTCGACTCGGGCAGCGATCGCCTGCGCGTGGCGCTCGACCGGAACGGGCACGGATCCATCCAATTCGGGGACGCGCCCCCGATCCCGCCCTTCAGCAATCCCGACGTCGGTTACCCGCCGGGCGTGCCGTTCAACTTCATTGGATACTCTGCAGCGATTCCTCATGAGGGGTTCGACTACCCGCTGTATGACGCCAACGTCACCCAAGGGCGCATCAAGTTCACGGCGTGGGGCACCGATATCGTGGCCGACTTTTGCGCCGCCCAGATCCATATCGTGCCGTCACTTGCTCGCCCGACGGGCTACACGTGCAGCCTGACAGGCGACGGTTGGGCAATGGGTGACGAAGACACGTGCAGCAATCCCCGGACCGCCGAACCCATCGACTGCGGACAGATCCAGACGTGCTTCAAGTCATGCAACTGCAGCGAGACGAGCTGCACGACAGTCCGGCACCCCGGCTCCGAGCTGGTCTTCGACGGTGTGCTGCGCGACCGCGGCCATTCCCTCGATGGCACGCTCGTCTTGCTCGACGCACAGCGGGTCACAGTGCGCCTCACGAGGCAGTAGCGCTCGAGGTGGGGCGGGAGGTCGCTACCGTGATTCGCCGCATGTTTCCCGCGGCGGACACGTCCGCCGTAGGCGGTTGTGGACGGCATCGGCTGGGGGTCATAATGTCCCGGTGGAGGCATCGATTGGCTCTGCGTCAACGCATGCCCATCGTTGCCCGAGGGAGATCATGAGCAAACGTCCGAACGAAGTGCTGCTCGTCGACGACGACGAGACAGTCCTCGCCATGATGCACAGGGTCCTGGAGAAGGCGGGCCTGACTGTCGAGTCGGTGTCGAGCTCGACCGAGGCGCTGGAACGCATCAGGCGCGGCCGTCGCTACGAGGCCATCGTGACCGACGTCATGATGCCCGAGATGGACGGGATGCAGCTCCTGCGCTACGTGCGCCAGCTCGATCTCGACGTGCCGCTGATCATCGTCACCGGCAACCCGACTGTCGAAACCGCCATCCAGGCCATGGAGCAGGGAGGCTTTCGCTACCTGCCCAAGCCGCTCGATAGCAAGCGCCTGGTCGAGGTCGTTCGTGAGGCCGCGACGCAGTACCGCATCGCGCTCCTCAAGCGCAAAGCGCTCGAAATCTGCGAGGCGGGAGGTTGGCTGCTCGAAGATCTGGATCAGCTGGAAGGGCGCTTCGAGCGGGGGCTCGGGGAGGGCTGGATTGCGTACCAGCCGATCGTCTCCTGGCCGGCGCAGAGGGTGTACGGCTACGAGGCGCTCGTGCGTTCGTTCGATCCCGATTTGCCGCGCCCCGGTATGCTGTTCGACGCTGCCGAACGGCTCGGTCGCGTTCAGGATCTGGGCCAGCGCATTCGTGACGCTGTCGCCAAGGGCGCCGGCGGGGCACCCCCCGACGCCTTGCTCTTCACCAACCTGCACGCCCTCGATCTCACGAACGACTTCTTGTACTCGAAGGATTCGGCCCTCGCGAAAGTCGCAGGCAACGTCGTGCTGGAGATCACGGAGCGAAGCTCGCTTCATCGCGTGGACGATCTGAAGGGCAAGATGCGCGCGCTGCGCGACCTCGGCTTCAAGATCGCGATCGACGATCTGGGCGCTGGCTACTCGGGCCTCTCGAGCTTCAGTCAGCTGGATCCTGACATCGTCAAGCTCGACATGTCGTTGATCCGCGATATCGACGGCTCCTCCTCCAAGGCCAGCCTGGTGCGCTCGATGATCTCGGTGTGCGCCGACGATTTGGGCGTGAAGGTGGTGTGCGAAGGGGTGGAGACGGTGGGCGAGCGCGACACCCTGGCGCGCCTGGGCGCCGATTTGCTGCAGGGCTTTCTGTTCGC
>JBEHXA010000286.1:0-9397 GCA_048498935.1 Myxococcota bacterium
ACGAGGCGCTCTATCTCCTGCTGAAGACGCTTGGCCACGTAGCCCGCCGAGTTCACGAGCCGGAGCAGGCGCGCGGAGAGCGCAGGATCGCTCTCCAGCACCACAACCACCTGCTCGATGCGCGCGTTGGAAGTCCGGGTCAGCTCCTCGAGGCGCTTGGCCGCCACCGGGAAAGGCTTGGCGCCCACGATCCTGGCCGCGGTCGCGGCCAGGCTCTTACTCGCTGCCGCCTCGGCCTCTTCGTCACGACCGCCGAACCAGTCGTTCTCGTCGCGACCGAAATTGCCAGGAGATAGCGAAGCTGACACTGGATTTGCCCTCGACGCTGAACTCACTCGGCAGCGGAGGTGGCCGCTTGCTCCGTATTGGCGGGCTCTTGGGCGCGCGCGGCGTCGGGCAGCGCGAAGAACTCGCGCGTGGTGAAGCGGGTGCCCTCCAGAATGACCTGGGCGCCTCGGCGTGTCGTGGCGTTGACCACGATCGGCGCCAGAAGGTTGACGGTCGCCGGCTGCCCGCTCAGCGCGCACAGCACGACCATGACGGCCAGTGAGTCCTCGGAGCCGTCGATGCCGGCCTCTTCAGCGGCGCCAGCGACGGGCACGTCGGGGTACTTGTCGCCGAAGGCGTGCGCGGAAACGACCGGGAACGCCAGCGCGGGCGTCGACACCGACTGGAGCCAGGCGATGTAACCGCTGCCCTGGTGCGGAACGAGCGCAAAGCGCTGCTCCGTGGGGAAGCCAATCACGCCGGCCGGGAAGGCAAGCAGCTCTTCCTCGTTGATCTCGATGATTCCAAAACGCTCGCTATCGATCTTCATGGGGATGTCCTGGTGGTGATGCCCCTGGGTGGTTTGCGCAGGAGCCAATGCTGCATTCTGCAATCGCGATGCCAGCCATCCTCTGCCGGCCGACGGAGCAGCGCCGCCTAGTCGCGACGTCCCACTGCTCCGTAATCGACTGAACGACCCGGGCCAGCCGGGCTTAAGGCCCTAATTAGGCCCCTAAACGGGGCCTGGGCGTCGGGCGACGCTCGAGACGGGCGCGAATCAGGTGCACGGCTTCGGCGTGCAGCTGGCAAACGCGCGATTCTGTCACGCCGAGCACCTCGCCGATTTCTCGCAAGCTGCACTCTTCCTGGTAGTGCAAGCCGAGCACCAGACGTAGGCGTTCGGGCAAGTCGTCGATCGCGTTGGCGATAGAGTCGACGATCTCGGCGCGCGACGTCTGAAGCTCCGGCGAGGGATCGTGGTCCGCGGGCTCCGACGCAGCCGAGAGCTCGAGGCGCGCGAAACCGGCATCGGAAATCTCCGTGAGCAGCTCTTGGTACGCAGGCAGCGAAAGACCGAGCTCGGACGCCATTTCGTCCTCGTTCGGTGTTCGGCCCAGGCGCTGCGTGAGATCGGACGCAGCCTCGGTGATGCGACGCGACGCCCCGCGCAGCTTGCGTGACAGCGGGTCGAGCACCCGCAAGTAGTCGAGAATGGCGCCGCGCACGCGATACGAAGCGTAAGCCTCGAAGTGCTCCTCCTGCATGTCGTCGGTGCGACGCTGCAGCGCCTCGGCCATGCCGACCCAACCTGCCGACAAGATGTCATCGAAGGTGAGCGACGACGGCAGCGTACGAATCGTACGCATCGCTATGCGGCGCACGAGCGGCGTGTAGCGATCGTATAGCTCTCGATCGCCTGCCACCTTTGCGGCGCTGCGGCTGGGCTGACTCACCAAGACGTCCAAGCTTAGCTCATGCCTCCGCCGGAAGGACGGCATCGACGACGGCTTCCGCCGTCGCCTCCCGAATATCCTCGGGCACGCGGGGCCCGCTGCACAAGTAGGCAATTGGAATACCGTGGGGCAGCGCGGCGTGCATGACGCCGCCTACCTCCACCGTTTCGTCGAGCTTGGTGATGACGACCTGGGTCGGGGCCGGGGCGTCGTAGAGCTGCTCGATGCGGCCCACATCGCTGGCACGCAGCCACGCGGGCAGTACGAGCAGCGCGTGCTTGGTAATGTCGTCGGGCACGGCGCCTAGGCAATCCGGCAGCACCCAGCTCGAGCCCGAGGTCGAGCGCCCGGCGGTGTCCACCAGCACGATATCGGCCGAGATTTCGGCGAGCGCGCGACGAAAGCTCGAGCGGTCGGACGCCACCTGGAACGGGATACCCATCAAGGCCGCGTAGCGCTGCCACTGCTCCACCGCGCCCACGCGAAAGGTATCCAAACTGATGACACCGACGCTTCGTCCCAGATCGAGACGGGCGCGGGCAGCGAGCTTGGCGAGCGTCGTAGTCTTGCCGACGCCGGTCGGGCCCATGCACGCGATCAGGGTGCGACGCGGGCTCTGCATCAGGCTGCCGCTCACCGTGACGCGCTCGGCAAGTCGGCTGCGCAGGTACTCGTTCAGCTGCCCCTTGCCCTTTTTGGCCTGCTTGGCGGCCCCGCTGGCCAGCTCTTTAGCCAGCGCGCCCTCGATGCCCCGGGCGTGCAGCAGCGTCAGCGCTCGCTCACGCGGCGGGCGCTGCTGATTCAGCTCTTCGAGCATCGCGCGCAGCGAGTTCAGCTCGCGCTCGACGTCGTTCTGGTTGAGCCCCAGCACCGACCCGTACTTGTTCTTGGTGCGGAGCGAGCGCTGCTCACCTGGCGGCGCCATGGCCGGTCGCTCGCGGAGCGGCAGCTCCGGAGCGCGCGCCTCTTGCGACGCGAATGGCCACTTCAAACCCTGCGGAGGAGCCGCCTTGACCTCGACGTATTGCTGCCCGAGCGCCCCGCCCCGGCCGTTGGTCACCTTGCGCGTGCCCTCGATGAGCGCATTCGGGCCAAGCGTCGCCTTCACGGCGGATAGGGCCTCTTGCAAGTCAGCTCCTCGAAAACTCTGATAGGTCATGAACGACTCCTACGCGGGGCGTGCGTGGTGAGGTGGGGGGCGTGGGTGGGGGGCGGCGAGGCGAACGAAGTCATCAAGCTGCAACCCTCCCGAGGCCCACCGTCTCGAAGGGACGGATGGCCACGTCGGGCTCCAGCTCGCGGAAAGACAGCACTGCGAGGGACGGGCAACGTCGCTCGGCGAAGGCGCGCAGGTAGCGGCGCACATCGGGCGCGACCACCACGCACGCAGGGCGACCGGCTTGCGCCATGCGCTTGACGGCAGCCTCGAGGGCCAACCCGAGCTGGCGAGCCAGCTCCGGATCCAGCGCACCGCCCGTGCCCTGCGCAATTTCGCGCAGCGAGCGGCGGAACATGTCTTCGACCGGGTGGTCGAGCACCAGCGCCGAGAGTGTGCCGTCGCTGCCCGTGAACTGGGCGGTTAGTTGGCGAGAGAGGCGCTGGCGGGTCATTTCGGTCAGCTGCTCGGGGTCGCGCGTCGAGGGGGCAATTTCGGTCAGCGCTTCGAGGATCGAGCGCAGGTCGCGGATAGAGACGCCCTCCTTGAGCAGATTGCGCATGACTCGCAGCACCTCGCCGTTAGAGAGCAAGTTCGGGACCAAGTCCTCGACGAGCTTCGGCGTGGTGCGCTGGAAGACCTCGAACAGGTGCCCGAGCTCGGTGCGACCCAAAATGTTGTGCGCATTGCTGCGCACGACCTCGGACAGGTGCGTAGCGATGATGGTGGTGTGGTCGACCACCGTGTAACCGAGCGCCTCGGCGAGCTCGCGGTCGCGCGCCGGGATCCAGCGCGCCGGGGTGCCAAATGCCGGATCCTTCGTGGCTTCTCCGTCGATGGGCGGCGCATTGCCGGTCGCGTCCATGGCCAGAAAGCGGCCGCCGCGCGTGGTGCCGCGGGCAATCTCGGTGCCCAGCATCAAGAAGCGGTACACGCCGGCCGGGAGCTGCAGGTTGTCGCGCACATGCACGGGCGGGATCACGATGCCCAAATCCAGCGCCATTTGCTTGCGGAGCGCCGCGATGCGGTCGACCAGGTTGCCGCCGAGCTGGGGATCCACCGCCTGGACCAGCTCGTAGCCCACTTCGAGCGCGAAAATGTCGAGCGGCAAAGCGGCGTCGATCTCCTCGCTCGAGCCGGGTTTCTTGGCAGGCTCACGAGGCGCCTGCGCGGCTGCCTTGGCTTCAGCAGCTTCGCGGTTCGCGGCAGCCCGAACGGAAAGGCCGAGCGCGCCCGCGAGCGCCAGAAACGGCAGCATCGGCATGCCCGGCAGAAGGGCGAACAGCGTCAACACCCCGGCGGTCGCAGCGACGGCGCGCCGACTGCCGAGCATCTGCTTTTGCAGGGCGCGACCGAGCTGGTCACCCGTGGCCGAACGAGTCACGACGACGCCGGCCGCGGTCGAAATCATCAGGGCCGGCATTTGCGAGACGAGCGCGTCACCGACCGACAGAATCGAGAACGTTTCCGCGGCGCTCGCCAAGGTCATGCCGTTGGCGAGACCGATCATCAAGCCGCCGACCAGGTTGATGGCGGTAATGAGCAAGCCGGCGATGGCGTCGCCCTTTACGAACTTGCTGGCACCGTCCATGGCGCCGAAAAAGTCCGCCTCGCGTTCCAGATCCTTGCGCCGGGTGCGCGCGATATCGGCGGAAATATGGCCGGAGTTCAGATCGGCGTCGATCGCCATCTGCTTGCCGGGCATACCGTCCAAGGCGAAGCGCGCGGCCACTTCTGCCACGCGGCCGGCACCTTTGGTGATCACGACGAAGTTGATCACCACCAAAATCAAGAAGATCACCAGGCCGACGACGACGTTGCCGCCGACCACGATGCGACCGAAAGCCTCGACCACGCGCCCGGCCGCGCCGTGCCCCTCGTGCCCCTTCAGCAAAATCAGCCTCGTCGTTGCGACGTTGAGGCTGAGGCGCAGCAGCGTGGCGACCAGGATGACCGCCGGGAAGGCGCTGAACTGGAGCGGCTGCTCCATGAACAGACCGATCAGGAAGACGCCGATCGACACCGCCAGGCTGATGGCGAGCAGAGCGTCAATCATCGCCCCCGGCAGGGGCACCACCATCATGAGCACGATGCCCACGATGCCGAGCGCGATCGCGACTTCAGCAGTCGAGGTTCTCGAGTTGTCGCTGGGGGCCGGGACCTGGCTCACGCAGCCTCCGAGTGCGAGAAGCGTGCCAGCTTGTTCAGTGCTGGAGCCGCGCTGCCGACCATCAGTGAGGCGCTTTTCAAGCCTCGCGCCAAGCCCTACCCTGCCGGCCGTGTACCCACAGCCAAGCCCCTGGCGAGTCTCGACGTGACGCAGCGTCAATCGGTTGACGGCCCCACTCGGCGCTTCCTCATCCGGCGCTCCACGCGCCTGAGCGCGCTGGCAACGCTCTTGGTCGCGAGCAGCGCCGCCGCTGCTCCGACACTGCCTTTCGAGCGCGTCAGCGACACTCCTTGCCGCGCTCTCGCGCTCGATCGTGAACCGTACTGGGCAGCGCTGGGCGACGAAGTCGTGACCGTCGCGGACCAGCGCGGCATTCACCAAGAGCAAATGCATGCAGCCTTGCGCGCGCCGGCCGACCAATTGGGGGTGTTCTTCGGACGGGACTACCGCGTGCGAATCGCCGGCACCGCCCACACGCCGCAAGGGGATCAGGTGCGCTACTACCGCTCGCTACCAGGCGGGCTTCGCACTGCCTTCGACGAGCTCGGTCCGCTCGGTAAGGCCGGAGCGCCTGGCTTGGTCGCGCTGCTCGGCACGGCGGATCCAGAGATCGTGTGTCGTCCCGGGCAGAGCTGCTTGATCAAGCGGGTGAGCGGTTGGGCCAAGGCATCCGCTCCTGTTGGCCTCGAGCGCGTCGGCCTATCGCTCGGCGCAGGTTGGGCGCTGAGCGGCAACCAGCTGCTGCGCTTGGAGCGCGATTGGGTGCCACTCGGCACGCCCGGCACGTGGCAGCACGCCGACGACGCCGCGCTCCGCGGTGAGCATGCCTGCGTGGTCGAACGAACGACGAGCCGCATGCACCACTGGGACGGCGAGCGCTGGCACGCCTCTCAAGCTCCAGTTTCCGGGCCTCGTTCACTGTGGGCCTCGGAGACATCGCTCTGGATCGCGGGTGACGGCGGCGCGGCGCGGCTCGAAGACGGCGCAGTCACGCGCGCAGGTGTTTCGGGCGCGATCGCGCAAGTATTGGGGCGCTCCGCCAGCGATGTCTGGCTATGCGGCCAAACGGGCGTCTATCGCAGCAAGCAGTAGCCGTCAGCTACTTCGGCCCGGTGCACGCGCCGTTCGTGCACGCCACGCCACCCGGACAGTCGGCGCTGCTGAGGCACCTCACACACGCTTGCGAGAGCGGGTCGCAGTGCGGAGTAGGAGAAGCACAGTCGTCGTCGTTCGCACAGCCAACACAGCGCTCGGTCTTCGTCGAGCAGCGCGGTAGCGCAGTCGGACAATCGCCATCGCCCAAGCACTGCACGCACACGTTGCGCTCCGGATCGCACACCGGCACGCTCGGCGAGCTCTCGCAGTCCGCGTCGCTGTCGCACGCAGGCACGCACTCATGCACGTTGCGATCACAAGCGCCACGGCTGCCGCAGTTGGTGGAGCTGAGGCAAGCCACACATACGCCCTGCGTGGTCTCGCAGTAGGGCGCAGTCTGCGTGCACTCGACGTCGGACAAGCAACGCGCACAGGTGTACGTCTTGGTATTGCAGTACGGGCGACCGGTACCGTTGCAATTGACCCTCGAGGTGCACTCGACACATTTCCCGAGCGTGCCCGCGCAGTACGGGCGCGGCAGCGCGCATTCGGCGCTAGTCTGACACTCCGCGCCCTCCGGCTGTGCGCCTCCGGACCCCGAGCTGGCCGGTGCCAGACCCGCTTGGCCGTCGGGACTGCCGCCGCTCGGATCCAGCTGGAGCGAGCCACCGCTGCCGGAGTGACCCGGGCCCTCGTGCTCTCCCTTGTATGGTTGAGCCGCGACGCAGCTGGCGGCGAGCCCAGCACCTACGAGCGCCAAGACGAGCGAACGCACCTTCATTTATCGCGCCTCCGAGTGCATGGCCACGACGTCGTGACCTTCGGGAATCGCGAACGAGCCCGCAAACCCTACCGCACCCAAGCCAGCCAGCACCCAGCCAACATCGTTGACGACCACCCAGCGTGTGTGCGCCGCCTCGCTCTCCGCCGCGCCGGCGAACATCCAGCTGGTCAGCACTGCCGCGGCTCCGACCGCCACCGACGCGATGCTTCCCTTGCGGACGGCGTGTGAAAGGTTCGAAGTGCCGTAGCTGTAGCGCCGCGTGAGTGCATAAGGGGGGTCGTCGTAATCGCGAACGAAGCGAGCTGCCGCCGTTGCCGGAGCAGCAGCTGGCTCGGCAACGAGCCGCGCATCACTGATGGCGGCGGGCTTGACCTTCAGGCCACGGAGCGCGAGATTGATCGGCAGCGCGTCGCCGCGCTTCGACGTCAGCTCGCTGCGTTCGGTGACGACTCCAGCCAGCGAGCCTGCGGCGTCGAGCAGCGGCGCGCCCACGTTGCGTGCAATCAGCGGATCGGTTTCGAGCACGGGACCACTTTCGGTGCCTGGCCGGGGCTTGGCGTTCATCACCACGCTGCCGGCCAGCGAAATCGCACGCTCTTCGCTGAGCGGAGAGCTCACTCCGAACACGGGCGCCCCGACCGGCAGCGGCGCATCGCGCACCGGGAGGCACGTAGAGTGAAAGTTACCGTCGACTCGCAATAGCGCGACACCGGCCGCGTGATCGATGGTCACGATCTGCGCCGATAACTTCTGATGGGCAGCGAGCTTCACGTGCAGCGGCACCGACGGTTCGATCCCGGTCGCGCTGGTCAGCACTAGTCCATCGGGTGAAACGATGGTCCCGTTCGAGAGGCTACTGCCCGCTTCGACGAAGACGAGCGCAGCTGCTACCGCCCGCGCCGCTTCGGGAAGCGCGGCAGCTGGCCTGGTGCAAGCACGAAAACCCAGCACGACGTCCGTCGCAGACCGAGCCGCTGGTTGCTCTGCGTCGACGAGCTGAAGAGGAAAGCGCCGCCGCCGAAGCAGCGACTGCAGCGCGCCTTCCACCAACGCGCGTCGCAGCGCGCTCACGTTGTCGCTCTCAGCCACGGCGCGCGTGATCACGCGGTACAAGGCTGCGCCACGCGGATCCTGAAGCTCCCAGCGCACCGCGATGCGACATTGGCGCGGCTCGGTCGGGGCACACTCTTCCTCCGTGAGCGTCCCTACCAGTGAGAGCGGGGCACTGGCCGGGTCCCGAGCAGCCTGCTGTTGGTCGGCGCTCGCCAGCAAATAGCCGACGCCCTGAAGCTCTGCAGCGATCAGCCCCTGAAATTGCCAACGCGAGATACCGAGCACGTCCTCCACGAGCGGGGTACTGCTCACGCCAACGACCGCCAACTTGCGAGTCACGCTCACGCGAGTCGCGGCGCTGCTACCAAGATCGGACGCGAGCGCCGGAGCGCTCGCCAAAAGCCCGCTCGCGGCGAGCCCCAACGCCACCAAACGACGGGGCCGGAGGCAAGTGGCGAGGCGCACCATGGGCCGGTGAGTCAACAAACTAGCGAGCTGGTGGAACATTCCCGGCTGCAGCTTTTTGTCGTTCCATACTGGGGGGCCGCACGAGCACCGAATCCATCCCGGCAACGCGGGCCGCCTCGATGCCAAATGCGCTGTCCTCGAATACCACGCATTTTGACGGGTGCACCCCCATCAGTTCGGCGGCCAGCAGGAACATGTCGGGCGCAGGTTTGCCCCGCTGTACCTGCTCGGCCGTCACGACGACTGGAAATAACTCGGCCACCCCGATGAGCTCGAGCGTGCGCAGGACGATCCCGCGTTCACCACCCGACGCGACGGCGAGACGAGCACCGGGGGCTACCTCGCGCGCCAGCGCGACCACCGGCTCGAGCGCCTCCACCGTGGGTAGGTAATGCTCGTACGCGACTCGCTGGGACTCCGTCACCGCGTCCGGGTCGAGCCGCAACCCGAACTGCGCATTGAGGGCTTCTACGGTCTTCGGCAAGCTCATCCCAGCCCGACTCGTGAACAGCTCCCAACCGAACTCGAACGTGGCCCCGTGCTGCTTCAACGCAGAAAGCCAAGCTTGGTGGTGTACCACCATCGAATCAGCCAGCGTGCCGTCGCAGTCGAAGATGTATCCCTCGTAGCGTTTGGTCGGCGGCTCGAACATCCTCCCCGTCTAGCCGAGCCCGTGCCCGCGCACCAGCTCACCCATTCTCGAGGTGTCGTAGCCCGCAGCGGCCCCGAGCGACCGGCGCAATTTCCGATTGCGAAGAGCCGCAAGGAGCGCTGCCCCTGCGGGCGTCGAAACCTCACTCTCGGCGAGGTCCACGCCGTAGTCCTCGTCGGCGAGCGCCAAACAGTCGAGCCCCACCCGCGCCGCCCAGGCCACGCTGATCAGCCCCACGTCTGCTCGACCCGATAGCAGCGCGAGCGCGACATCGCGGTGCGAGCCACAAATGAGCGCG
>JBEHXA010000287.1:0-9357 GCA_048498935.1 Myxococcota bacterium
GGCTTCGGCTCCGGCGTGGTGGCGATCGGAGGCAAGGCCCAGGTGGGCGCGCCCCGGGCGGCGCTCCCGGCTCCTGGACCACCGAGCGCGGCAGCACCGTCACGGCCGGGCGACGGGCTAATCCCAGCCTCCGACCTCTCGCGCAAGCCCTCGTTGGGCGAGAGTGACCCCTGTCACGGCTACTTTCCAGCCGGTGCTCGTGACGACACTGCCACCGCGACCGTGCTGGTCACGCTGGCCAAGAGCGGCGCCGTGAGCGCCGTGCAGCTCCTCTCCGAGTCACCCCCTGCTCAGGGGTTCGGGGGCGCAGCACGGGCTTGCATGGCGAGCAAACGCTTCACCCCGGGGCTAGACCGAGATGGCAGGCCTGCCGCAACCGCTCTACGCGTCAGCATCCGATTCCGGCGCTAGCCAGGGCGGAGCCTCGTGGTCGCGGAGCGGCGTGGTATCGTCGCCCGCGACCACGATGGCGCGCACTTCGAACAGCCCTTCCCGCCGCCCGGACAGCGTCGGACGCATGGCGGGGGAGTATCGGCTCTTGCGCAAGCTCGGTGAAGGCGGCTTCGGTGCCGTCTACGAGGCTGAGCACCCGCTGCTCAAGCGTCGCGCTGCCGTGAAGGTGTTGCACCGGGCCGCCGCCAGGGATTCGGACGCCGCGCTCAGGTTCATCTCCGAAGCGCAGGCCGTCAATCAGATCCGCAACCGCCACATCATCGATGTGTTCTCGTTCGGCCAGCTACAAGACGGGCGTCACTTCTACGTGATGGATCTGCTCGACGGCGTGCCACTCGACCGCTGGCTCAAGCTGCATGGTCGCGTGGACGTATCGACCACGCTGCAGCTCCTCCTACCCATCGCTGAAGCGCTGGATCTGGCGCATGCTGCCGGTATCGTGCATCGCGACCTCAAGCCGCAGAACATCTTTCTGGCTTGGGACGGCAGCGGCGAAACGGTGCCCAAGTTGCTCGACTTCGGCATGGCCAAGCTGCTCGGGGACTCGCCGGTGCACACCGTCAGCGGCACGCCGATCGGCACGCCGCTCTACATGTCTCCCGAGCAGGCGCGCGGCGAGCGCGTCGACAAGCGCTCGGATGTTTATGCGCTCGGCGTGCTGGCCTACGAGCTGCTCGTAGGGCGGCTGCCTTTTACGGGCGACACCACGGTGGCAGTCTTGATGGCTCACATCATTCAAGAGGCACCGCGCCCGAGCGAAGCAGCGCCCGACCTGCCTTCGCTGCTCGACGCGCCGATCCTGAGCATGCTCGACAAGGATCCCGAGAAGCGACCTGCCAGCGCTGGCGCGGCGCTGCGCGCGTTGTGCGACGCCGCGCGTGCTGCCGGCGTGACGCTCGCCGCCGGGCCGCTGCATCTGCCCAAGCCCGAGCAGCCCGCGTTCCCGGCGCAGTCCGACGGACCCGACACCTGGCTCGAGCAGGCTGGCCCGACCGAGTCGCTCGCGTCCACTGCTTCGGCCAATGCCAAGACCCGGCCGCTCTGGCCCTTCGGAGCGGCACTCGTGGTGCTCGGGGCGGCGCTCGCGGTCGTGGTGCTGCGACCGGGTCCGGCGTCGGCGCCGGCTCCGCAGGCCGAGCCGCTGCTGGCGAGCGCCAGCGCGGAACCTGCCGTCGCGGCGCCTTCCGCGGCCGCGCCTGTCCCCTCGGCGGTGGACGCGCGGGTCGAGACAGCCGAGCCCGCTCCGACACCTTCGCTTTCCGCAGCGCCGGCGTCGGCGCCAGCTGCTGCGCGCCGTAGCGAGCCGAAGAAGAAGGCGCCCTCGAGCGCCGCCGCGATCCCGCAGGATTTGGAGAATCCGTTTCGATGATGCGGCGCGCCCTATTGGCCGCGTTCCTGTGTTGCCTGGGCGCGTGCAAAAATCTGCCCGATATCCAGCTCAACAGCTGCGGCAACAAGGTGATCGAGGGCAAGGAGGACTGCGACGTGTTCGACCGGGACGGGCTCGCGTGTCGTCCGCCGGGAACCGACGCCGAGTGTCACTTGGACTGTCGTCCGCGCAGCGACGGCAGCGTGCCCGAGTGTCCGACGGGCTGGGGCTGCGACGCCCAGGGCGTGTGCCGCAGGGCGAGCGGGGACTACCGGCGCGAAGGGCCGTTCGATGTGGGTGACGTGGATTGGCTCGCCAGCGTCGATTTCGACGGCGACGGTCGCGCCGACCTGATGAGCTCCGAGAGCCTCAACGCGTATCAGCAGGCCCGGTTTCGTCTGCACTATTTTGAGGATGGCGAGCTGGGTGGGACGCGCCTCTTCCCCAAGCAAACCACGCGACCCAAGATCGCTCGCCTCGACGGCGACGCGAGCGACGACCTGCTCTTTTCGAACCTGAGGATTGGCGTGCTGCCGGGCCGGCGGGATCGCGCTTGGGTACCCAGTACGTTCAGCACGTATCGCCTGGAGGACGGGCCGATTCGCATGGTGAGTGTGCGCGACACGTTGGTGTCGGATTCGACTGCGCTCGCGGTGCTGACGACCATTGGTTCCGAGCGCGGCCTCTTCCTTCCCAGTTTGTCGAAAGACAAGCTTACCCTCGTGGTGCCAGTCATCGAAGAGCTCGACGAGCTCGTGGGCGACCCGATCTCGGCAGACTTGATCGAGGGTGACGCTTCGCCTTGCCGGGAGCTGCTGCTGGCGTTTCGCGGCGAAAGCTTCGTGCGCTTCTACGACCTGTGCACGCTCGCAGAAGAGTACCCGGTCTGGCGCGAGCATCCGATCGAGCACCGCATCGAGCTCCCGGACGGCGCGCGCATCGACGCAATTCCAGTGGTGGGAGACGTGAACGGTGACGGGCAGCTCGATGTGACGATCGGAGCCGAGCAGTCGGCGTTCGTCGCTTGGGGCGACAGTGTCGGCATCGCTGAGCACGCGGAGAAGCTCGACCTTATCGACGGCATCGACCCGGTGCGTCGCCCCGAGGGCACCGGCATGCCGCTCGCGATCGGCGACGTGACCGGCGATGGTTTCGCCGATTTCGTGTTTCCGAGCGCCGTGATCACCACCCGCCAGGGCTTGCTTCAGGGCACGCGCCTCTTCAACTTGCCCGAGACCAACCAAAACGCACCTTGGACTAACGCCCGCATCGCGGATCTGAACGGCGACGGTCGACCTGACATCGTGGCGGCCTCGGAGGGCGGACCCCGCATCGCGTTCTACGGTGGCACCGGTACGTCGTATTTGGTTCCTTCCCAGATCGAGGCGCGCTCGAGCGTGCCTTTCTTGGCGGCCGACGATTTCGACGGTGACCAAGTCGGTGATATCGCGTTCATCGAGCGCAACCCCGCACGCCCGGGGCTCGATGCGCTGCGCATTGCGTTCGGTCAGCTCGGTGGCGCACCTCTGCCACCGGTCCAGGTTGCCCAAGTCGCAAACGCCAAACAGCTGAGCGCGTTTCACGACGGCGGCATCGGCAACTTGGTGGTGGCGTCGACCGAGGGGCCCAGCGGCTTGTTGACGCTACTCGTGGGCAGCCCGGATCGCTTGCCCTTCGCACCCTTCGATCTCGTCAGCTTTGCGCAAGATGGAGCGCTGACGAACTACGCGGCGCTCGAGGTCGCCCACGGCGCCTTCAGCGCTCCGCACGCGTCCGACGTGGTTGCGCTCGCGACTCCTTACCTGGCGGAGGGCATTGAGCCCAGTTTTTGGCTGGTTCCGGGCATCGATCAGGGTAAGGGGACTCCCCTCCGACTCGAGGGGGACCTGCCTGCGGCGTTGAGCGCCGGGCGTGGCAAGCCGCCAGGCGTTCAGGTGACCGTCACCGCTGCCAGCGCGGACCTCGAGCGCGACGGTCGTGACGAAGTGGGTTGGCTCATGCCGGCCGACGACGACGCGCATTGCGGCCTGTTCGTCTTCGATGTGGACGCTGCGGGGAGCACGCCCCGACTCGCGAGCCCGAGCACGCTCATCTTCGATCGCCCTTGTCTGTCACGCACGCTGGTAGCCCGCGACCTCGACGACGACGGCTGGGTCGACTGGTTGGTTCTGCTCGGCGGTGAAGGCGAAGACGGCGAGCTCCGCGTGCTTTGGAACGACGGCGCCGGTCACTTCGATCAGGCGGAGTCCTCGCGGCTCACATCGGCGGACGGCGAGCTGCGCGCCGTCGCGATGTTCGCTGGACCTCGCCCGAGTCTGGCGCTGGTGACGAGTGGTGGTCTGTGGCGGGTCGACCCGCTCTCTGGCAGCAAGCGCGGGTTCGAAGACCCTCGGCCGATCACGCGGCTCAACGAAGCACGAGCAGTCGCGGTCTTGGATCTCGACGGAGACGGCCTCGAGGACATGGCGGCCGCGGACGCGGATGGTTTGTGGTTTTGGAAGGCTCAGCTCCTGCCATGAAGCGCAGCTGGCTCATCGCGTTCTGCTGGCTCGCGCTGGCGCGCCCGGCCCTAGCGCAAGATCCAGATCTGGAGCGCGCCAAAGACTCGTTCCGCGCTGGTGCCAGCGCCTACGCGGCTGGTGACTACCTCGCCGCCATCCAGGCGCTCGACCTCGCCTACGAGATCACGCCGCTCCCAGCCATCGCGTTCTCGCTCGCACAGGCGCAGAAGAAGCAATATTTCCGCGACAATCAGACGCAGTACCTGCAACGCGCCATCACGCTGTTCCGCCGCTACCTGGAGCAAGAGCCGCACGGCCCGCGTCGCGAAGACGCCAGCCTAGCGCTCGCGCAGCTCGAGCCGCTGCTCGCCGCGCGCGCGCCAGCGTCGGTGCCTGTTCCCGCTGCAGCCGAGCCACGCCCGACGCGCCTCATGATCGTGAGCGACGCTCCGGGCGCCAAGATCAGCCTGGACGGAGCCCCACTGGCACCGTCTCCGCTGATTCGCGAGGTTGCGCCGGGGCCTCACCGAGCTCTCGTGCAAGCTCCAGGCTTTTTCCCGAGCGAGCGCGCCGTGACTGCCGTGTCGGGTGAGCTCATCCTCTCCGAGCTGCGCCTGAGCGAGCGCCCTGCTGCGCTTTACGTATGGGCCCCGACGGGCGCCGACGTGTTCGTCGACGGCGTGTACGTCGGGCAAGGGGGAGAGCGCCTGCTGCTCGAGCTGCCGAGTGGGCGCCACCAACTCGCAGTGGGGAAAAATGGCTACGATCTCGCGCGACGCGATTTCACCTTGGTGCGGGGAGCTGCGCACGCCGAATCAGTCACGCTCTTCCCGACGTCGCAGCGTCGCATTGCACGCGGCATGTTCATCGGCAGCGCGGCGACGCTCAGCGCTGGCATCGTCCTGGGCGCCTTCGCGGTGCGCTCCGAGAATCAGGCCGAGACGTTCCTGTCGAATTCGAAGGAGAACAACGTGAGCAGCGCCGACCTGGCCTCTTACAATGCGGCGATTTCCGATCGCAATCGCTACCGTGCCGCCGCGACAGCCAGTGCGGTTGGCGCGGCGGCGCTCCTCATCACCGGCTTGTTCCTGCACGAGCTCGATCACCCCAACCTACCGCAAGCGCAGCGACCGGACGTGGCGCCCGAGTCGCCAGCACCAGCGAGCGCGCCGCGCGTGAGCTTCGCTCCAGAGGCGGTCGGCTCGGATGTGGGTGGCTCACTCACGTGGCAATTCTGATTTTGGCCCGACTCATGCTTTCCCTCCCTCGAATGCTCAGCGCTCACCGTCACCTGTTCGGAGTCGTTCTTGCTCCGCTGGTCGTGGGCTCGGTAGCGCGTGGCCAGGAGCTGGCTCCTCCGGACACGCTCGAAACCCCCTATCCCGACGCGCCGGTCGCGGCTCCCGTGCCGAGCTCGGCGCCCGCGCCCGCGCAGCCCACGCCGGTTACCGCGACGGCGCCGGCAGCCACCCAGGCGCCTCCCGCCGCGCCTGCACCAGCCGCTGTCTCGCCTGCGGCGCGCCCCGACAAGCGCGCTTCGCTACCGCGGCGCGCCGAGCGCCGACTGGTGCTCACCGGCGAAGTGGGCTGGAACGGCTTGGCGGGGTTCGGCCCGGTGCTCACCTTCCACGCGCATCCGCACCTGTCGTTCGATTTGGGGGCGGGCGTCTCGCTCGTCGGCGGAAAAGTCGGCGTGCGGACTCGCTACAATCTCCTGACCGGTCCAGTCACGCCGTTTTTGGGCGTCGGTTTCATGGCCAGCACGGGTATCGACGATTTCGTTTACGACACGAGCAAGCAAGGCGAGCCGGACCGCAACCCGATCACGCTGAACATTCGGGATTCCTACTTCGCGCAAGGCGTGGTCGGCATCGATTACATTCATCGCGCCGGTTTCAGCCTGATTGGCAGCGTCGGCTATGCCCGCCTTCTCAACCACGACAACGTGGAAGTGGTGGAAGGTACGCCCAATGCGGAAGACGAGCAGGCGTTCGACATCCTGTTTCGTAGCGGGCCAGTCATCACGGTCGGCGTCGGCTACGCCTTTCGATAAGTAGCGACCGGTCACGCGGACATCTGTCCGGACGAGTGTCGCGCTCGCAGCGTCCGAGCCGGACGCGTCAGGCCCGAGTCAGGGTCAAGCGCCCGGTGCGAGGAGCGATCACGGTCGCCTTGCCGGGGAGCCAGCAGCTCACCTCGATGCCGCCGCCGTCGCGCCGCGCCAGCCGGAGCTTGCCGCGGTGCGCCTCCACGATCTCCTTGCATAGCGCGAGGCCGAGGCCGGTGCCCCGCTCCTTGGTCGAGAAGAAGGGCACCAGTGAACTCCGGAGCACGTCATCGGTCATGCCGCTGCCGCGGTCCGCGACCGTCACGGTGGCAGCGCCGTCGGGCGCCATCTCGACCAGCAGCTCGATCGCCTCGGCTGGGCTGTTCGCCTCACTGGCGTTCTTGAGCAGGTTGATGAGCACTTGCTGAATTTGCCCGGCGTCGAACCAACCCTCCAGGCTCGGGGCGGCACCGACGCGCGCTTGAGGAAACAAGGCTTGCAGCCCGTCCAGGAAGGGCTGCCAGGCCACGGCATCGAGCCGCGGCTTGGGGAGCCGCGCAAAGCGCGCGTAGCCTTCCAGAAAGGCGTTCAGGTGCCGGGTGCGCTCTTCGATCGTATCGAAGACGCGCTCTAGCTTGCCGAGCTGCTCGGGGCTTTTGGCGATCAGCCGGGCCGAGTGCACCATCGACGAAATCGGCGCGAGCGAGTTGTTGAGCTCGTGATTGATGATGCGGATGACGTTCTTCCAGACGTCGATCTCTTGCCGACCCAGCTCCGGAGTGAGCTCTTTGACCATCAACAGCGTGTGGCGATCGCCTGCCAGCCCGAAAAACCTGCGACTCAAGGCGTAGGTCTCGTTCTGGCCGGCAGCGTCCACCGTGAAGAGACCGTCGCCGTCGCGCACCAGCGCCTGCTTCAGACCGTCGGGAGCGTGCTGGATCAGCCGCAGAAAGTTCTCGCTTTGGAGTGGCTCGCCCTCGGCGAACAGGTCGCGCGCCTGCGCGTTCGAATAGGCGATTTTGCCGGTATCGCCGTAGACCACGATGGCCATGGGCGCGTTCTCGACCACGGCTTGCAGTAGCCGTGTTTGCTCGTCGCGCTCCGCTCTTTCGACCTCGGCCGCATGCTTCAGGTGGTCGCGCTCACCGAGCAGGGAGCGGCGCTGCAGCCACATGGCCACGAGCAGCAGCACCGGGAGCAGCACAGTCAGCCAGCCGAGCGGCGAGACGGCAGCCATGGTCAGCTCTTCGGGCGCCGCTCGAGCTCCACGCCCAGGCGATCCATACGGCGATACAGCGCCTGGCGGCTCACTCCCAAGAGCGCGGCCGCGGTCGACACGACGCCGCCGCTCTCCACCAAAATGCGCTCCAGCTCGGCGCGTTCGGCGTCGGTGGCGCCCTTGGCGTTGGGGATCGGTGCGCTAGGCGCGGTGGGCTGACTAGGTACCGGCGCGGCTTGTGCGCCGGGGCTCAGCCCCAGGTCGGCTGCGGTGATGACCGGCGCGTGGCACACCAAGGTGGCGCGCTGGATGCGATTTTCGAGCTCGCGTACGTTGCCGGGCCACTCGTGATCCACGAGCGCGCGGCGCGCGCTGGCGTCGAGCTCGTAGCCTTGGCCTGCGGCTGCCTGGTGACCTGCGAGCAGATGATCGGCGAGCGGGAGCACGTCGTCGGCTCGATCGCGCAGCGCCGGGATGGCGAGCTCGATCACGTTGAGCCGAAAGTACAGGTCTTCGCGAAACGAGCCTTGGGCGATCGCTCGCGGCAAATCGGCGTTGGTGGCGCTGATCAGGCGCACGTCCACCCGGCGTGTGGTGTTGCTGCCCAGGCGCTGAAACTCGCCGGTCTGCAGCACGCGGAGCAGCTTCATTTGCCCCATGCTGGAGAGGTTGCCGATTTCGTCGAGGAACAGCGTGCCGCCGTCGGCCTCTTCGAAGCGGCCGATGCGCAGCTTTTTGGCGCCCGTGTAAGCGCCTGCCTCGGCTCCGAACAGCTCGGCCTCGAGCAGCTCGTCCGGCAGGCCGCCGGCGTTCACCTTGACGAACGGCTTGCCCTTGCGGCGCGAGTTGGCCTGCACGATCTGGGCGACGCGCTCCTTGCCCGAGCCGTTCGGTCCGGTGACCAGGACGGCCGCTTCTGAGGGCGCCACCTTGGCCGCGAGGCGGACGACCTCGTGCATGGCCGCGCTGGCGTAGACCAGCCCGCACAGGTCGTGCTCGCTCGCCAGGCCGGCGCGCGCCCGGTTGGAGCTGGCGCGCAGGCGCAGGTTCTCCTGCGACAGCTCGCGTAGCCGGATCAGGTTCTTGATCGTGGCCACGAGCTTGTCGTCGTCCCAGGGCTTGGCGATGTAGTCGCTCGCTCCAGCGCGGACCAAGCGGACGGCCGCCTCCAGCGACTGAAACGCCGTCATCAACACCACCGGCAGCTCCGGATCCAGCTTGCGGATGGCGTGCAGCAAGGCCTCGCCCTCCTCACCGCTCGTCGCGTCGCGGTGAAAGTTCATATCCTGGAGCACGACGCCCAGCTCTTCTGACTTCACGGCCGCCAGGGCTTCTGCCGGGGTCTTCGCGGTCAGCGTTTCGAGCCCGTGCACGTCGAAGAGCAGCTCGAGCGCAGCCAGCACGGCCGGCTGGTCATCGACAATCAGGATCTTTAGCCCGTTCATGCTCACCTCGACCTGGCGAGAGCAATTACGGTGCCAGGCACGAGGGTTCAACCCTTCTCTGGTTGGGGGGCAGCTGGCGCCGAGAAGCTGGCCAGGCGATGGCTCGCGCGCTTGCGTGCGAGCCTGGAACTCGCTCACCCGACCTTGGCACGACCAGATCACGATCGCGATCGAGAGCAGGCCCATAAAACCGGCAGGACGGGCACCGATGAGCTCACCGGTAGCGAGAGCTGCAGGAGGTTACCTCGAAGCGCAGCGCCAAGAACAAACCCAGACAAAATGAGAGAATGGGCGGCAAACGCCGCCCCTTCTCTCATTTCGTG
>JBEHXA010000288.1:0-9298 GCA_048498935.1 Myxococcota bacterium
GTCGCGACCACCTACGCCAAGCCGGGCCAGCCATTGCCGGATGGCTCGCGCTCTTTAGTAGATGCGCTGGGGACCGACTGGCTCAATCCGACCGCTGCGCCAGCGCCGGAGGCTTCGGCGCGCTCGCCGGCTGCATCGGCGATTTCCGCGACAGAGGCACCTCCAGTGGCGGCGCAAGCAACTCCGTCCGCGGCAGCACCTTCGAGCGCTCCCGTCGAGGCCGCGCCGAGCATCGGGCCGGGTGTGACACCCGACGGTAAGGTGATTCTCAACCTGGCTTCGGCCCAGGAGCTCACCCGACTGCCCGGCGTCGGGGCGAAGCGCGCGGAGGCTATCGTGGCGCTGCGAACCAAGCTCAAGCGCTTCCGCCAAGTGACCGACCTGCTACGCGTGAAGGGGATTGGCCCGCGCGGTCTCAAGCGTATGCTGCCGCACCTTGTTCTGGATTCGCCGTCGTGAGTCGTGGCTGGGGCTCGCTGTTGTCGTGGTTTTCGCATGCTCTGCGCGACCGCGCGTCACGGCAGCGCCGCCTGTCGCGCAATCGGTAGCGACGCCGAGCGCGGGAACGTCAGCCAGCGGCGTGGCGGCGCAGGGCGGAACCGCGCAGGGCGGAACCGCGCAGGGCGGAACCGCGCAGAGCGGAACCGCGCAGAGCGAAGTAGCCACGCCGGCGGCGGCATGTCCGACTGGGATGCAGCACGTCGTGGCTTCGTTTTGCCCGAAGCTCGAGCGGAAGTGCGTGCGCAAGGAGTACGACCAGCCCAATCGCATCACGATTTGCCACGCCTTCGAGGAGGGGCCGGGCAAATGCAGCGAGCCGCGCGTGGCGCTGAACTA
Organism: Myxococcota bacterium; assembly: GCA_048498935.1. Taxonomy (GTDB): domain Bacteria; phylum Myxococcota_A; class Polyangia; order Polyangiales; family Polyangiaceae; genus PMG-095. The sequence continues at coordinate 838 of JBEHXA010000288.1, forward strand.
TTGCATCGACGAGTTCGAATTCCCGAACCAGCGAGGCGCAAAGCCCCCCGTGATGGCGAGCTTTTACGATGCAGAGCAGAGCTGCGAAAAGGTCGGCAAGCGCTTGTGCCGCGAGAGCGAATGGGTCGCGGCCTGCGAGGGTCCAGACGAGACGCCGTTTCCTTACGGCTACCGTCGTTCGGCGAGCGCCTGCAACTTCGACAACAAATGGGTCGACCCGAATCTCGCGCGCGTTTACTCGCTCGATCCGGAGATTCAGCGCGCTGAGCTCGAGCGGCTGGACCGCAGCCTGCCGAGCGGTGCGCGTCCGGATTGCAAGAGCGGGTTCGGTGTCTTCGACCTGACGGGCAACGTCGACGAATGGGTACGAGCCGACCAGGAGCGCAAGCAGCGACGTTCGGGGGTGGCAGCGCTCAAGGGCGGAGCGTGGGGGCACGTTCGCAATGCGTGTCGCCCGGTGACGACGAGCCATCCGCCCGACTTCAAGTACTACTTCATCGGTTTCCGTTGCTGCGCCGACTCGGCTCCCGCGACCTCCGATGCCGGAGCGACAACGTTGCGCGCGGAAGCTCAGCTCACGCCGGCTTCGGAGTGAGCGTTTGCCAGCGTTCGCCAGTCTGCGGATCGACGAGCGTGGTCGGCGTGTCGTACACGCGCGGTGAGCGATAGAGGGCGCGCAAGGCTTTGGGTAACGGCACCGCCTGGTAACGGTCCGGAAATCGCGCTTTGAGGAGCTGGCTGAGGCGCGCAGCGTGGCGGCCGCTCATCGCGGGAAACAGGTGGTGCTCGACGTGGAACCCGAAGCCGAGCGTCACGAGCTCGAACCAGCGCGGGCCCGTGACCGTGAGCGAGTTGACCAGCGGATCGTTTTCGTTCGTGTGCGGGCTGAGGCTGTGGTTCGTGAGGATCATGCTCATGATCACGCTGTTGGCCAGGATTAGCGGCAGCACGAAGGCGAACACGAACACCGCAGGGCCGACCGCGAAGGCGAGCGCAACCGAAAGCGCGGCGGCGAGCGCGCTTTCGAAGAGCGCCTTCAGGTGCTCGCGCGGCGAAAGCATCCGACGTGAGCGCGCGTCCAGGAGCTGGTGTGTGCTTTGCACCGAAAAGCCGATGAGCAGGCTCACCAATCCGCGCAGTCGCTTGCGCCCGAGCGCGAGCTCCGTGCTGGCCCGCACCCCCACGCTCTGCCGGTACTGCTCCAAGGTGGGATACGCATCCGGATCGCGGCTGGGGTCGTTGGTGTGGTTGTGGTGCTCGCGGTTGTGCCACGCCTCCCAGAGCCGCGGCGACACTGCAAATGGCAGAAAGCCCAGCCATCCGATGAGTCGGCGGGTGGCGCGCCCGCGCACTACCGCGCCGTGGAGCGCTTCATGAGCGAGGAAGGTGAGGCCTGCGAAGCTAGCCCCAATCGGTAGAGAGAGGAGTGGGCGCAGCGGCCAGGCCACGCCTCCGGCGAGGAGCGAAATCGAAACCGCGATGACGGCGGCGTGAACGGGTAGCCAGAGCAGACGCAGCGGTGCAGGCGCGAAGCTGCCGGGGGGAAGCAGTGGTTTCAGCTCGCGCGCGTAGCCAGAGATGGAGCGCAGGTGCATGCCCTCAACCTGACCGACTAGCGACGACTTACCATCGGCGCTGCGTCACGCCCCGTCACGCTTTTGCATGGTGCGATCGTGCGCGCAGCAGCGCAGAGCTAGCAGCAAGTGCGTGCCGCAAGGCGTAAGACGCGTCACGGCACGAATCGGTTGGCGCAACGCGGCGTGGGAAGGCGTCGAAGCGCAGCTCGGTGAGTTAGAGCCGGCCGCCGAAGGTGTCGCAGGCTTGGACGGTGCCTTCTTTCAGGCCACGTTTGAACCAGCTGGCGCGCTGGGCGGCGGAGCCGTGGGTCCAGCTTTCAGGGCGTACCGTGCCGGTGGCTTGCTTTTGCAGTGTGTCGTCGCCGACTGCCGAAGCTGCCTTGAGGCCTTCTTCGATGTCGCCTTGCTCGAGCAAGTCGCGCCGTTCGGTCGAGTGCGCCCAGATGCCGGCGAAGCAATCGGCTTGTAGCTCGAGCTTGACCGAGTTGCTGTTCTCGCCCTCCGTGGGGCCACCGGACGCGCGGACGCGCCGTTCGATGCCGAGTAGGTTTTGCACGTGGTGACCCACCTCGTGCGCGATCACGTAGGCTTGCGCGAAGTCGCCGGGTGCTCCGAAACGGCGGGCCAGTTCTTGGTAAAAGCTGAGGTCGATGTACACCTTCTGATCGGGGGGACAATAGAAGGGTCCGACCGCTGCGCTGTTGTTGCCGCAGCCGGACGGTGTGCGATCCGTGAACAGCACCAGCTTCGCCTTGCGGTACGGAGCCGGACCGCTCGCGAGCAGCTGGGCCCAGCTGCGCTGCGCGTCGTCGAACACGAACGACACGAACTGCACCTGCTCGTTCGAAACGGCGCGCGTTTGTCCCGGCGCTTCGCCTGACAGCGATTGCGCGCCGCCGCCCAGGAAGCGCGGCAAAACGAACACCGCCAGGAGCGCGATCACGATGCCCGGTAGGCCGAAGCGCGAGCCGATGGCCAGCGCTGGACCGAGCATGCCGCCGCCGCCGCCGCCCAGCCCGGCGGAGCGCCCGCGATTGTCCTCGACGTCGTCACTTTGGTAGCCGCGCTGCCATTTCATGGGGGCACCCAAAAGCTGGCGTAGGGCTGCGCTGCCTCGACGGCAAGCGTGGCGAGTTTGTCGCGCAGGCGGCGGCGCGTGGGCGCCGTGTTTTACGGCGTGGTTGCGGTTAGCGCGTACCGATCGCGGCGCGCAGGCGCTCGACCAGCGGCTGGATTTCTGCGTGACGCAGCTTGTAGAGCGAGCGGTTGGCGACCAGCACGGAAGACACGTCGAAAATCGTCTCTACCTCGAGCAGCCCATTTTCGCGCAGCGTCGCCCCGGACTCGACGAGGTCGACGATGGCGTCAGCCAGCCCGACGATCGGCGCGAGCTCTACCGAGCCGCCGACGTAGATGATTTCGGCCTGCACCCCGCGCGCCGCGTAGTGCTCGGTCGCGATGTGCGGAAACTTGGTGGCGATGCGCGGCACGTCCGGCAGCACGGCTCCGGCCGGAGCGGCTACCACCATGCGACATTTGCCGATGCCGAGATCGAGCGGCTGATAGAGATCGCAGCGCCGCTCGCGCAGCACGTCGCGGCCGCTCACGCCCAGGTCGGCTGCGCCGTACTCTACGTAGGTGGGCACGTCGTCCGGCTTGAGCAGCAAAAAGCGCAGCGAACCGTCGCGGCTTTCGCGGACCAGGCGACGATCGTCGTCCGCGAGCGCGGCGGTGTCGAGCCCGGCCGCCGCGAACAGCGGCGACAGTACTTTGACGACGCGGCCCTTCGGGATCGCGATGGTGAGCGGACCCTTCACGGCTCCTCGCTCTCGAGCGCGATGCGCTGGATGTCGGCGCCGGCGCCGGCCAGCTTGTGCTCGATGTGCTCGTAGCCGCGATCCAGGTGATAGACGCGGCGCACGACGGTTTCACCTTCCGCAACCAGGCCCGCCATGACCAGCGACGCGCTGGCGCGCAGGTCGGTAGCCATCACCGAGGCGCCCGACAGCATCTCTACACCGCGCACGATGGCGACGTTGCCGCGCGTCTCGATGTGCGCGCCCATGCGGATCAGCTCGGGTACGTGCATGAAGCGATTCTCGAAGACGTTTTCCGTGAGCACGCTCTCGCCGCGCGCCAGACAGCACAGCGCCATCAGCTGCGCCTGCATGTCGGTGGGAAAGCCCGGGTGAGGCGCGGTGTTCACGTCCACGCCGCGCAGGGTGCCGAGGCGACGCACGCGCACGTGCTCACCTTCGCGCTCGATCTCGATCCCAGCTTTGCGCAGCTTGACCACGACCGGCTCCAAATCTTCCAGCGGAGCGTTTTCCAAGAGCACGTCGCCGCCGGCCAGGCCCACGGCGGCCATGAACGTGCCGGCTTCGATGCGATCGGCGATGACCGCGTGATCGAACGGCTCGAGCTCGCTCTTGCCCTGAATGTGAATGGTGGAGGTGCCGGCGCCTTCGACCTTGGCGCCCATCTTGTTCAGCACCCGCCCGAGCTCTTCGATCTCCGGCTCGCAAGCTGAGTTGACCAGCGTGGTGCGGCCCTTGGCTAGCGCCGCCGCCATCATCAGGTTTTCGGTGCCGCCGACCGTCTGCATGTCGAAGACGACCTCGGCGCCGCGCAGGCCTTTCGGCGCTTCAGCGATGATGAACCCGTGCTCGACCTCGATCTTGGCGCCCAGCGCCTCGAGCCCTTGCAGGTGTTGGTCGACCGGTCGAGCCCCGATGGCGCAGCCACCCGGCAGCGACACCTTGGCTGAGCCATAGCGCGCCAGGAGCGGGCCCAACACCAGCACGCTGGCGCGCATCTGGCGCACCAGGTCGTAAGGAGCTTCCGGCTTTACCGGACCGGTGGGCGCCTGGACCCGCACTTCCGGCATGGCCACGTCGGTGGGGCGGCCCAGGTAGCGGAGCAGCGCGGCCGTGGTCTCGATGTCACGCAAGGCCGGCACGTTGCGCAGGCGGCTTTGCCCGTCGGACAGCAGGGTGGCGCAGAGGATGGGGAGGGCGGCGTTCTTGGCGCCGCTCACGCGAATGGCTCCGCTGAGGGCGCGGCCACCGCGGATGCGAATCGCGTCCATGTGGCATTCTCGATATGCCGAACCGCCCGGGCGTGCAACCTTCTGGTCCTGGCCGGAGACGAGGCCAGTTTCGATCGGTAGGCCCGTCGGGTGGGGCGGCCCGGCCTCGCCATAATAGGCGCGAAAGCACTGGCCCCGCCGCCGATCCGCTGGCTAACCTCGGCCGCATGCGGCGTCGCGCTTCGGCGGTGGTGGCTCTGGCGGGCGTCTTGCTGGGCTCGCGGCTGGCGGCGGCCGATGAGGTGCCCTCGCTGAACCTGCGCCGGCTCGACTTGCCGACCGATGAGGCCGGCCTGCTGTACACCGAGCCTGCCAAGGCCCCGGGGCCCCTGAACTGGAACGTCGCGGTGGTCGCCTCCTACGCGCAGCGCTCGGTAGTGCTCGAGGACGAAAGCGGCGCCGAAGTGGCGGTGCCGGTCCGGAACCAACTGTCGCTCGACTACCTATTCGGCATCGGGCTGGGCGACCGCGTGGCGCTCGGCGTGTCACTCCCGAGCGTGCTCTACCAGCGTGGCACCTCGCTCGAGGGCAAGGTGAGCGGGGCGACGTCGCTGCCGACGACCGCCCTGGGCGACGTGGCGCTCTCTACCAAGGCCGTGCTGTTGCCGTCGGGAGACCTGGGCGGCTTCGCGCTGGCGGCGCTAGCCCGAGTGTCGCTACCGACTGGTGACCCGACCTCTTATGTGTCCGAGGGCACTGCCACGGGCGAGCTGCGCCTGCTCTCCGAGCTGAACCTGGTGGCCATCGGGCTACGCCTCACCCTGGGCGCCCGCGTGCGGGGCGAGGAGACGACCTACGTGGACCAGACGTTCGGTCACTCGCTGCCGTGGGGCGCGGCGTTGCTCGTGCGGCCTCAGGCGTTCGGTTGGGACGATCAGGGCCGCTGGTCGTGGGCGTTGGAGACGCACGGCGCGATCGCGCTCACCCCCAGCTTCGGCGCTGCCGCGGACAGCCCAGCGGTGATCGCGGCGGTGGCTCGCTACACGCCTTCGGAGATTTCGATTTTGGCGGGTGTGGAGGCGCCGCTCAACTCGGCCGTCGGGGTGCCGATCGTACGCGGCGTGCTCGGGATTGGTTGGGCCCCGCGCTTTTACGACTCCGACCAAGACGGCATCGAGGACGCGAAGGACGAGTGCGCTGAGCTTGCCGAAGATCGAGACGGCTTTCAGGACAGCGACGGCTGCCCCGATTTCGACAACGACGACGACGGCGTGGGTGACGAAGACGACAAGTGCCCCGCCGAGAAGGAAGACACAGACGGCTTCGAGGACGAAGACGGCTGCCTCGATCCCGACGACGATCACGACGGCATCGCGGACAAGCAAGATGCGTGTCCGCGCGAAGCGGGCCCGGACTCGCCCGACCCCAAGCGTCGCGGCTGCCCGCCGCGCGATCCGGATATGGACGGCGTGTTCGATCCGGACGACAAGTGCCCCAAGCAAGCCGAAGATCGCGATGGCTTCGAGGATCAAGACGGCTGTCCTGATCTCGACGACGATGGCGACGGCGTGCCGGATGCGAAGGATGCATGCCCACAGGCGCCCGGTATCGCGCGGCTCGACCCGAAGCTTTCCGGTTGTCCCAGCCCGGACAAGGACGGCGACACAATCGACGACGCCGCAGACAAGTGCCCGGAACAGCCGGAGAATTTCGACGGCGTGGACGACCTCGACGGTTGCCCGGAAGAAAAACCGCGAGTCGGCATCGCGCGCTTCGACGAAAAGATCAGCGCGATCGTGCTGGCTCGCCCCCTCACGTTCGAGAAGTTCCCGCGTGAGGCCGAGCTCACCGCGGCTTCGCTGCAGCAGCTGCGTGCGGTGGCGCTCTTGATGCACGGCAAGCCTCAGGCCGTGCTGCAGGTCGGTGTTCGTGCGCAGGGGAACAAGGCCGACGCCGAAGCGGTGGCGAAAGCGCGCAGCGGCGCGATCGTCAAGCAGCTGCAGCAGTTCGCGTATCGCGACGACCTGGCCGAGAGCGTGAGCTTCGAGGACGTGGCCAAGCTTCCTGGCGCGGCCGCGAGTGGGGTCGGCTTCGGCACGCGCGAGCGCGGCGCGAAAGCGGCGCCCAAGCCGAAGTCGAAGCCGAAGCTCAAGAACAAGGCAAAACCGAGCAGCGCGCCATGAAGCGGCGGTCGCCTTGGCTCTTGGGCGTGAGCGTTGGTGCCTTGTGTGCGCTGTCGAGCGTCGCAGCGTGGGGCGCCGCTCCTGCCAAAGCCGGGGCGGGGTCACCGCTCCTCGGCGAGCTGGGTGTGCAGGCCGCGGAGCGTCTGCTCCGCAGCGACGTCCCGGCTGAACGCTTGCGCGCCTTCTCGCGCCTCGCCACCTTCGATACGCCGCGCGCTCTCGAGTTGCTCTCCAAAGCGCTCGATCCGGGCGGTGCAGCGCGTGGCGCCGAAGAGCACTTGGCTGCCGTGCGCGCGCTCGCGCCGCACGCCGCGAAGCCCGTGGCGCGCGAGGCGTTGGTGCGCGCCATGTCCTCACCGCCCGTAGAGGCCGATTACGGGCCGCTCTCGGATTGGGTGCGGAGCTCGGCCGCGCTCGCGCTGTCGCAGAGCCGAGATGCACTCGCGCTCGCCGCGCTGGGGCGAGCGCTGCGTAAGCCGGGGCGCTCCGCCGAGCTTGCCCGGGATGCGCTGATCGCCAACCCGCCGGCTGATCTCGCGCCGCTGCTGCGCCAGCCCGGCGCGCCCACCAAAGACTTGTGCGAAACGATCGGCGCGCTCGGCGATCGGCGCGCCGAGAGCTTTTTGCGCGACGTGGTGCGCCGCGGCACTCCCGAGGCGCGCGCCGCTGCCGCGCTGGCCCTGCGACGGCTCGGGTCGGCCGAGGTGCTCGAGCTCTCTCGGCATTGGTTGCGCTCGGAGCGTCAGCCGCTGCTCGTCGCCACCGCCACTCAGATCCTCGCCGAGAGCGGCGCTCCGGACGCGGGCCCCGCGCTCGAGCAACTGGCCGCCAGCGACTCGACGCGCGCGCTATCGCTACAGCTCTTCTTGGGGACCGACGGGCGGGCTCCTGCTCCCGCCGTGCTCACGCCCGCCTACGCAGGTGATCGCGCAGGCGCACTGCTGGAGCTCTTGGCGCGAGGCGGCGCGTCTGCGAGCTCGAGGCTGGAGCAGGCGCTAGCCAGCTCCGAGACCGCCGGCCTGGCGCTCTACGGGCTTTCGCGCGTGCCGGGAGCTGCGGCGCTGCAGCTGCTGGAGCGCGCGCTACAGCAGCCCGACCTTCGAGCGCTCGCGCTGCGGGCGTTAGCGCTCCGACAGGCGCGTTTGGGTGATGGTGGCGGCGCTGCTCGAGCGTTGGCAGCCAGCCTGCTCGCCTCGCGCGCGCCGCTCGAGCGTGCGGCTGCGGCATTTGCCCAGGTCGTCTGGAACCCCCGCCGCGCTCCGGAGCTCTTGGCCTCGCAAGATGCGGTGATCGTGCGGGCAGCGGCGCGTGGTGCTTGGCGGGGCGAGGCTGCGCTCGTGACGGCAGCGCGCCTGACCCGCGAAAACAACGCGGCGCTGCGCTCGGCGCTCGCCATCGCGCCCTCCGAGCCTGCCGATGCCGAGCTGGTGCCCACGCCACTGTTGCTCGACTTGATTCACGACGGCGCGGCCGGCTCGCTGCTTGCCGTAGCGGCGCTGTCGGCGCGCAAGGACGCCGAGCTCACTCCGCTCTTGCGCGAGCTGCTGAGCAGCGGTGATCCGTGGCTGCGTTCCAATGTCCTGCTCGGTCTGGCGCGCGCAACGGAAGCCGACGCTCTGGGAATGATCGAGCACGCTTACCGCTTCGAGCCGGATGCTGGCGTGCGGCACGCC